>NZ_SPEY01000023.1 GCF_009360615.1 Comamonas sp.
AGACGGCCGAGCTGGTCAGCCAGCGCTACGGCATCAGCCGCGAAGCCCAGGACGAGTACTCGCTGCGCAGCCAGCAGCGCGTGGCTGCGGCGCAGGAAAAGGGCCTGTTTGATGACGAAATCGTGCCGCTGACCACGGTCAAGCAGCTGTTTGACAAGGAAGGCAATGTGACCGGCAGCGAGGAGGTGACGCTGACCCGCGACGAGGGCAACCGTGCCGACACCACGCTCGAGAGCCTGGCCCGGCTCAAGCCTGTCTGGAAGAACGGCCAGTGGGTGCCGCAAGGGCGGTTCATCACCGCCGGCAATGCTTCCCAGCTGTCCGACGGTGCCAGTGCCTGTGTGATCATGAGCGCCGAAGAAGCCCGTCATCGCGGTCTTGCGCCTCTGGGCACCTACCGAGGCGTGGCCGTGGCGGGCTGCCGTGCCGACGAAATGGGGATCGGGCCCGTCCATGCCATCCCCAAGCTGCTCAGGCAGCATGGCCTGACCGTGGGGGATATCGGCCTGTGGGAAATCAATGAAGCGTTTGCCTGCCAGGTGATCTACAGCCGCGATCAGTTGGGCATTCCCGATGAGCGCCTGAACGTCAATGGCGGTGCGATCTCCATCGGACACCCCTTCGGTATGTCGGGGGCCCGTCTGGTCGGCCATGCCCTGCTCGAAGGCCGCCGCCGTGGCGTACGGTTTGTGGTGGTGAGCATGTGTATTGGCGGCGGCATGGGCGCTGCCGGCCTGTTTGAGCTGAACTGACCTGTCTGCTAGCAATCTTCAACCCAGGAGTTGAACATGATGGACAGCGCCTTCGCCAAGATGGGTTTCTCCACCTACACGCCGAGCTCCATTGCCTGCGTGATCAAGGATGTGCCCGTATTCGACACCCCGGCCCCGGTGCGCGCACCCGCCGATACGCCATTCGTGAGCGCAGAGCAGTTCAGTGCGCTGATCAGCCAGCTCTATGAAGCGGCCATGGACCCGGAAGGCTGGAAGCCTTTTCTGGAGACCCTGCGCCTGCAACTGGGCGGCAATTACGCCTCGCTGATCGTGCGTCCCGGCTCGGCCGACGATGTAGGTCTGATCGTCTCGGCGGCGGGCGATCGCCGCGACCTGATGCCGAACTGCCCCAAGATCAGCATGAGCCCGTTTCGCAGCATGCCCACCGACCGTATCGTGACCGTGGGGGACGTGATGCCCGAGTCCGAGTGGCGTGCTTCCAGCTACTACAACGACTGGTGCAAGCAGCTGCAGGTCTTTCACGTGATGGCTGCCGACATCGTCACCAAGGACAGCTGCGTCTACGGGCTGCGCGTCACGCGGCCCGAAGGGGCCCCGGCTTTCAACAAGCAGGAGCGTGCCTTCGGCTCCATGATGCTGCCGCATATCAAGCGTGCGCTGAATCTGCATCTCTCGGTGAACCAGGACCGTCAGGTCATCTCGCTCTACAGCAAGGCCACGGCCCAGCTGATGGTGGGCGTGGTCATCCTCGACCAGAACGGCAATGTGCTGGAGTGCAATCCGGCTGCGGCCAGCATCCTGGACATGCAGGACGGCCTGAAGATCTCCGGCGGCATGCTGGAAGCCAACTACGCCAACGACAACCGCAAGCTGCAGCGCCTGATCAAGGACGCCCTGATGCACACCCAGGTCTCCCGCCTGTCGATGACCGAAGGCATGTCGGTCAGCCGCCAGTCGGGCCAGCTCAACTGGGGCGTGGTGGTGCAGAGCATCTCGCCCGACGAGTGGACCGAAGGCAAGCAGCGCCCCAGCGTTGCGGTCTTTGTGCGGGATACCGGCGGCAAGGCCGATCCCCCCGTGAAGCTGGCCCAGCAGCTGTTCCAGCTGACGCCGGCCGAGACCTCGCTGGCCATCCAGCTGGCCAACGGCCTGTCGCTGGAAGAGGCCGCCGAAGCGCTCAACATCCGCCGCAACACGGCGCGTGCCCACCTGCGCTCCATCTTCTCCAAGACCGGCGTGCGCCGCCAGACCGAGCTGGTGCGCATCTTTCTCAACAGCGTGGCCTGGCTGGGCAACAAGTAGGAGCGCTCTGCGCCGGCAGGAAACAGGCTCGGGTCCGTTCTCTTGAGATTCTGATCGGCTTGTGGAAGGGCAATCGAGCGCCATGGCTTGAACAGCCTGCCGGCAAGCTGTGTACAGACTTTGGACGTCTTGGATCCTGCGCCTGCGATCTTGCCGCAAGCAACTGCCAGCCCTGCGATGCAGGCAGACCCTCCTGCAAGAAGCCCGCAGGCCTGAATGCGCGGTGGCGAGAACAGGTCCGACGGCGAGATCGCCAGAGCAGGGCCGCAATGCCCACCGGCCTGTGCGGGCACGGCCGGATGCATGGCGTCGTGGCGGAACCGCGCGATGGCAAGCAGTCTTTGCGCACGCATGGCCCGGCCGCAGAGAAGGTCGCAGGGTTGTCTGAAACGACGGGAAGATTGCGGTCGGGTGCCCATGGGAAGGTTGGGCGGAAGCTTCCGGCGGGAGGCCGCAAACATGGACCGCCAGACAGCAGCGGTGGGCCGATGGCAACCGCAAACATGCCTTCGATGAGGCAGGGTGCCATTGACGAGGAATGGCGGGTGTCCCTATGCCAATCTTTGCACCAGGTAATCGGTCAGCAGCGCCACTCCCTGCTTTTCGGGAGCCTCTGACACCAGCACGCCGATTGCGGACAGCGTGGCTGGAAACTGCAGCGCCAAGACCTGCAGCCACCCTGCCTGGACAAAGGGCTGGACAACGCTCAGCGGTGTCAATGCCACGGCATCCGTGGTGCGCAAGTACTCCAGCAGCATGGGCAGGGAGCGCGTGATCAGAGGTGAATGCCGGGGCAACTGATCACAGGGCTCGAACAGGCGCTCGAAGGCCTCATGCATCTGCGTGGACAGGGGGGCCAGCACCCATCGCTGCTCCAGCATCTGGTCGGCATGCAGGAAGCGCTTGCGGCGCAGCGGATGGCTCGGCCCGGCGACTGCCACCACCTTGTCCTGCAGCAGCGGCACGAAGCGTGTTCCGCTGGCCAGCGTTGGAGGCTCGCGCACGAGCACCATGTCCAGAGTGCGCGCCGCCAGTGCGGCCAAAAGCGCGTGGTGGCTGTCTTCCACCACCTCCACACGCAATTGCGGATTGTGCTCAAGAAATGGACCGAGCTCTCGGCCCAGAAAGCCCGACAAGGCCCCGGTGATGGCCCCTACGCTGAGCACGCCCTGCGCTCCTTCCGCTGCCGCCGCCAACCTTTCTGCGCAGCCCGTGAGTGAGCCCAGCATGCTGCGCAACAGCGGCAGCAGGTCGCGGCAGGTCAACGTGGGGCGTACACCGCGTGCATGGCGCTCGAAGAGCGGCAAGCCCACCATCCGCTCCAGCTCGGACAGGGCTTTGGTCGCTGATGACTGCGTCTGCCCCACCGCTTCGGCTGCCCGCTGGATGCTGCCCAGATCGGCAATCAGCACGAGCAGTTGCAGCTGACGCAGGCGCGTGCGCGCCAACAAGCGATTGAGCAAGGCCGAAGAGCGCCATGAGTTGGGCAAGTGTGAGGTAGTCGTAGATTGCATAGCTGAGTGCAATTTAGCACTTGAGAGGTGGAGGCCATGCCCCAGACTTGCCTGTGCCCGCTTTCGAGGCTGTTCATCAACAAAGAGACACATCATGCGTTCTGCGCCCCTCTCGCTTGTCCGCCGTCTGCTCTGTGCAGCGGCCACCGTCAGCACCGCCTGCGCTCTGGCAGCCTCTGCCAGAGCGGCAGGCTTCCCGGACAAACCCGTCACCTTGGTCGTGCCCTTCGCCTCGGGCGGCTCCATCGACGCCGCCATCCGCGTGGTGCAGCCCCGGCTATCGGCTGAACTGGGGCAGCCCGTGGTGATCGAGAACCTGGGCGGTGCTGGCGGGGCCCTGGGGGCGGGCAGAGTCGCCAACGCTGCCAAGGATGGATACACGCTGCTGGTGGGCTCCATCAACGATGTGGTGCTGGTGCCCGTGCTCAACAGGAATGTGCGTTACGAAGCCAGGGACTTCGTGCCGATCGGTCCTATCAGCTCGAACTCCCCGCTGCTGGTGGCACGCAAGGACTTGCCGGCGAATGACCTGGATGGCGTGATCTCGGCTTTGCGTGCCGGGCCAGAGTCCATCAGCTATGGCAGTCCCGGAATGGGCACCATGCAGCATCTGGTGATGGAAGACCTGCAGCAACGCGCCAAGGTGCGCATGCTGCATGCGCCCTACAAGGGCGCGGGCCCGCTGCTGGCAGACCTGCTGGGTGGCCAGATCGACCTGGCGGTCATGGTGCCGGCAACCGCCCTGCCACATATCCGGGCCGGTCGCATCAAGGTTCTGGGTGTGGCAAGCTTGCAGCGACAGCCCATGATCAAGCACATTCCCACGCTCAACGAAGGCAAGGTCGTCAAGGGCCTGGAAATGAGTGGCTGGATGGGCCTTTTCGCTCCCAGGGGGGTCGCGCCAGATCACATCGCCCGTCTCAAGGCGGCGTTGGAAGCTGCTCTGGCATCGAAAGGCGTTCCGGAGCAGCTGACAGGCATGGGCATGCAAGTGGCCACCGCGACCGAGCAACGCCAGTTCGCCGATCAGATTGCGCGCGACGAGGCCAAGGCCCGCAGCTTGAGCGTGAAGTTGCATTGAGGGGTCGCCATGCCAATCATTCAAGCCATTGCCGACAACCCGAAATTCCGTCAGATTCGCCGCGATCTGCATGCCCATCCTGAGCTGGGCTTTCAAGAGGAGCGCACCAGCGCGCTGGTGGCCGACTGCCTGCAGCGCTGGGGTTATGCGGTCACGCGCGGCGTGGGGGGAACGGGCGTGGTCGGCACGCTCAGGCGCGGCCGGGGCGCTCGCCGAATCGGTCTGCGTGCCGACATGGACGCGCTGCCCATGCAGGAGCTCAATACCTTTGCACACTGCTCAAAGCACGAAGGCCGCATGCATGCCTGCGGTCATGACGGTCACACGGCGATACTGCTGGCTGCGGCCTGGCATCTGGCCCACAGTGGCGAGTTCGAGGGCACGCTGCATTGCATTTTCCAGCCCGCCGAGGAGGGCGGGCAGGCCGGCGCGCGCGCCATGATTGAAGACGGACTGTTCGAGCGCTTCGACTGCGATGCCGTCTTCGGACTGCACAACGCCCCGGGGCGCGCCATCGGCAGCTTCGGCGTACGAGCGGGCCCATTCATGAGCTCCAGCAACCGCTTTCGCATCGATGTCCAAGGCAAGGGGGCACATGCCTCGCAGCCCGACACAGGCGTGGATCCCCTGATGTGCTCCGGGCAGATCCTCATGGCTCTTCAGACCATCATCTCGCGCAATCGAACGCCTGATGACGCGGCTGTGCTATCGGTCACGCAAATCCACGGCGGCGATGCCGTCAACGTGATCCCCGACCGTGCCTGGCTGGGCGGAACCGTACGGGCACAAAGCGCAGGCACTTTGGACATGATCGAGCAGCGCATGCAGGATATCGTGCAAGGCTCGGCCACGGCCTATGGCTGCGAGGCACGGCTGCATTTCGAGCGCAGCTATCCGGCGCTGGTGAATGATCCCGAGCAGACGGCATTTGCGGTGTCGGTCATGCAGGAGGTTGTTGGCATCGAGCAGGTCGATGACAACGCCCCCCGACTGACCAACTCCGAGGACTTTGCGTTCATGCTGCAGAAACGTCCCGGCTGCTACGTGCTGCTCGGCAATGGAGAGGGCGATCACCGCCTGCCCGGCCATGGGCCTGGCCCCTGCCAGGTACACAATCCGTCGTACGATTTCAACGATGCGCTGATTCCCGTCGGAGCCAGCTATTTTGTGCGTTTGGTGGAGCGCTTCCTGAAGTGAAGTGCTGCCAGGCCGGCATCGGTGGCGACCTGTCGTCAACGCGTGCGCACCCGGCGTCCATCAATGAACGGATCGTCGGCATCGGCCGTGGAATGACTGCCGTGACTTCATGGCCAGGGGGCGGCAACGTCACGGCCGACTGATTTCTCCAGCAGCTGTGCTTGCTGGGAGAAAGCACAAGGACTACAGCAGAGCGTTCGGAGATGCTGCCGCAGCAGCCCATTGCAGGCATCGCCATCCACGGCTCGGGTGACCGAAAGCCGCTGCTCCGGGATCTGGCTGCGCGCGCCAGCACGCATTTGCGGATTGCACCGTATCGTCTGGAATGAGACGGACAGGCACCATGGCCTGCCAGTCACCGGCCCGCTCTGCGCGGGGCGGTGCGTCCTGCCCTGATGGGCCGGCGCCTGTTGCACCGAAGACAAGCCAGCCGTTCGGCTCTTCCTGCCGGGTTGGCTCTTCGGTCAACGCGCTGGCATGGGCGCACACGGGAAGTTGCCGATTCGCCAGCATTTCCGAGACCTGCAGCCTGCTCCCGCAGGCAGGCTGTCAGGCGTTTGGGAGCATTGCGCTGCCCGCTGCTGCACGGGGGCAACGCTGTGGCGGCAAACACAGGCAGAATGGGGGAGCGCGGAGGCCATTGTCCGGTGTTGCCCCACAAGAACGCACCGGCCTGCCTGCATCGAAGAAATGCGACCGGCTCGCTCAAATACAGCAACGACATGAAACTATTTCGCAAGCCTGCTTTTGATCACAGCAACGTCGTTTCCCGTGCCCCCTATGCGATGCTTCTGGTAGGGGGCATCATCGCGCTCTCGATGACGGCCATCTGCACCATTGTTCTCTATCAGAGTCGGCTGGATGCCATGGCGCATGCGATAGAGACGTCGCGCAACGTGGCGCTTCTGGCCGAGAACGATGTGGTGCGCAACTTCGAGCTCTATGCATTGTCCCTGCAGGCCGTGGTCGATGGGCTGAACGACTCCGAGGTCATGGCCGCTCCCCCGCATGTGCGCAATGCGGCCTTGTTCGACAAGGCCGCGACGGCCTCCTACCTGGGCTCCATTCGGGTGCTCGATGCACAGGGGCAGGTCGTGCTGAATGCGGGCACGGAAAATCCGCCCGGCGGGCATTACCTGGAGCATGACTTCTTCAAGGTTCATCAGGAAAGCCCCGACGTCGGTCTTTATGTGGGAGACCCCTATTCATCAACGCTGCATGGTGGCTCGCTGAGCATTCCGCTGAGCCGGCGGATCTCCCATGCGGACGGCTCTTTCGCGGGCATTGTGCTGATCGATGTCCAGCTGGAGTACTTTCAGAAGCTGTTTTCCGTGCTTTCGCTGGGCAAGCATGGTTCGCTGGCCTTGATCCGAAAGGATGGCGCCATGATGATGCGTCAGCCCTTCGACGCCAAGGTCATCGGGCGCAATATCCGCAACGCCAGCACGTTCAAGCAGTTCATGCTGGCACCTGAAGGCAGCTTTTCGGACACCTCCTACCTGGATGGCGCCCAGCGCGCGTATTACTTCAAGAACCTTCCGAGCTTGCCATTCATCATCATGGTGGCGAAGGCGCACTCCGATATCTACGCAGTCTGGCGTCAGCGCGCCCTTCTGATTGCCTCTGTCATGGGAACGCTCACCATGGCTTTCATCGGTCTGTCCTTCGCGTTCGGGGTCCAGCTCAAGCGCCGCATGTGCGCCGAGTCCGAGCTGGCGCTGCTGGCGCGTACAGATGGCCTGACCGGCCTGAACAACCGCCGCAAACTTGACGAGATCATCGAGCACGAATGGCACCGTGCCAAAAGGAATCACAGTGCTTTCTCACTGCTGTTCGTGGATATCGACTGGTTCAAGGCCTACAACGACACCTACGGGCATCAGGCCGGGGATGCGGTCCTTGCGACCGTTGCCAGATGCATTGCCGACAATATCCGGCGTCCCGAGGACAGCGCTGCCCGCTATGGCGGCGAAGAGTTCATCGTGGTGCTGCCGGACACGACCCTGGATGGAGGCGCGCTGATTGCAGAGAATATTCGGGAGGCCATTGCCGAGCTGGCGATCGTGCACACGGGCAGCGAATTCGGCTGCATCACGGTCAGCATCGGTTGCGCGGCCTGGGTGCCGGGCAAGGATCTGGATGTACCTGCAGTCCTGCGCTCGGCCGACAAGGCGCTTTACGGTGCCAAGATGACCGGACGCAACAAGGTGGTGCTATCGAGCTTGCCCGGCACATAGCGCTGCCCCGGGCCCGCATCCAGGGGCCGGTCTGCATGGCCGTGCCGGCTGCGGGCAGACACATTGCATCTGAGAGTGCAAGCCCGTCGCAATCGGGGGGCCGGGATTGTGATGCGAAAAATATCGGCAATCCAAGGATCTGCAGCGACGGACATTCCCGTTGGACGGCACCCACCGCAGACAGGCGGCTCAGGCGCAGGCCTTGCTTTCGCGCAGCGCCGCAATATCGGCCTGGGCATAGCCCAGGGCGGCGAGCACGGCATCGGTGTCCTGGCCGATCCTGGTGCCGGGCGTGGGTCTGCGCGCCGGGGTGCGCGAAAAGCGGGGAGCGGGTGCCGGCTGGCACTGCATGCTGCCGTCCACGTCCAGATCGACAAACAGTTGACGCTGGGCATTGTGCGGGTGAGAAGGCGCTTCGCCCAGGCTCAGAACCGGGGCAAAGCAGACATCGCTGCCTTCGAGTTCCGCGCACCACTGTGCCCGCGTCTTGCTGCGCACCCTCTCGGCCACGCGGGCCTTGACGTCAGGCCAGTCGGCGCTCTGGTACTGGCGCCCGGGGTCCACGTCGGCCAGGCCGAGCTTCTGCAGCAGCAAGGCATAGAACTGCGGCTCGATGGCTCCGAGGGTGATGTATCCGCCATCGGCACACTCGAAGGCCTCGTAGAAGGGCGATGTGTTGAGGAAGTGATTCCGCGCGGGGTCGTCCTTCCAGTAGCCCATGGCGCCGCGCATCTGGTGCATCAGACCGCTCATGGCTGCCACGCCGTCGATCATGGCGGCGTCCACCACCTGACCCCTGCCGGACTGGCGTGCCTCGTGCATGGCGCACATCAGACCGAACAGCAGAAACATGGCGCCGCCCGCCATATCGCCCACGATGGTCGGTGGAAGCACGGGAGCCTGTCCGGGGCGCATGGAAGTGGACATCACCCCCGTCAGCGCCACATAGTTGATGTCGTGGCCTGCGGCGTGGGACAGGGGGCCTGTCTGGCCCCAGCCGGTGACGCGGCCGAAGACCAGGCGGGGAGCACGGCGGGCGACCTCCTCGGGGCTGAAGCCCAGGCGCTCCATCACGCCGGGTCTGAAGCCTTCGATCAGCGCATCGGCAGACTCGATCAGCTTCCAGGCGACTGCGCGTCCGCCTTCGGACTTGAGATCCAGTGCGATGGACCTCTTGCCCCGGTTCTGCGCCATGCGTGGGTAGCGGGATGCCGCTGCATGGTCGGCGCTGCGCTCGATGAGAATGAGCTCGGCGCCCATGTCGGCCAGCATCATGCCGGCGAAAGGGGCAGGCCCGATGCCTGCGAATTCGAGGATGCGCATTCCGGACAGGGGGCCTGCGCTTCGGCCCTCAAACGGGTGGTCTGTACTCAAGTCGGTCTCCTGATGTGTGTCTGACTTTTCTATCTTGTGGATCCCGCCGGTTTTGACCCCGTCCGTTTGGAGTATGTCCGGGAGGTCTGGTCAGCTCGGGACCTTCCACAACCAAGGAGTGCAGGTCATGTTCAGGCTGTATGGAAAAGTGGCGCTGGTCAGCGGTGCCGGGCGCGGCATGGGTTGGGCATCGCGCAGGCGCTGGCCGCCCGGGGCGCGCATGTGGTGCTGAACGACTGTCATCGGGAGCGAGCCCGGAACACAGCGCGCCAGTTGCAGGGATCGGCGGCCGGCCTGAGCCATTGCGACGCCAGGGTCGCCATGGCACGGCACATCCGGGACGAGGTTGGCGTGGCCGCTATCTTGGTGCACAACGCCGGCATTCCGGACGGGGGGCAGGGCCTGTACGCTGTTTCTGCAGTCGCCCGAGTCCGAAGGGGACGCGCTGTCGCTGGACACCATGAACAACCCGGAGGGCTGGTGGCCCGAGCGCGGCAGCCTTGTCTGCAGCCTTCCGGTGTGGCAAGCCGGGAGACTTTTGCGTCACCCATGAGAGCTGGGACGATGGCTCCGAAGGCGACAAAGCCCCGGTGCGGGCACTCTGGCGGCGCGAGCCGGCTGAGTCGGCGGGTGGGACACGCCATGTGCCACCCGGGGCTGGCGGTTTCTCTCATAGTCTGCCCCTAGTCTGAATCAGGTAGGTTTGGGCAAAAGCCGTATGGCAACCTGAAAAGGAACCCGATAACAACCTGGTGATGTGAGGAATGCAGATGGAGGCATTGATCTTCGACCATGTCCGTACCCCCCGCGGCAAGGGCAAGCCGGATGGCGCGCTGCATGAGGTGACGCCGGTCTGGCTGGCCGCGCAGCCGCTGCTGGCCCTTCGCGAGCGCCATCAGCTCCATACGGCGATGGTGGACGATGTGGTCATGGGCTGTGTGGTGCCCGTGGGCGAGCAGGGCGGCAACGTGGGCCGCATGGCGGTGCTGCAGGCCGACTATGCGCAGAGCGTGGCCGGCGTGCAGCTCAACCGCTACTGCGGCTCGGGCCTGGAGGCCGTGAGCTTTGCTGCGGCCAAGGTCATGTCCGGTCAGGCCGACATGGCCATTGGCGCGGGCGTGGAGATGATGTCCCGCGTGCCCATGGGCTCCGATGGCGGAGCCTGGGCGCAGGACCCGCAAATGGCCAGCAAGACCTATTTCGTGATGCAGGGCATCTCGGCCGATCTGCTGGCATCGCTGCGTGGCCACAGTCGCCATGATCTGGACGCATACTCGGCGGAAAGCCATCGTCGTGCGGCCACGGCCTGGGCCGAAGGTCGCTTTGACAAATCGGTCGTGCCCGTCAAGGATTTCCTGGGCCTGACGCTGCTGGAAAAAGACGAGACGATTCGTCCCGAAACCTCGGTCGAATCTCTGGCATCTCTCAAGCCCGCGTTTACCGAAATGGGCCAGAAATACGGCTACGACAGCGTGGCGCTGCAGCGCTATCCGCAAGTCGAGCAGATTCATCACCATCACCACGCAGGCAATAGCTCGGGCATTGTCGATGGGGCAGCGGCAGTGCTGATCGGCACGGCAGAAGCGGGTGCCAGGCAAGGCCTCAAGCCCCGTGCGCGCATCCGCGCCTTTGCCAGCATCGGCTCCGAGCCGACCTTGATGCTGGACGGCCCGGCCCATGCCGCACGCAAGGCCTTGGCCCGGGCGCGCATGCAGGCTTCGGACATCGATCTGTGGGAGCTCAACGAGGCCTTTGCCACGGTGGTGCTGACCATGATGGAGGAGCTGGACATTCCCCATGAGCGCATGAACGTCAACGGCGGAGCGATTGCCATGGGCCATCCGCTGGGGGCGACGGGCGCCATGATCCTGGGCACGGCGCTGGACGAGCTGGAGCGTACCGGCAAGCGCACGGCGCTGATCAGCCTGTGCGTGGCGGCGGGCATGGGCTCGGCCATGATCATCGAACGCGTGTGAGCGAGGAAACACAAGACATGACAACGGAAATCATCCGCTATGGCGTCGACGATGACGGCATTGCCACGCTGACCCTGGATTACCCCGGCAAGACCATGAATGTGATCGATCAGGCCTTCATGGACAGCCTGGAGGCCTGTATCGCCCGCATGCAAGGCGACGACCGGGTGCGCGGCGGCATCATCACCTCGGGCAAGGACAGCTTTGTCGCGGGGGCCGACCTGCTGGGCATGGAGGCCAATATCGACGCCATGGCGGACATGCCCATCGAGGAGCTTTTCGCCTCCTGCGCATCGCTGTCCAGGCTGCTGCGCAAACTGGAGACCCTGGGCAAGCCCCTGGTGGCGGCCATCAACGGCATGGCACTGGGCGGGGGGTATGAAATCTGCCTGGCCTGTCACCACCGCATTGCAGCCGATACCCCCTCGGTCATGCTCGGCCTGCCCGAGGTACAGGTTGGCTTGCTGCCCGGCGCCGGCGGCACCCAGCGTCTGCCGCGCATGATCGGCATTCTGGCTGCCATGCCTTTTCTGATGGAAGGCAGGCAACTGCAAGCCGTGAAGGCGAAGGAGGCCGGACTGGTGGACGAAGTGGTCCCTCCCGAAGAATTGCTTGGCGCCGCCAAGGCCTGGCTGCGGGCCGGGCCCACGGCGGTGCAGCCCTGGGATGTGAAAGGCTTTCGCGTTCCTGGCGGTGGCCCGCTGGACCCGCGCGTCGCGCCGGCTTTCGTGGTGGGCAACGCCCTGCTGCAGGCCAAGACCTTTCACAATATGCCGGCACCCTTGTGCATTCAGAGCTGCATCTACGAGGGCTGTCAGCTGCCCATGGACAAGGGCCTGCGCATCGAGAGCAAGTACATGGCCGTGCTGTCGCGCAGTCCGGTGGCACGCGGCATGATCCGCACGCTTTTCGTCAACAAGGCCAAGGCCGAAAAAGGCATGCACCGTCCTGCAGGGTTTGAGCCGTTCAGATGCCGCAAGCTGGGACTGATCGGTGCAGGCATGATGGGGGCCGGCATTGCGCTGGTGGCTGCGCAGCGCGGCATTCAGGTGGTGCTCATAGACCGGGATCAGGCATCTGCGGCCCAGGGAAAGCAGTACTCCGAGAAGGTGCTGGCCAGGCTGGTGGACAAGGGCCGCCAGAGCCGGGAGAAGGCCGATTCCATTCTCGCTCGCATCACGCCCTGCACCGATTACGAGCAGCTGCGCGACGCGGACATGGTGATCGAAGCCGTGTTCGAAGACCGTGCCATCAAGGCCGAAGTCACGAAGAAGCTGGACGCTGTGCTGCCGCCAACCTGCGTGCTGGCCAGCAATACCTCGGCCCTGCCCATCGGCCTGCTGGCGCAGGCGAGCGACCGGCCCGATCGCTTTATCGGCCTGCATTTCTTCTCGCCGGCCGACAAGATGCCGCTGGTGGAAGTCATTCGCGGCAAGCAGACATCGGATGCCACGCTGGCGCAGGCACTGGACTTTGTGGCCCAGCTCAAGAAGACGCCCATTGTCGTCAACGACAAGCGCGGCTTTTTCACCAGCCGCTTCATCGGCGCGTTTGTGGATGACGCCATTGGCATGGTGGCAGAAGGCATTGCCCCGGCATTGATTGAGAACTGTGCCAGGCATGCGGGCATGCCCGTGGGGCCGCTGGCGATTACCGACGAGCTGTCGATTGACCTGTCCAAGCATGCGGGCGAAGCCCAGGCCAAGGAGTTTCCAGAGGATTACCGGCCCGGTCGCTCCGTCCCCGTAATCGGCAAGCTGTTCGAGCTGGGCCGTCTGGGCCGCAAGGTGGGCAAGGGCTTCTATGACTACGACCCTAGTGAGGGTGGCAGCGGCAAGCGCATCTGGCCGGGCCTGGCCGAGCATTACCCGCTCAAAGCCCAGCAGCCCAGCGCCCATGATCTCAAGCAGCGCATTCTCTATGTGCAGGCCGTCGAAGGCGCCCGTGCCATGGAGGAGGGCGTGCTGCTGGCGCCGGCCGATGGCGACATCGGCGCGATTCTAGGTGTGGGCTTTCCGGCCTACACGGGCGGTCCCTTCTGCTTCATCGACGGCATCGGTCTGCCGCATTTCGTGGCCGAGGCCGACCGTCTGGCCGATCTGTTTGGCGAGCAACTGCGCCCGCCTCAGCTGCTGCGCGATATGGCGGCCAGGGGGCAGACTTTCTACGGCAAAACTGCCAGGGCCTGACCAGAGCCCAAAGGGTGGGCGGGCGCGCTCACCCGGTATTGGCTCGGCACAGTCATTCATCCAATAACAATCAATGGAGACAGGCCATGGACGAAGTCTTCGATTACATCGTCATAGGCGCGGGCTCGGCGGGCGGCACACTGGCTGCGCGTCTGAGCGAGAACCGACAGCACCAGGTCCTGCTGCTCGAAGGTGGCGCCAGCCACAAGGATTGGCTGGTCTCCATGCCCTCGGGCTGGGGCCAGATGATCAACAGCCCCAGGTATTCCTGGGGGCACGAAACAGAGCGCGAGCAGTACGCGGCGAATCGCCGCATCAGCCTGCCGCGCGGCAAGCGCCTGGGCGGATCTTCGTCCATCAACGGCATGATCTATGTGCGCGGCGACCGTGCGGATTTCGACAGCTGGTCTGCGCAAGGGGCCGCGGGCTGGAGCTACGACGAGCTGCTGCCCTACTTTGTGCGTACCGAAGACCAGCAGCGCAGCGAGGCAGATTTCACCCAGCCCTGGCATGGGCGGGGCGGGCCGCTGACCGCCAACAATCTGCACAATCCGCACCCGGTATCGCTGGCCATGGTGCGGGCCGCCATTCAAGCCGGCATGCCTGCCTGCAGGGATTTCAACAACGGCCATCCGCATGGCGCAGGTCTGTTCCAGGTCAACCTCAAGAATGGCCGGCGCTCGTCGGTGGCCAGGAATGCCATCGAGCCTGCCATGCGGCGGCGCAATCTGGAGGTCCGCATGCAGGTGCTGGTCACCCGCATAGGCCTCGATGGACTGCGCGCCACCACGGTGCACTGGAAGGACAGGGCAGGCGGCAGCCACGTCGCCCGTGCCGGCAAGGAGATCCTGCTGTGCGCAGGCGCCCTGCAGTCGCCCCAGCTGCTGATGCTCTCGGGCATCGGCCCGGCGGCGCATCTGCAGGAAATGGGGATCGAGGTCAGGGTGGATCTTCCCGGAGTGGGCGCCAATCTGCAGGACCATGCGATTGTCCCGATGTCCTGGCGCATGAAGGCCGGCACGCCCAGTCTCAACCGCTCGCTGCGCGGTCTGGGTATTGGCGCTTCGCTCATGCGGTACCTGCTGACCAGGCAGGGCGCCATGGCCATGCCGGCTTCGGAGTTTGCCGCCTGGTTCAGCAGCGATGCGAGCCTGCCCTACAACGACATCCAGATTCACGGCCTGCCCGTGACCGGGGACATCGAAGGCTACATGCAAAGCGGCAAGAACTATCGCACCGAGGCCTTCCCGGGCATGACGATGGCTCCGTACCAGGTGCGTCCCTACTCGCGCGGCCAGCTCCGGCTCAAAAGCCGCCATCCCGAGGAGCTGGCCAGCATCCGCATGAACTTTCTGCACGACGAGCGTGACCGCAAGGCGCTGCTCCACGGCGTGCGCATGGCCAGCAGGATTGCCCGTCAGCCCGCTCTGGCCGGCCTGATAGAGGCGCAGACCCGTCCCACGCCCGATGTGCAAACCGATGACGAGTTGCTGGACTGGATCTCCATGTACCTGGGCTCGGGCCACCACGCCAGCGGCAGCTGCCGCATGGGCGATGCGGCGGATCCGCTGGGCGTGGTCACCCCCGACCTCCAGCTCAAGGGCGTGCAGGGGCTGCGCGTGATCGATGCCTCGGTCATGCCGCATCTGGTGTCCGGCAACACGAATGCGGCATCGGTGGTGATCGGCGACAAGGGGGCCGACCTGGTGCTGGGTCTGACGCCGCCTGCCAACACGATGTCGCATATGTCCGGCGCAGCGGCTGCCGCCGTGGCCTGAGTTTTGGATGAATGGGGGGAGACAGACGATGAACTTCGATTTCAGTGACGACCAGAACGCCCTGCGCAACGAGATACGCAAATTCCTGACCCGCGAATCGCCGCTGGCACAGGCGCGTGCCTTGCTCGAGGGCAAGGGCAGCCATGCCCGGAGCGTGTGGAGCGGCTTGGCCCAGCTGGGGGTGACCAGCCTGATGCTGCCCGAGGACTGCGGCGGCATCGGCCTCGGTGCCATGGAGATGTGCGTGGTGGCCGAGGAAGTGGGCCGCCAGCTCAGCCCCGTACCCCTGGCTTCGACCATGTATCTGGCGGTGCAGGTCATCCTGCTATCGACACCGGAGCTTTCTGCGCAACGCAGGAAATGGCTGCTGCCGGTTTCGGGCGGAAGCATTGGCTGTCTGGCAGCACCGGCGGACGGGCAGGACCCTCCATCCGTTCTGCCCCTGTTTGACGGCAAGACCTTGAAGGGCGAATGCCCGCTGGTGGCCGACGGCATGGCCGCGCAATGGGGCGTGGCGCTGGCGCGCAACACGGCAGGGGCGCAGGTGCTCGTGGCCTTCGGGTTCGACGGCACGGTGCGACGCCGAAGGCTCAAGACCCTGGACCCCTCCAAGCCTTATGCCTGCCTGAACTTCGACAACACGCAGGCCGAGCCGCTGGACGGCAGCCGCAGCGCTGCCGAAGTCATGCGGCGCGTGCGCGATCGTGCGGCCGTGCTGCTCGCCTTTGAGCAGCTCGGGGCCGCCGATGCCGCGCTGGAGATGGCCTGCGGCCATGCCAGGGAGCGCAAGGCCTTCGGCCGTCCCATCGGCTCCTATCAGGGCATCAAGCACAAGCTGGCCCATCTCTACACCAGCAATCAGCTGGCCCGTGCGCATTGCTACTACGGTGCCTGGGCTCTGACGGCGGACATGGCTGCGGGCGATGGGGTACCCGAGCTGCCCGGTGCAGCGGCGGCAGCACGCGTGAGCAGCACCCAGGCGCTGTCGGAGGCCGCTCAGGAAAACCTCCACACCCATGGCGGCATGGGCTATACCTGGGAGATGGATTGCCACCTGTTCTATCGCCGCGCGCGTCAGCAGGCCGTGGAGCTGGGCAGCATCCATGCCTGGCGCGAGCAGGTGGCGGCCGAGTTGGAGCAGCGGCTGCTCGCAGCAGAGCCTGAGGCCCCCGTGAAGAGGGCGACCCAGGCCGACTGCCAGTCCATGGACTTCGATGACACGCCCGAAGAGGCGGCCTTCCGCGCCGAATGCCGAGCCTGGTTGCAGGCCAATGCCGAGCCCAAGGCCGGTGCCGACGACTATTTCGGGCGCGACATGACGGCCGCGCAGCGCATGGAGGCGGCTCGGGTGTGGCAAGCCAGGAAGGCCGCCGCAGGCTTTGGCGCCATCACCTGGCCCAAGGCGCTCGGCGGCCGTGGCGGCACGCCCATGCAGGAGCTGATCTGGCGCCAGGAGGAGGGCAAGGCCAAGGTGCCCACCGGCATGTTCAATGTGAGTCTGGGCATGGTGCTGCCCTCGGTGATGACGCATGCTGCTCCCGAAGTGCTGGCCCGGCATGTCGCGCCGGCGCTGAGCGGCAGGAACCTCTGGTGCCAGCTGCTGAGCGAGCCCGGCGCAGGCTCCGACCTGGGCATGGTGCGCACGCGTGCCGAGCGCGCCACCGATGGCCGCGAGGGCTGGATCATCAACGGCCAGAAGGTCTGGACCTCGCTCGCACAGTTTGCCCAGTTCGGACTCGTGCTGGCCCGCACCGATCCGCAGGCCCCCAAGTTCGAGGGCCTGAGCACCTTCTTTCTGGACATGCGTTCGCCCGGCATCACCGTGCGCCCGGTTCGCCAGGCTGGCGGCGAGTCCGAGTTCAACGAGGTCTTCTTCGAGGATGTGTTCGTGCCCGACCACCAACTGGTGGGGGCGCTGGACGGTGGCTGGAAAGTGACGCTGACGGGATTGATGGCCGAGCGCCTGGCCATTGGAGGCGTGATGCCCGCCGAGCTGTGGCGCACCACGGCAGGTTTGCTCGCCGATGTCCGCTTCGAAGGTCGGCCCGCACTGCAGGACGGCCGCCTGCGCGAGCGCTGGGCCGATCTCTATCTCAAGGAGCAGGCACTGTGGCTGCTGCAATGCCGCGCTCTGACGGCGCTGAGCAAGGGGCGCCAGCCCGGCCCGGAATTGAGCGGCGCCAAGAATGTGGCCGCTGCCGCGCTGCAGTCCTTCAGCTACTTCGCCATCGATTTGCTGGGCCAGCGCGGCGTGCTGGCGGCCTGCGAACTGGAGGCCTGCGGACTGGGGCAGCGCTTTGCGATGGTGGAGCGCCTGTGGTTCGGCGCTGCCGGCATGCGCATCGCGGGCGGTACCGACGAGGTGGTGCTCAACAGCATCGGCGAACGCGTGCTGGGCCTGGCCGCCGAGCCGCGCAGCGACAGGGATGTGCCTTTCTGCGAACTGCCGGCCGGCTGATCCGCTGCGGCTTGGTCTCATGGGCCGAGCCCGTGCGCCGGGATTGCCGGCTTTCGATCATTCAACGTGGCGCAGACCACGTTATTCAGGAGACAGGACATGAGTGCATCCGCTGTGACCCGAGTGTCGCAAGCTGCGTCGGCCCCGCTGCGGCCGCTTGGCAATGTGACCGGCTGGAGACGCCACTATCTCCTGCTGGTACTGCTGCTGGTCTATGGGGTGAGCATGATCGACCGCCAGATCATGGGGGTGCTGATTCAGCCGATCAAACAGGAGATGGGGGTCTCGGACAGCGCCATGGGTTTGCTCACGGGGCTGGCCTTTGCGCTGTTCTACAGCATTCTGGCCGTGCCCTTCGGCCGCCTGGCAGACCGCACCAACCGGCGCAACCTGATTGCCTGGTGCTGCGCCGGCTGGAGCATCGCCACGGGCCTGTGCGGCATGGCCGCGGGCTTCTGGAGCCTGACGGCCGCCCGCGTGGGCGTGGCCGTGGGGGAGGCGGGCAGCACGGCGGCCTCCACCACCATGATCGCCGATGTCTATCCGCCCGAGCAGCGCAGCCGCGCCATGAGCGTGTTCAGCCTGGGCCCGCATCTGGGTTCGCTGGTGGGGCTCGGCGTGGGTGCCTGGATCGCCCAGCACTACGGTTGGCGCTCGGCCTTCCTGTCGCTGGCGCTGCCCGGCGTGCTGGTCGCCCTGCTGCTGCGGCTGACCTGTCGCGAGCCCCTGAGGGGGGCGCAGGACGGGGGAGCGACGGCTCAGGCTGGCGCTGAAAAATTTGGCGATGTCATGGTCGCGCTGGCGCGCAACAAGGCGTTTGTGGGTCTGGGTCTGGCCAGCATGCTGATGGCGTTTTCAGGCTATGCCATCGGCCTGTGGAACACGGCGTTTCTGGTGCGATCGCACGGCCTGCAGCTCAAGGATGCGGGGGCCATCATGGGGTTTATCGGCGGGCCTGCAGCCATCGCCGGTGCTTTGGTCAGTGGCTGGCTGACCGACCGCATGGCCAGTCGTGACAAGCGCTGGCAGGTGGGGGTGCCGATATTGGGAACGCTGATCTCGGTGCCACTGGGGCTGGCGTTCTATCTCAACACCTCGCCCCAGACCTGGCAGCTTGCCGGGCTTCGGATTCCCCATGCCGTGGCCTTCTATGGCGTGTTTGCCATCTTCTCCAGCTTCTGGGCGGCGCCGGTGTTTGCAGCACTGACGAATGTGATTGCGGCGCACCGCCTGGCGACCTCGCTGTCCATCTACAACCTGCTGCTGACGGCGGTGGGCGGTGGTCTTGGGCCTTTGACGGTGGGGCTGCTCAGCGATGCCTTCACTGTCCGGTTCGGGCAGGAGTCGCTGCGCTGGGCGCTGGTCTGCATACTGGCGTTCTATCTGCTGGCGGTGGGGATCTATGCCTGGGTCATCAGGCACTACGAGGTGCAGCTTGGAGCAGCAAAGTGACCTGAACGACATGGCGGCAAGGTCGCCAGGCTGCGCTTTGCCGGATATCCGCCGGCACTGAACCGCGACGGCGCGTCTGCAGACGCGCCCCAGGGCAGGCGCTCTGGCAACACAGGCCGTTCTGCCCGGGCATCGGACGGCCAATGAGCAAGGGTCTGTCCCCAGTTCAAGCGGACGATGAATGCAGCAGGCTCTCTGCCGAGCATGAGGGCGATGCGAGGCACAGTGAAATCAGAAAGACTCAAGCACAGATGGAGACAGGAAGATGAAGCGGACCTTCAACTTGGCAGATATTTTTGAGCTGGTGGTACAGGCCGTGCCCGACCGCACGGCCTTTGGTTGCGGGGACCAGAAGCTCAGCTTCAGGCAGCTCGACGAGCGCGCCAATCGGCTGGGCAATGCACTGCGCGCGCGTGGCATCGGGCGGGGCGACAACGTCGGCATCCAGCTCTACAACGGTGCGGAGTATCTGGAGGCCTTTTTCGCCTGCAGCAAGATCGGAGCCGTGCCCGTGAACGTGAACTACCGCTATGTGGCCGATGAGCTTCAGGCACTGTTCAACAGCCTGGACCTGCGGGGCCTGGTCTATGGCGCGGACTTTGATGCAGCGGTGCTGCAGGTCATGCCCCAGGTGCCCACGCTGCGCCTGGCGCTGCGGGTTGGCGCTTCGCGCGACGGGTTGTCCAGGAGCGTTCAGCCCTACGAGCCGGTGCTGGCCGAAGGTGCCCGGGAACTGGTGGACGCCGAGCGCAGCGATGACGATATCTTCATGCTCTGCACGGGCGGAACCACGGGGCTGCCCAAGGGGGTGATGTGGCCGCACAAATCGCTGTTCATGGAGGCGCTCGGCGGAGGCGGCTATTACTTTCGCCGACCGCCCATCGAGACTCCCGAGGAGCTGTTGCAGCTGGTGCCTGCCGGCCCGGCACTGGCCTATCTGGCTGCCGCCCCGCTGATGCATGGCGCAGCCATGTGGGCCACCCTGATCAGCCTGTTTTCCGGACATCCCGTCTATGTCAGCGAGCGCAAGAATTTCGATCCCGTGCACATGCTGGACCTGATCGAGCGGCATCAGATCAATGTCATGGCCGTGGTCGGCGATGCCATGGCCCTGCCCATCATCCAGACACTGGAGAGCCACCCCGGACGCTGGCCGCTCAAGTCGCTGGTGATTTTCGGCAACGGCGGTGCCGTGTTCTCGCGCCATCTGCAGGAGCGTCTGCTGGCGCAGGTTCCGCATCTGGTGCTGAACAACGGAATGGCCAGCTCCGAATCCGGTGTTCTGGGCGGGGGTGAGAAGACACCCGAGGGCGAGGGCTTCATGCGCATCGCGCCGCGCCCCGATCTGGGCGTGATCTCCGAGGATCTGCGCATCCTCGGGAGGCCCGGAGAGGAAGGCATTCTTGCGCGCCGCGGACACATGCCCCTGGGCTATTACGGCGATCCCAAGAAAACGGCCGAGACCTTTGTGATGGTCGAGGGCAGCCGCTGGGTGTTGACGGGAGACAGGGCGCGCATCGACACCACGGGTGAATATGTGGTGCTGGGGCGTGGCTCGCAATGCATCAACACCGGAGGCGAGAAGGTCTACCCCGAAGAGGTGGAGGAAGCGGCCCGCCGCTACCTGCCGGTCCAGGATGTGGTGGTCGT
Organism: Comamonas sp.; assembly: GCF_009360615.1. Classification (GTDB taxonomy): domain Bacteria; phylum Pseudomonadota; class Gammaproteobacteria; order Burkholderiales; family Burkholderiaceae_C; genus Comamonas. The sequence goes on from NZ_SPEY01000023.1 coordinate 20,943, forward strand.
GGGCGTTCCCGACCAGCGCTGGGGCAGCAAGGTGGTGGCGGTGGTGCAGGTGCAGCCAGGCCAGGAGTTCGACCTGCAGGAGTTCGAGACGGTCTGCCGCAGCAATCTGTCGGGCTACAAGCTGCCGCGCGCCGTGTATCTGGCCAAGGAAGTCAGGCGCAGCCCGGCAGGCAAGGCGGATTACCGCTGGGCCAAGGCCTATGCGGCAGCACATGAGCCGCTGGCGGCCGTGGTCGTCTGATCCGCAAACAAGTCATTCCATACGGCACAGGAATACCCTGTTCGTCGCGCCTGACGACGGGATTTAAAGGAGGCCTCGGCCTCCTTCTTTTTGACCTTCAGCGTGCCACGGCACAGATCCTGCGAGCCGTCTTTTCGGACGTCAGTGCCACAAAGGCCTTGGCTTGGTCGTCATAGCGGTGGGCAATCACATACCGGTTGCAGCGATCCGAGTAGCGTGCGCAGACCTGCATGGCAACGCACAGATGGGGCCCGCTTCCCCAGACCCTGGCAGGCGGCCTGTCGTAGATGCCTTCATACAGCGTCTGTTCCCGCAACCCCCCGTCGTTCCACCGGGCCACGATTTCAGAAGAGAAATGGTCAAAGCCGGCGCTGCTGTAGCCCACCTCGTAGTCGATCGTGCCCAGCCCGGAGATGGAAGTGCGGCCCGTGGCCTGCCTGTCCCAGGCCGCAGATTCCTGTGCGTCGCAGGAGATGGCGAAACAGCCCAGCAGGAGCCATGTTTGAAGCGGGACTGAGAGCTTGCGCAGGTGCATGGGGTGTAGGCCCTGAAGTTGACGCCGCCACTATATCTCCGAGATCCGCATGGCATGAGAGGTCTGGCGCACGAGGCTTTCGCGCCATGGCTGTCCGCCTCCAGCCAGGTGCGTGCGCTCTGCACGGAGGGTGGACCATCGTCCGTTAAGACGATGTGAGTGCGGCCGCTCCTGTCCACGATGCTCAGGGCAGCACCGAGCATCCGCACCCCGCTGTCAGCCGGGCGGTCAGGGCGCTAGGCATGCAGCGCGATGCGAACAACAAGGACAACAATGACCGATAGAAACCATCAGACCCCCTCAAGAGTTTATGTGCTGGCCCTGCTCACAGCCCTGTCTGCCCTGACTTTCATGGACCGGCAGGTTCTGGCGGTGCTGCTGCAGCCCATCAAGCAGGAGTTCGGTTTCTCGGATTTGCAGATCGGCCTGATCACGGGACTCGGTTTTGCGCTGACCTTTGCCGCCCTGGGTATTCCCCTGGGGCGGCTGGCGGATCGCCGTGAACGGCGCAGCCTGATTGCCTGGTGCCGCGGCATCGGCGGCGCTGTGGCGGCCCTCGGCGCACTGGCCACCGGCTCCGGCGGGCTGACGGCATCGCGCGCCGGCGCTGCCCTGGGGGATGCCGGTGGCGGCGCGGCCTCGATGTCCATCCTGGCCGATCTCTACAAACCCCATGAGCGCTCGCGCGCCATGAGTGTCTTCGGCGTCGGCAATGCGACGGGCGCCCTGCTGGCCCTGCTGCTGGGGCCGCTGTTTGCCGAGCTGTGGGGCTGGCGCGCGACCATGGTCATCATCGGCGTGGCCATCATGCTCCTGTCGCTGGTGCTGCGCCTGAGTGTGCGAGAACCCGTTCGCGTCTGCGTGCAGGCGGGAGCGGCAGCGCAGGAGGTCCGGCCACAGTCCCGATCGGCGGTCGCCCTGATATGGCAGGAGCCCGTGACCCGCTTTCTGATTCTGGGCGCGGCCTGTGTGCTGATCGCGGGAATCTCGATCGGTGCCTGGAATGTCGCCTTGCTGGCCCGCCGCTTCGATCTCAGCCTCAAGCAGGCCGGTTCGATTTCCGCAGGGGCTGCGGTGCTCTCGGTCTCGGGCAGTCTGTTCTCGGGCTGGCTCACGGACCGGCTGGCACGCAGCGACGTGCGCTGGCAGATCCGCATTCCGGTGATCGGCACCGGCCTGGCCATGGTGCTGGGTTTCGGCTATCTGCTGGTGGGCTCGGACCTATTTGTGCTGTCCATGGCCTGCATGCTGGTCTACTCCTTCTTCACGGCCTGGTGGGCACCGGCCACCTATGCGGCACTGAGCCTGGTCGTTGACGCCGAGCGGCGCGCCACGGCCAGCGCCATGGTGCTGATGGCCGGCGCCCTGCTCGGCAATGGCGTGGGGCCCATCGTGGCCGGCTGGCTCAGCGATGTGCTCAACACCCTTGCTCCCGGCGAAGGCCTGCGCTATGCCATGGCGATCATGATGTCCACGCTGGCACCGGCGGTGTGGGCCTTCTACCGCGCCCTGCAGCACTACCCTGGCGCCTACCACAGGGTCCATGCGCCCGTGGCCGTCGCAGCATGAAAAGGCAGGAACCCCGCGAGCAGGGCGGCGCTGCCGTCTGGAAGATGATCTATCTGGCGCGGCGCAACCCCGCGCTGCGCCCCGAGGAATTCGCCCAGGCCTGGCGCGAGCATTCCGCGCTGGGGCGCCAGTGCCGCAGCGTCGGGCAGCGCGTCCAGGCCGTGGCACAGTGCGCACGCGTACTGGACATGCCCGCCCCTGCCGCAGCCCTGAGCCAGGACTACGACGGCGTCAACCTCATGGTGCTGTCCGGGCGCGAAGCAGGCTCGGACATCTGGAGCGATCCCGAAACCCTGGCCATCATGCGCCCCGACGAGCCTCGCGTGTTTGCCGACTATGTGCGCAATTTCTCGCTGCTGTGCCGTCAGCAGGTGCTGCATGGCAGCCGGAGCGATGATGTCCTTCCGCAGCAGGGGCAGGTGATCGTGATCGGCTTTCTGCAGCGCAGCGATGTCTGGCAGGGAGCGGCAGCCTTGCCGCAAGCCTGTCCGCTACAGTGGCGAAGCGGTGCGCTGGCTCGGACCAGCCGCATCGTCTGCAACACTGTCGATGCGCAGGCGCCGGACGGCTATGGCTACCGCCATGTGCTCGAGTGGTGGTTCGACACGCTGGAGCAGGCGCAGGCGGCAGTCGCGTCCATCGATGTCTCGGCCTGTGCGCAGGGCGGAGAGTTCGGCTGGGGGCGGCATGTCCTGCTGCTGACGCAGGTGACGCATTCCCGGCCTTGAGGACCGGATAAGACAATAGCAGCCTGCGTTTCATGAATCAGGACTTCAGTATGTTTTGTACTGGATTTTCATGGGGGTAAAGCGTTGGCAGCTATCTTTTTGATGGGAGGTCTCCCTCCAGCAAAAAAGGCCCATGCAAGCGCATGGGCCTTTGGCCTTGGAGAGTGCCAGGGTCAGGCCGTCGCTTCCTCGGGCTCCTGCGTATAGGCCACCATGCCGCGGGGAATGTAGCGGCCCTCGCACTGGTCCAGGTATTCAGCTGCCTTGGCGCGCGGGTTGTAGAACTGCTTGTACCAGATGCGGGCCTTGAGGAAGGCTCCGTCGCTGGGGATGAACAGCGGATTCAGGCAGGGGGCCTTCTGCGACCAGACTTCGAAGTCCTGGGCAAAGGCCAGACGGCTGGCCTCCTGGTACTGTTTGGCCGCGATTTCGTCCGCCTTGGTGGGCAGGCCGCCATGCGCGGTCTTGACCAGCAGGTTGTGCCAGACCTTGATCCTGCCGTCCTCGATGGGGGTATGCATGATCATCATGAAGGAGTTGAACATGCCGCTGACCTTGGAGACCAGGATGGCTGGGCCGTGGTACCAGGTGTCGGTGTGCAGATCGGCGCTGGCACCGCCTTCGCCCACCAGGGTGCGGTGACCGCCGCACTGGCGCTGGATGGCATTGTGGCCCTTGAACTCGTTCTCGAAGCGCGCCACGGTGGAGCCGTGGATGGGGCTCAGATGACCATAGTCGGCAATGTTGTCCACGACCTCCATGGGATGCTGGTTCAACTCGCCCAGGTAGTCCCATTGACCGTTGACATAGGTCTCGTCATGCCAGTCGCCAAAAGTGGGCAGATCGTAGTCGGGCTCGCCGCCTTCGGGATCGAACCAGACCCAGATGGCGCCGTACTGCTCGACCACCTTCCAGCTCTTGACCGCGGCCGCAGCCGGAATGGCGCCGTCGTGGTAGGGGATGTGGTTGCACTTGCCGTCCGCGCCGAAGCGCCAGCCGTGGTAGGGGCAGCGGATGCCGTCGCCTTCCACATTGCTGCCGCCGCCGTCGATGACCACATAGCTGGTGGCGTTGGGCGCCGCCAGATGGGTCTTCATATGGGGACAGTAAGCGTCCAGCAGCACGACCTTGCCGCTTTCGCGGCCGCGGTACAGCGCGAAATCCTGGCCGAAGAAGCGCACGGCCACGGGCTTGTGGGTGTCGAGCGCACTGGCCTCGGAAATCATGAACCAGCCACGCGGGTAGGTAAATTCACCGAGGCGGTAGTCCTTCGTGGTTGCCATTGCAGAGGTCTCCGTATTTAGTTTTGGACGGATGCATCTTCTGGCAGGCGGCGCCGCCGCGCATACTCTGTTTGGACGAGTGCCGGAGCGCTTTTGAGCTGGCGCAAACTGCCCAGGGTTTGCACCAGTCCGAGTGTGAGTGCGTGCTCAGGAGGTGGTCGCGGCCGCTGCCACACGCTCCTGGTACAGAGGCTGCAGGTCCAGCATGGTGTGGGACTTGGCCAGCGACAGGGCCTCGGGCTCGGAGCCCAGCCAGAACAGGGCGGCCGCGATCTGTTCAGGCGTGGCCGCGCCATAGCGCTGGGCCAGCACGCCGTCGTCGCCCAGCGTGGCCTTGACGGCCTCCGTCGTCACCACACCGGGGTTGACGCTGAAGGCGCGCACATTCTGCTGCTTGTACTCGGTGTTGATGCAGCCGGCCAGGCGCGCAATGGCGGCCTTGGAAGCCCCGTAGGCAAAGCCCCAGCCGCCTTGGTCGGCAGGCACGGGAGGGTTGTACTGACCGGCCGCCGAGCACACATTGATGATGCGACCTCCGCCCTGTGCCGCCATGGAGGGAAGCAGGCGCTGGGCCAGATGGAACGGAGCGATGACATTGCCCAGCAGGCAGCGCTGCAGCGACCCTGCCGTGATTTCGGGGATCAGGTGGTTGATCTCGCGGTTCTGGTAGACGGCGTTGTTGATCAGCAGGTCGACACGGCCAAAGCGCTGCAGCACGGCGTCGGCGGCCTTGTCCAGGCTGGTCAGATCCATCAGGTCCATGACATGGGCAAACACCTCGCCGCCTGCGGCCTCGATGGCCCGGGCGGTGGACTCCAGACTGCCGGACAGCAACTGGCCGTTGGGCAGACGCAGCTGGTTGTCCAGCTGCGCGCCTTCGGTCAGCGTGCGCGCGGTGATGGCCACGCGCCAGCCCCGCAGGGCAAAGAAGATGGCGGTTGCCGCGCCGATGCCACGGCTGGCACCGGTGATGAGAACGACGGGCTGGCTCATGAGAGTCTCCGGTTTTTTTGGGGGGGTCAGGCGGCAGCCGTCTGCAGCTGCTGCAGGCGCTGACGGTAGGGGCGAATGGCCAGGGCGAAGAAGATCGAGGTGATGAGCAGCAGCGAGGTCACGCCCATCAGCGCCCAGCGCAGGCCTTCGGAGCCATGGGTTTGGGCAAAGTAGTCCGACAGGATGCCGGTGACCAGCGGGCCCAGGCCCACACCCAGCAAGGTCATGAACAGATTGAGCAGGGCCGAGGCCACGCTGCGCTCGGCGGCCGTGACCATCTGGCTGACGGCGCTGTAGGAGAGCGTGGCGAACCAGCTTGCGAAAAATCCGAACAACAGCGCAAAGGCCATGGCGTAGGGAACCTTGATGCCGGCAACTGTCCAGAAATCGGAAACGGGCCAGAAGAAAACGGCCACGCCGGCCGGCACGGCGCAGAGCGTGCCCATGGCGGCCAGACGCAGCTGCCAGCGAGCATCGCGCTGGGTCAGCCGGTCGCTGAGCCAGCCACAGAACATGGCGCCGAACACGGCCCCCAGTCCGCTGGCCAGACCGAACACCAGACCGGCGTGAGAAATGCTCATACCGTGAATGCGCATGAAAAAGCTCGGTGCCCAGACGCCGTAGCCATAGCCCGCAATGCCGGCCACGCCACAGGCGATGCAGATATTGCGCAGCGGCGCCATACCCAGCAGACGCCTGAGCTGGCGGAACATGGATTCGCGCGGCGCACTGCCTTGCGCGGCGACTCGGGCGGTTTCATAGGCGCCACGTGCGGGTTCCCTGACAAAGAAATACACCAGCAGGGCCAGAATCACGCCCGGAATGCCGAAGGCCAGAAACACGGAGCGCCAACCGTGGTGCTGGGCCACCATGCCGCCGATGACCAGGCCCAGCAGCGTGCCCAGGTTGGGGCCCATCATGAACAGGCTGATGGCGAACGAGCGCATCTTGGGGGGGTAGAGGTCGGAGACGATGGACACCGATGGCGCCATGCCGCCCGCCTCTCCCACGGCCACGCTCATGCGGGCCAGCAGCATGTGCCAGTACTGGGTGGCCACGCCGCAGGCTGCGGTGGCCAGGCTCCAGATGCCGCAGCACAGGGCCACGATGTTGCGGCGGTTGCGGGTGTCGGCCAGACGACCCACCGGCACACCCAGCATGGCATAGATCAGACCGAAGGCCAGCCCCGTGAGCAGACCCATCTCGGTGTCGGAGGCACCGAATTCCTGCTTGACGGGTTCCAGCAAAATAGACAGAACCTGCCGGTCAATGAAGGAGAAAATATAGACCAGCGCCAGCAAGGCGAGGCTGAGATGAGTGCGCCAGCTGACGGCGGGAGGCGGGTTTTGAGGGGTGTGCATGCGCAGCATCGTGCGAGGGGCTCAGGGTTATGCCATCGTCTTTTTGGACGACGACCGGGAAATCTTCAGGTCCGAGCATGTGCCTTCCCGTTCATGGCTTTCAAGAGAAATATTCAGGAGACAAAATGACCCAGACGAATTCGTCCATCGGCATCCGCCAGCTGCTGGACATGCAAAAGCAGGCTTTCATCGAAGAAGGTGCAGTCAGCGCCGAAGTGCGCATGCAGCGCCTGCAGCAGCTCATCGACATGCTGGTGGAGCACAGGAATGCCCTGTGCCAGGCCATGGGTGAAGACTTCGGCGGCCGCCCTGCCGTATTTTCGCTGGCCAACGACATCCTGGGCTCGCTGGCCTCGCTCAAGCATGCGCGCGACCATCTCAAGGACTGGCTGGGCGACTCGGTGCGTCCCAGCGTCAAACCCTTCGACATGTTTGGTGCCACGGCCTGGGTCAAGTACCAGCCCAAGGGCGTGATCGGCATCATCGGCACCTGGAATGCGCCGCTGTTCACCTTGCTGTCGCCGCTGGCCTGCGCATTCGCGGCGGGCAACCGGGCCGTGCTCAAACCTTCCGAAATCGCACCGCGCACGGCCCAGGTGCTGGCCGAGGCCGTGGCCAAACGCTTTGATCCCCAGGTGCTGGCCGTGGTGCAGGGCGGCCCCGAGGTGGCGGCAGCATTTGCCGAGCAGCCCTGGAACCACCTGGTCTTCACGGGCTCCACCAGCGTGGGCAAGCTCGTCATGGCGGCCGCCGCGAGGAACCTGGTGCCCGTGACGCTGGAGCTGGGCGGCAAGTCTCCGGTGCTGGTCAGCGACACGGCCGATATCGCCCATGCGGCCGAACGCATTGCCGTGGGCAAGTCGCTGAACTCCGGCCAGCTGTGCGTGTCGCCGGACGAGGTCTGGGTCCATGAGTCGCGGCTGCAGGTGCTGGCCGAAGGAATCGCCGCGCAATATCAGTCGCTGTATCCCACGGTGACCGACAACGCCGACATGACGCCCGTGATCAACGAGCGTCACCATGCCCGTGTGAAAGCCTATGTGGACGATGCCAAGGCGCGGGGCCTGAGCGTGCTGGAAGTCGGTGCCGCGCAAGCCGGGTCGGACCGTCGCCTGCCGCTGGCGCTGGTCATCAACCCGCCTGCCGACGCCGAGATCTCCCGGCATGAAATCTTCGGCCCGGCCCTGGTGCTGCGCAGTTTCCACAACATCCGCGATGCGGTGGCGGCGATCAATGCCGGCGAGCGCCCGCTGGCGCTGTACTACTTCGGCAGCGACGAGACGGAGCAGGGCTGGGTGCTGGACAACACGCTGTCCGGCGGTGTCTCCATCAACGACGTGGTCATGCATCCGGCGCTGGAAGACGCCCCGTTCGGCGGTGTGGGAGCTTCGGGCATGGGCCACTACCATGGCCGAGAGGGCTTTCTCGAGTTCAGTCATGCGCGCTCGGTCTACAAGGCCGGCAGCCACGACCCGCGTCGAGAGTGGGGCATGCTGCCGCCCTACACCGACCAGTTTGCGCAAATGCTGGAAGCCGCCGTGACCCCCTAGGACGGCGCCACCGCCGCTCCCCGAGCCCGCTGTCCAGGTCTGTGGGCTTGCCTGAGGCGGCCCCGCCCTGGCATGGGGCTCGCCCCATGGTCCGTTTGGCGGATGTCGCGAATGCGTTTCGTGCAGAGCATGGGCGGATCAGAACGCAATCAGAGGACGAGACATGAACGAGATTTTTCGCCAGTTTTCACTGGAGGGGCAGGTCGCTGTAGTGACCGGTGCGGGCAAGGGAATTGGCCGTGCTTGTGCTATCACGCTGGCCAGGGCGGGCGCCGATGTGGCGCTGTTTGCGCGAACCGAGGCGGATCTGCAGGCCGTCAAGGCCGAGATCGAAGTGCTGGGGCGCCGCGCCATCATCGTGCCTGGCGATGTGAACCGGGAAGAGGACCTGCAGGCCCTGATCGACCGCACCGTGGCCGAGCTGGGCAATATCAATGTGCTCATCAACAATGTGGGTGGCGGCGGCCCCAACGACCCACGCAAGGTCACGGGCAAGGCCGTGGGCGACATGCTGGCCTTCAATGTGGTGCCTGCCTATACGCTGATCCAGAAGGTGGCCGCCGCCATGGAGGCCGCAGGCGGCGGCGCGGTGGTCAATATCTCGTCCACGGCGGCGCGCTACTCGCAAAAGTACTTCAGCGCTTATGCGGCGTCCAAGGCCGCGCTCAACCAGCTCACACGTTGCCTGGCGCAGGACTTCGGTCCCAGGGTGCGTATCAACGCCATCGAGCCCGGCACCATCATGACCGATGCGCTGGCACCGTTTCTCACGCCCGAGCGCAAGGAACGCATGGAAAAAACCACGCCCATGGCACGCATGGGCCAGCCCGAAGACATTGCCAACGCCGCGCTGTTTCTGGCCAGCCCCGCATCCAGCTGGGTGACCGGCAAGGTGCTGGGAGTGGACGGCGGCGTGGAAGCGCCCAACTTCTGACTCTGAAGGCACCGCTCAGGCGGGACCGAGCGCTTAGCATGGAAAAAGGGAGCTTGGGCTCCCTTTTTCCATGCACTCTTGATGATGCCGCTTGAGCCAGGCCATGGCTTGAATCGAGCCTTTGCGGTCCTGGTCAAGCGCAATGGCAACGTCTGCAAGCTGCAGCCCCGCGATGACGCGGCCGTTGTGCGATGGCGCTCTGGTGTGGCTTCAGCATGTCTTCGGCTGAGCCGCTTGTCTGGCACCTGATGGCCGGCCTCGGTCATGCCTTGGGCCGGATGTGCTCCTGCATCAGGTCCACAAAGGCTTTCACCTTTGCAGGCCGAAAGCGTGCCGTCGGGAACACGGCATGAATGCCTCCGGAGGGCAGCGACCATCTGGGCAGTACCTGTATCAGCGTGCCGTTCTTCAAATCATCGGCCACCGCGAAGTCGGGCAGTACCGACAGGCCCGCGCCCTGGCGCACGGCCTCGCGTACGCCCAGCGTCGCATCCAGCGAGATGACCGGATGCACGGTCACGCTCTGCTGCTCCAGCTCGCCGCGCGAGAAGTGCCAGCTGCAGGGGGCACGCAAGGCCGTGTTCGCCACGAAAGGCAGCTCGCCGATATGCTGCGGCTGCTTGAGCTGCCCCACTTGCCGGCGCATCGAGGGCGCAGCGACCAGCAGTTGCCGGAAGCTCCCGATCTGACGGGCCTGCACGTTGAGGTCCGAAAGCCAGCCCACGCGGATTGCCAGCTCCACCTGCCCCGACATCAGGTCGAGCGACTGGTCGCTGAACACGGCATCCACCTTGCATTGGGGGTAGCGCCGGGTGAACTCGGTGATGGCAGGCACCACCGCCGTGATGCCATAGTCCAGCGGAGCCGTCAGGCGCAGGATGCCCGAAGGCTCGGCCGCCACTTCCCCCAGTTCGTCGAAAGCATCGCCTGCCTCCTTGAGGATGGACGCGCAGCGCTGATAGAAGAGCCTCCCCGCGTCGGTGGGTACGACCTTGCGGGTGGTGCGGGTCAGCAGCGTGGTGCGGAACTCACGCTCGAGTCTGGCGACCTGCTGGCTGACCACAGCCTTGGTGATTCCCAACCGGTCTGCGGCGGCCGTGAAGCTGCCGGTCTCCACCACGGCCGCGAAGTAGGCCAGGCGCTTGAGATTGGCAAGCCTGCCGGCGATGGATTCTTCGGGATTGTTTGTCATTGACATACGGTTTATCTATTCGATCGGGGTTTTTCTGTCAATGCATTGTTTCTACGATCACGGTATTCAAGCCATGGAGCCCTTTTGTGACCAAGACCCTGCATTACGTATTCGACCCTCTGTGCGGCTGGTGCTATGGTGCCGCCGCAGCAGTGGCGGCTCTGGGCAAGGCGACCGAGGTCGAACTGCGCCTGCTGCCCAGCGGTCTCTTCGCCGGCGCGGGTGCACGTCCCATGGACGACGACTTTGCGGCCTATGCCTGGAGCAACGACCAGCGTATTGAGCGCCTGACGGGCCAGCGCTTCAGCGAGATCTACCGCAGCCAGGTGCTGTCGGACCGCCAGCAGCGGTTCGACAGCGGCCCCGCCACCCTGGCGCTGAGCGCCGTCAGCCTGACCGCTCCCGAGCGGGAGTCAGAGGCCCTTGAAGCCATCCAGCATGCGCGCTATGTCAACGGCGAGGACATCACCCGGTTGGAGCCGCTGGCGGCCGTGCTGCAAGCCCAGGGGCTGCAGCAGGCGGCTGCATGTCTGTTGCGGTCTGATGGAGAGCTGCTGGCAGCCAATCGCGCCCGCATCGCCGCTGCGCAGGCCTTGCTGGGCCAGTTCGGCGCGCGTGGCGTTCCGTGCTTCATCCTGGAAACCCATGGCCAGCGTCAGTTACTGAATTCCAGTGCCGCTTACGCCAATCCGCAGGCCTTTGCCGAGCAAATCGCCAAGGCCTGAGGCTTTCGCCTTTCAACCCGCCATCCCGAAATTCACCGGAGAACCATCATGCTGAATCGCCGAGACTTTGTTCAAACCGTCGCCGTCGCCGGAATCGCCACAGGCCTGGCAGGTTGCGCCGCTGCCGTGACCGGCCAATCCAGGCTGCAATGGCAGCACTTCCCTGCAGACGACAAAGGCTTTTTCCGTGCGCCCGTGCTGCTTTCGGGCGACCAGGAGGCCGTTCTTATCGACGGCGGCTTTTCCCTGCCCGATGGTCGCGCCGTGGCCCAAGCCATCAAGGCTTCGGGCAAGCAGCTCAGCACCATCTATATCAGCCAGAGCGACCCGGACTATTACTTCAGCCTGGGACCGATCAAGGCCGCCTTTCCCGCTGCCAGGGTGATCGCAGCCTCCGACACCATTGCCGCCATCCGCGCCAATGTGCAAAAGAAGATTGATACCTGGGCGCCCCAGCTCAAGGAGAACGGTCCGCAGAAGCTCGCCGATATCGTCTTTCCCGAAGCCTATGACGGCCCTGCGCTGACGCTGGAAGGCCACCGCATCGACATCGTCAAGGCGCAGGGACTGGAGAACCGCCGCTACCTGTGGGTTCCCTCGCTGAATGCCGTCTTCGGCGGCGTGCTGGTGTTCTCGGGCCTGCATGTGTGGACGGCCGATACACCGACGCCAGCCTCTCGCGCCGCCTGGGTCAGGAATCTGGAGGCCATCGCCGCACGCAAGCCGGCCGTGGTCGTGCCGGGCCACCTGGGCGCCCATGGCGCGCTGGACGTTTCGGCCGTGAACTACACCCGCGAATACCTGCTGGCCTTCGAGCAGGAACTGGCCAGGGCCGCCAATGGCGATGCCTTGATCGCCGCCATGAACAGGCGCTATCCTGACGCCGGCCTGGCCGCTGCGCTGCAGATCGGCGCCAAGGTGGCCAAGGGTGAGATGCAATGGGGCTGAAGCCCGGGAGGCACACCATGACCACCCATCTGGACATCATCCGCTCGACCTACGAAGGTCTGCCCGACGAGAACGCCAGGAATCTGCTGGCCGCACTGGCGCCCGACGCGCGGTGGACAGAGGCCGCCGGCTTTCCCTATGCCGGAACCTACGTCGGCCCGCAGCAAATCGTCGCGGGCGTGTTCCAGCGGCTGGCAACGGAGTGGGACGGCTACAGCGCCAAGGTCCACACCTACCTGGCCGATGGCGACCGCGTGGCAGCCTTCGGCGTCTACTCGGGCACCTATCGCAAGACGGGCAAGGCGATGACGGCTGGCTTCGCCCATCTGTACCGGCTCAACGAGGGCAGGATCACGAGCATGGAACAGTATGTGGACAGCCATCTCGTGCAGCAGGCGCTGCAGGCCTGAGCACAAGCGCGCCCTGTCATGAGCGATATCAACGCACAGTTGGAAGCCATCGTGCTGCAGATGCGGGCCGGGCAATGGAATGCCGCGCACGATGCCGTGCAGCAGCATGAAGGCCTGCTCGCAGCCTGGCTGCATGGGCTGCTGCATCTGCAGGAGGGCGATCTCGAGGACGCAGAGAACTGGTACGAGCGCGCCGGCCAGCGTTTCAGGCAGCGCGGCACGCTGCAGCAGGAGCTGGACCGGTTCGAGGCCGCGCTGCGCTCTCGGCCCGGTGCGTGAGTTGCAGGCCGGCTCGCTGTCCGGTATTCGGCGGGGGCTGGCTGGTGCTGACCGCCCTCGGTGAACAGGCTCTTCAGGTCCGCGCAGAGCGGCGCCGGGCCAGTTTCCCCGGCTCTCAGGCTCAGTCCTCGCTGTAACGCGGGTAGCCAGCGTCTGCCCAGCGCTGCGCGGAGGCGCGGTTGAGGACATGGTCGGGCCGGACTCGTACCTTGGCCAGCTCGCTGCCGTCGGCCGCGGTGGCCGTGAGAGTCGCCGTGGGGTTGTCCTCATCGGGCTCGATATCGAGCGCCACCGTCACGCGCGATCCGCGAACGTCGATCTGTATGGCTTTGTGCAACAGCGCTGCCTGATGCTGCTCATGCCGGCGTATGACTTCGGTGGCGGTCTTCACCAGCGTGTTGAAGGCCGATGCATCGAGAGGCTTGGGGTTCTTCTTGTCGCGCCCCATGGTCCACGGGCCGACCAGCGCGGGTTCGGCCTGGCCGTCCCGGGTCATGGCCACGGCCCAGCCATCGTCATCTTCGTTCTTGATGACGCGGGCTTCCCAGCCCTTGTGATGCCAAAGGCGGTCATCGAAGATGGAGAGGTCTTCTTGTTCGAGTTCTGCTGACATGTCTGGACCTTGGTCGGGGAGCTATCGAGTCCAGAGTCTACTGTTTCTTTATACAGTTTGCGGGACTGGGTCTATACAGGTCAGCATGTCCGGGCAGCGGCGGGCGCAGTCATCGGCTTTTTGAAATCACGTCGCTCATGTATTGGTTCAGGTCGCGAAAATCCTGCACCGTCCAGGGATGCGGGGCGAGCTTGACCCCGTTCTCCCGCAGCGTTCTGGGGATCAGATCCCCGTTCGGCCGGAGTATGACCGAGGAGACAATGACGCCGGGATACTCTTCGAGCCGTTTCCTGAAGGCCGCAGTCGTCAGATCCGGCGTCGGAGGATTGCTTTTCCTGGCCAAGGGGCCGGTTCCCTTGATATCCGCACCGTGGCAGATGGCACATCTCTGGGTGAAGAGATGTTTTCCATTGAGGTTCTGTGCAGAAGCCGGTGCTGTCTGGGTGAGTGCCAGAGCCCCCAGCAAAGCGATGAAGCATTTCCTTGCGTGCATTGGGTCGATTCTTGGAACGTGAGGTGACGGACCCGCAAAAGTATAGGGCTGCTGGCCTGGATCGGTGGCTTGCGGCTGGACGCAGCCCGGTGACTGTCTCCTGCTTGCTGTTGCTCGGAGAAGACCAACTGGCGACCAGCGGCAAAAGGCCGACACTGCCTGCCGTAGTGTTTACGAACAACCGCCTGCGGGCTCATGCTTGCAGGCGGTCTCGGCTCTTCGGTCAGTGGCTTCAGACTTCGCGCCCGGCCTGATGGCCCGAATGCATGGCGCCCTCGATATAGCCCAGGTCCTGGCAGTCCCCGATCCGGCGCACGGGAGTCCGGGTAAGGGCTTGCAACTGCTCGGCGACGCTGGAATCGGCTTCGGCGCCAATGGCCAGCACCACGGAGTCGGCGGGCGTGCGGTATTCCTCGCCTTTCTTGTCCGTCCAGACGACGTCCTTGCGGTCTATGCGCTTGACGCTGGACTGCATCAGCAGCTTGCCATGGTTCTTCACGGCGTCGTACACGCGCCAGCGGCGCACGATGGCCAGCTCGGTGCCGGGGTGGGTGCCGGGGTCCAGCACGGTGACTTCGCGGCCGCGATCGAGCAGGAACTCGGCCAGTTCCAGACCAACCAGACCTGCGCCGATGATGACCACGCGCTTGCCCAGGGGCATCCACAGCTTGGACAGATTCTGGATCGCTGCCGTGCTGTCCGTCACCTTGAGCATGCCGCCGGCCTTGAACAGTGCGCGCTCGGCCAGGTTCAGCTTGGCCTTGGCAATCTCGTCGGCGCGGTCGCCCGTCATCAGGCGGCGCAGCTCGTCGCCGCTCCAGACATGGCTTTGCTGGGCACCATCGATGGCGGGGGCGGCACGCCTGGCGCCGGTGCCCACCAGGATTTCGTCGGGTTTTAGCTCGGCCAGCAGCTTTGCATCGACGGTGGTGTTCAGGCGAACCTGAATTTGTGGGTGATCCATCTGTTTGACCAGATAGTCGAGCAGGCGACCGTTTTCAGGGTAGGCCAGGGCGGCAAAGAACAGGGTGCCGCCCAGGCGGTCGCTGCGCTCTGCCAGCGTCACGCGGTGGCCGCGCAGGGCGGCGACGCGGGCGGCTTCCATGCCCGAGGGGCCGCCGCCGACGATCAGCACATGCTTGGGCTTTTCGGCAAAGCGGATGGTCCTGACGGCTTCATGGCCGGTCTGCGCATTGACGGCGCACTTGATGCCGCGGTTGACGAAGATCTCGCTCACGCAGGCATAGCAGTAGATGCAGGGACGCACGTCCTTGGCGGCATTGGCCTGCAGCTTGCTGGCCATGTCGGGCTCGGCCAGCAGCTTGCGGCCCATGGCCACGAAGTCGATCTCCCCCCTGGTCACCGCATCGGCGGCATCGTCAAGCTCCCAGCGCCCGGCCGAGATGATGGGAAGGCTCACGGCCTGCTTGAACTGCCGCGCAAATTCGCGGTAGGCGTTCTCCTTCTGCGGAATCGGGGCGTCGGTGAACGCCGAGCCGGTGGGCATGCGGGCATAGGCAGAGACGCTGATCGCGTCCATGCCCAGTTCCTCGCAGAGCCTGGCGGTCTTGAGTGCCTCGTCCATGGTGATGCCGCCGGGCGTGTGCATTTCTTCCGCGTCCAGACGTACCCAGACCGGATAGTCGGGGCCCACGCGCTCGCGCACCGCGGTCAGCACCTCGCGCAGCAGGCGGCTGCGGTTCTCGTAGCTGCCGCCGTACTCGTCGGTGCGGCTGTTGAAGAAGGGCGAGAGAAAATTGGCGACCATGTAGTTGTGCGCGCAATGCACTTCCACCGCGTCGAAGTTGGCCTGCTTGGCGCGCAGGGCCGCAGCGGCAAACCACTCCACCATCTGCGCGATATCGGCCTTGTCCATGATGCGGTAGCGCTCCGGGTAGGGGCCGACGCCGACAAAGGTCGAGAACTCCTTGGGCGTGATGGTGCGCATGCCGTCGTGAACCGGGCCGTCGGGCGGCAGGGAGGATACCCACATTTCGCGGCCACAGGCGCGGTCGTGGGCGGCGACCTTGCCACTGTGATTGATCTGCACCGCGATCTTGCCGCCATGGGCATGGACGCGGCGCGTGACTTCGGCCAGGCCCGGTATGAAGCGGTCGTTGGAGATACCCAGCTGGTGCGGCTCGCTGGTGCCTGAAGGCCAGGAAATAGCTGTCGTTCCCATGATGATGAGACCGGTGCCGCCCTGGGCCCTGGCTTCGTAGTAGGCCTGGGTGCGTTCGCCGCAGATGCCGTCGTCGCCGCCGAAGTTCTCGCCCATGGGGGCCATGACGATGCGGTTCTTCAGCTCCAGGGAGCCGATACGCCCTGTCTGCAGCAGGGGTGCGTGGGGGTTGTTCATTTTTCTCGCTGTCTCCTATAGTTTGCGGCCGAGTTCGGCACCTTCTTCGATGGCTCTCGCTGCATCAATCTTGTGCGCATCGCGTGCACCGCCAATCACGGTATGCGCAATGTCGTGGGCCTCAAGCCTGGGCGACCAGGGGTCGTGAGGCTCCTGACCTGCGCAGACCACGATGTGGTCCACGCTCAGGCAGCGCTGCTCGCCACGTATGCGCAGGTGCAGGCCGTTGTCGTCGATATGGATGTACTCCACGTCGTTGAACATGCGTGCGCTCTTGTTCCTGAGCCGGGCGCGGCGAATCCAGCCCGTGGTGGTGGGCAAGCTGCTGCCCATGGCCGCCTTGCTGCGCTGAAGCAGCCAGATCTGGCGTGGCGAATCGGCCCTCTCGCCGGCCTTGATACCGCCGCGCTGCTCGCGCCCCGGATCGATACCCCATTCGCGGCCAAAGGCCGCCACGCTGCCGTCGTCGGCCTTGTGGTGGGCCAGCAGCTCGGCCATGTCAAAGCCCAGCGGCCCTGCGCCCACGATGGCCACGCGCTCGCCGACAAAGCGGGGGCTGCGCAATGCCTCGACATAGTCCACCACCTTGGCGCTGTTCTCGCCCTCGATGCCGCTGCGCCGCGGTGCCACTCCCGTGGCCACGACCACATGATCAAAGCCGCTCAAGGTGCCAACGTCCGGTGTTGTGTTGAGCCGCAGCTCGATGCTCAGACGCTGGATTTCATGCTCGAAATAGCGCAGCGTCTCGCCCAGTTCCTGCTTGCCGGGCACTTTCTGCGCCAGCAAGAACTGGCCGCCAATGCGGATGCCTGGCTCGAACAGCGTCACCCTGTGGCCCCGGTCGGCTGCCTCGCGTGCGCAGGCCAGTCCCGCCGGGCCCGCACCGAGCACGGCGATCTTGCGCGGTATTGCCGCCTTTTCCTGTGGCCATTCCCATTCCCGGCAGGCTCTGGGGTTGACCAGACAGCTCACGGGCTGGCGCGTGAAGATGCGATCCAGGCAGGACTGGTTGCAGGCAATGCAGGTGTTGATGGCGCTGTCCTGGCCGGCCTGCGCCTTGCGCACGAAGGCCGGGTCGGCCAGAAAGGGGCGGGCCATGGCCACCATGTCGGCATGTCCCAGGGCAATCAGGTCGTCGGCCACTTCAGGGGTATTGATGCGGTTGCTGGCCGCCACGGGAACGCCGACCGCCTGCTTGAGCTGCTCGGCAGCCCAGCTGAAGGCCGCACGCGGCACCATCATGGCAATGGTGGGAATGCGCGCCTCATGCCAGCCCACGCTGGTGTTGAACAAATTCACACCGGCGGCTTCCAGCTGGCGGGCCAGTTCCAGCACTTCCTTCCAGTGGCTGCCATGCTCGACCAGGTCCATCAGGGACAGGCGGTAGCTGATGACGAAGTTCTCGGGCAGTGCCGCGCGTATGCCCTGCACGATGCGCAGTGCAAAGCGGCTGCGGCCGGCGGCGTCGCCACCCCATTCGTCGGTGCGGAAGTTGGTCAGCGGCGCCAGGAACTGGTTGATCAGATAGCCTTCTCCGCCCATGACCTCCACGCCGTCGTAGCCGGCTTCACGGGCCAGGCAGGCGCAGCGCACGTAGTCGGCAATGATCTGCTCGATCTGGGCGGCGCTGAGTTCGCGTGAGCTGCGGTTGCTGAGCTTGGAGAGCACGCTGCTGGGGGAGACGCCGCCGCTGCCATGGTCGTAGCGACCCACATGCAGCACCTGCATGAGAATGTGGCAGCCTTCGGCATGCACGGCGTCGGTGATGAGGCGATGCCGGGCCGCCTGCTCGGGCGTGCACAGCGTCGAGAACTCGGCATGCTCGGGCATGCCCAGCGCGTACTCGTTGACGCCGAAGCCGCCGGTGACAATCAGCTGCAGGCCCTCCCGAGCGCGTTCGGTGTAGAAGACCGCCAGCTTTTCGAAACCCTGTGCCTGATCCTCCAGCCCAGTATGCATGGAGCCCATCAGAATCCGGTTCTTCAGGGTGATGTGGCCGATGGTGATGGGTTGGAAGAGATGGGGGTACATGGCGGGTTTCCTCACGCGCAGATTTCGCGTCAGTGTAGGAAATGCCACGGTAAGTTCTCCCTAGGGGAATCACATCGTCCGTTTGCATGTAGTCTGACCTTTCGAGATGGGCTTTGATGTGCGCCATCCCAACCCAGATCCAAGGAAACAAGACATGTCCATCATCGTGATGAGCGGCTGCGCCACCGGCATCGGCGCGGCCACGCGCAAGGCCCTGGAAGCGGCAGGCCACCAGATCGTCGGCATCGATGTCCGCGATGCAGAAGTGATCGCAGACCTCTCGACGTGCGAAGGCCGCAGACAGGCGGTTGCCGATGTGCAGGCACGATGCGGCAAGAGCATGGACGGCCTGGTGCTGTGTGCTGGCCTGGGGCCGCAGACCAAGAGGGTCGGCAATGTGGTTTCGGTCAATTACTTCGGAGCGACCGAACTGCTGGATGCCTTTTTGCCGCTGCTCAGGCAAGGCCGGCAGCCTGCGGCCGTCGTCATCTCGTCGGTGGCTTCCGCCCATCTGGCATTCGACAAGAATCCGCTGGCATCGGCACTGGAAGCCGGCGAGGAAGACAAGGCCCGCGCCATGGTCGAACAGGCAGGGGAGCAGGGCGGCAACCTGGCCTATGCAGGCAGCAAGAATGCGCTCACGGTGGCCGTGCGCAAGCGCGCCGCCGCATGGGGACAGGCCGGCGTACGCCTGAACACGATTGCCCCCGGTGCGACCGAAACTCCTTTGCTGCAGGCAGGGCTGCAGGACCCGCGCTACGGCGAATCCATTGCCAGGTTCGTGCCTCCGCTGGGCCGCCGCGCCGACCCCGCCGAGATGGCATCCGTCATCGCCTTTCTCATGAGTGAAGCCGCCAGCTATGTGCATGGCGCCCAGATCGTGATCGATGGCGGTATCGATGCAGTGATGCGTCCGGCGGGATTCTGATTCCCTTGAGCCGACGTGCGGCCCTGCACGGACGACAGGAGCCCGGCCTCGACGGGTCCGGGGGCCGCCCTGTTCGGGAACACCTCATTCTGAAAGGATGGAGCAGAAATGAACACTGTTGAACATATGACTGCGGTTGTGCATCGCTATGTGGCCGCGCTCAACGCCGGTGATCTGGACGGCATCGTCGCACTGTTTGCCGACGATGCCACGGTGGAAGACCCCGTGGGCACCGAGCCCCGGCGCGGCATTGCGGCGATTCGCGCGTTCTACGCCGACTCGCTCAAGCTGCCTTTGGTGGTGGCGCTGACACAGGAGGTGCGCGCGGTCGCCGATGAAGCGGCCTTCGCATTCACCGTCAGTTTCGAACACCAGGGCCGCAAGACCGTGATCGCGCCCATCGATCACTTTCGCTTCAATGGCGCGGGCAAGGTGGTGAGCATGCGCGCCTTGTTTGGAGAGAAGAATATTCACGCCGCAGTCTGAGGAGAGTCAGGCGCTTGACTGCACCTGATATGGAATCTGTCTTCGCTTGATTTAAAAGGATTGAAAGAATATTTGAATCTGAAATCCATTGAAATAATGCGCGGGCTGCTATTGCTTTTTCTGTTCAAGGCAATGCGGTGAGTGCTCCTGGCCCGAGCCGGCTTACAGATGGAAGTGCCCGGCCGCCTCGGGCTGGTAGAGCACTTTCTCGATCCGGATATGTCGGGTGCGATCGAGAATCCGCCAGACGATGTGGTCTCCTTCGCGGCAACCCAGAATGGCGGTGCCCAGGCCCGAGAAAACCGACAGGCTTGCGGTATCGTCATCGGCATCCTCGGGGTAGACCAGGGCCACTTCGACGCTCTGCTCGTCGAGGCGCAGCAAGGCCCTGGAGTTCATGGTGACCACATCGCCCTGCATCTGCCGCGCATCGACCACCATGGCGCGCTCGACCTCATGTTCGAGATCGGCTGCTTGGGACTCCCATTCCAGGGCAAGCCTGTCTCTGAGGCGTGCCTGATCCTCGGCCGTGATGCAGATTCCGGCCGCCGCGCCCGACGCCCCTGCGCGCAGACGCTGGAGGTAGCGCTGTGCCGTCATCGCGTAGCACTTCAGTGCCGGCGTCTCGTGCTCCAGCACAAAGCCGTTGTGTGCGAACGCCTTGAGCGAGCGCGTGTTGCCGGCATGGATTCTGGCAATCAGTCTTTCGGCGCGCAGGTCGAAAAAGGCTCGCTTCATCCCTTCATGCAAGGCACTGACGCCGAGCTTGCGCCCCCAGCGGTCGCGTTGGCCGATGACCAGCACGATCTCGCAGTCCTGCCCATTCCTGATCAGGCGCACAAAGCCCACGGGCAGGTCCTTGCGGTCGTAGACCATGAAGAAGCGCCCGCCCTGGTTGAAGAGGTGGGTGAGTATCGGCAGCCGGATGCGGTCGATGAGCTGCTCTATGTGACGCGAGACATGGCGCGAATCGCTGAGGTGGCGCACGACGTCCTCGTCGTTGAGCCAGTCCACCAGGCTCAGTGCATGGTCCCGCGTGATCTCCGGGCACAGGGATACGAAAGGCTTGTTCATCTTCAACACCGTGGGTTGCAAGAATGAAAGCCCTTCATGGCCACGGCGCAGGCCATGACGGTTCTTTCGACACAGGCGCCGATTCTAGGCACGCGGATTCTGCGGTGCCGGCACGGTGCCGATTTCGCATCGCTTTGCTTGGTCTATGACCTGCTTGCGAAGCGGGGGGCGCGCTTGCCCTGAAGCCGAAGAAGCCATGGTTCCGGAAGATGCAGGTCCGCATCTGCCGGCGCCTGCCATGCGCTGTATTCAGACGCTGCCTGCCCGCCATGCGTTCGCATTCTCACGGTTTCAATGCCTGGATCCGGCATCGACGTGCACCAGATGCTCCCTCCATCTTCGATGGTCCGCGAAGCACCGGTCGCCGCCGTCCTGGCTTGTCGCTCAGACCGCCCGCGAGCGCGCGCCGTCCGTGCCTGCCAGATGGGGCCGTAATAGCTCGGTGATCCAGTTCAGGAAGGCGGTCACGCGTGGCGCCATCTGTCGGCGATGCGGGTAGAGCAGGGACACCGGCATGGGCGCGGCCTTGAAGTCGGGCATGACCTCGACCAGCAGGCCTTGATCGAGCAGATGGCGTGCTCCCCGTACAGGGGCCTGAATCAGGCCGATGCCGGCAAGGCAGGCGGCCTGGTAGGCATCCGTGCCGTTGACCACCAGGGCGCAGCGCATGGGCTGCAGTGCGATCTCCCTGCCGCACTGGTACTCCCATCCCGCGCCATGACGGCCGAGCTGGTTCGCATAGTGAATGATCCGGTGGCGTGACAGATCGGCCAGGGTTGCGGGCGTGCCGTGGCGCTCCAGGTAGGCGGGACTGGCCAGATTGCACATCTCCAGCGCGCCGATGGTGCGGGCGATCAAGTCGGTATCTGCCAGCGGACCGATGCGCACCACACAGTCAAAGCCCTCCTGAACGACATCCACGCGGCGGTCGCTGGTGCTGATGCCCACCTCCAGCAAAGGATGGGCCGAGAGGAACTCAGGCAGTTTCGGAAGGATGAGGTCCCGGGCCAGGGTGTTGGGCATATCGATGCGCAGGCTGCCGCGCAGTCCGCTGGTGGCGGGCTGGAACATGGCTTGCAGCTGCTCCATGTCGGCCATCAGCTCCTTGCTGCGTTCGAGGAACTGCTCTCCGTCGGCGGTCAACCTTACATGTCGCGTGGTCCGTTGCAGCAGGCGCGTTCCGAGCTGCTTTTCCAGCTGCTGGACCACGGTCGACACACGGCTCTTGGTCAGCCCGAGCTGGTCTGCGGCCAGTGTGAAGCTGGAGCGCTCGGCCACACGGGTGAACACATGAAGTGCATTGAAGTCCATGAGCTTTATTGTATTTTTAAAGAGAACAGTGTGATATCTATGTCGGTCTTTATTCGTTTATGGAGAACTCCTAAAGTCCTGGCGTGTTGACATCCTCCATGAGACCGACATGCAAGCATCTGCACCCCGCATCGCATTGATCACCGGCGCAAGCCGGGGCCTGGGACGTAGCGAAGCCCTCAAGCTGGCCGAACTCGGCGTTCATCTGATCGTCACTTACAAGGACCGCGAGAGCGATGCCCAGGCGCTGGTCTCCCGCATCGAGGCGCTGGGCAGCCGCGCCGTGGCGCTGCGCCTGGATGTGGGCGACTGCAAGAGCTTTGCCGCGTTTGCCGGCAGCGTCAGGAGCGTGCTGGCCGACACCTGGCAACGCGAACAGCTCGACTATCTGGTGAACAATGCCGGCATCGGCCTGGTGGCACCGTTTGCCGAGACCACGGAGGCGCAGTTCGACCTGCTCGTCGATATTCACCTCAAGGGCGCATTCTTTCTGACGCAGAAACTGCTGCCCCTGATCCAGGACGGCGGGCGCATCATCAATACCTCGTCCGGGCTGGCGCGCTTCACCTTGCCAGGCTATGCGGCCTATGCGGTGATGAAGGGCGGCATCGAAGTGATGACGCGCTATCTGGCCAGGGAGCTGGGCGCACGCGGCATCGCCGTGAACACCATCGCGCCTGGCGCCATCGAGACGGATTTCGGTGGCGGCGTGGTGCGCGACAATGCACAGGTCAACGCCCATATCAGCGGACTGACCGCCATGGGCCGGGCGGGGCGCCCCGACGATGTCGGCGCGGCGGTCGCCGCCCTGCTGGCCGAAGGCAACAGCTGGGTCACCGGCCAGCGTATCGAGGTCTCCGGTGGCATGATGCTTTGAGCGTGCGCCCCTTCGCGGGCAAGAACCGGCATGGGGCCGGAGCTTGCGGGCGAGTGGCTCGGGCCAGTCCTGACCGCCGGTGCCGGCACATGCAGGCATGCGCGACCTCTGGCTCGCTGATCGGGGATCAAAGGATTTGGAGGCGAATTCGTGCCCGAGAACTATCTGGGAAGCTGCCTGTGTGCAAGAGTCGGATACCAGCTGCTGTCGTCGCCCAGGGCCGTGACACATTGCCATTGCGGGCAGTGCCGCAAGAGCCATGGCGCTGCGTTCGCGAGCTATGGCGCTGTACCGCGCCATGACCTGCGCATAGTCTCGGGGGAGTCCGAGATCAAGTCCTATGCGTCGTCGCCATCCGTGCACAGGCAGTTCTGCGCGCATTGCGGCTCATCGCTGTTCTGGTCCAGGCAGACCGGCGACTGGGCTGACTGGATATGCATTGCACTGGGCACGCTGGACTCGACTTTCAGCGCACCCAGGCAAAGGCATGCACATCTGCAGTCCCGGCCCCTGTGGTCGGACTTCGCCGAGGGTTGCATGCTTCCGGGGCCGGGGGCGCGCAGTGCCGGATCACTGCCCTGAAGCGCTCACTCGCCCCTGAAGCGCGGCTGCCGCTTCTCGATGAACGCATTCATGCCTTCCTTCTGGTCGCGGGTCGCAAACAGAATCTGGTTGGCCTTGCGCTCCAGCATCAGGGCGGCGTCCAGCGATGCATCCATGCCGGCCATCACCACTTCCTTGATCTGCTCCACGGCCAGCGGCGGCATATGGGCGATCAGTTCCGCCATTTTCAGCGCCTCAGGGATTACCTGATCGTCTGCACAGACTAGGCTGACCAGGCCCATGGCATAAGCTTCGTCGGCGCTGACGGGCTTGCCGGTCAGCAGGATGCGCATGGCCTGGAACTTGCCCACGGCGCGCACCAGGCGCTGGGTGCCGCCAATGCCGGGCATGATGCCGATGCGTATTTCGGGCTGGGCAAAGCTGGCTCCCCGCCCGGCGATGATGATGTCGCAATGCATGGCCAGCTCGGCCCCGCCGCCAAAGGCATAGCCGCAGACCGCGGCGATGATGGGCTTGGGGCATTTCTCGATCGGCGCCCAGACCCGCTCCGTGTGGCGCTTCATGATCTCCACGGGGCCGCAGGAGTCCATGCTCCGGATGTCGCCGCCCGCCGCAAACACCTTGTCGCCGCCGGTCAGAACGATGCAGCGCACGCGATCGTCTGCACCCAGCGCGCTGAAGGTTCCGGACAGCGCGGCCTGCAGGGACAGGCTCAGTGCATTCGTGGCCTGGGGGCGGTTGAGCTGCACCACCGCCACGCCGTTGTCCTGCTGCCGAACCAGCAGTTCCTCCTGCGCGGTATCCATGTTTTCAATAGCCGTAGGGGGGGCTGACATAAGGTTTTCCAGGGAGTTGAACAGAGGCCATGGTCGTTTTCGGACAAGCGACCAACATCGTCCTTTTGGACGTATCTGCTGCCGGTGCCGAAATCTAAATTGGCAGCCATGGATACGAATAACGACTTTCAAGACAAGGTGGTGCTGGTCACCGGCGGCACCAAGGGCATAGGCAAGGCCATCGCGCAGGGGTTTCTCGCCGCAGGCGCCACGGTGGTGGTCTGCGGGCGCCAGCAACCCGAGGAGCTGCCGTCGACGGGCGGTCGCTGCGCGGAATTCGTGGCCTGCGATGTGCGCGAGGCCCAGGCCGTCAGGGACATGGTCGATGACGTGAAGCGCCGCCATGGCCGCCTGGACGTTCTCGTCAACAACGCCGGCGGCGCTCCCCATGTGGATGCGGCCACGGTATCGCCGCGCTTTCACGAAAGCGTGCTGCGCCTGAATCTCTTCTCGACCCTGCACGCCTCTCAGGCCGCCAATGCCGTGATGCAGCAGCAGGACGGCGGTGGCGTGATCGTCTGCATCGGCAGCATCAGCGCGCTGCGCCCGTCGCCGGGCACGGCGGCCTACGGTGCCGCCAAGGCGGCGGTGCTGAGCCTGGTCAGCTCTCTGGCGGTGGAGTGGGCGCCCAAGGTGCGCGTCGTGGCCGTCAGCCCCGGCCTGGTGCGCACCGAGCAGTCGCATCTGCACTTCGGGGACGAGGCCGGAATCGCCTCGGTCGCTCAGACCATTCCTGCGGGCCGACTGGCCGAACCCGAGGACATTGCCAACGCCTGTCTGTACGTGGCCTCGCAAAGCGCCTCCTACATGAGCGGCACCAACCTGCTGCTGCATGGAGGCGGCGAGCGCCCTGCTTTCCTGGGCGCATCGAACTCGGAATCCGCTCAGCAGAAACACTGAATTTCAAAGGAGACAATCTTGACCGATCAAGACTGGATGTCAGAAGTCCGCAGCTATGTGGGCAAGCAGTACGGGCGTGTCTATGCCTGGGACAAGGTCAACCGCCCCATGATTCGTCAGTGGTGCGAGCTGATGGGCGTGGCGGTGAAGACCGACAAGGCGGGCAAGACCATTGCTCCTCCCGCCATGCTGCAGGTCTGGTGCATGGAAGGGCCGGTGCAGAACAACTATCCGCCGGGCTCCACGAACGAGAATCCCTATGAGGTTCTGAAGCTGATCGAAGCGCACGGCTTTCCCTCCACCGTGGCGGTGAATTCGGAACTGAGCTTCGAGCGCGATGTGGTCGAGGGAGAGGACCTGTACTACACGACTCGCCTGGAGGCCATCAGCGAGGAAAAGACGACGGCCCTGGGAACAGGCTACTTTGTGACGCAGATCATGGAGTATTTCTCGATCAATGCCCGGGGCGGAGAGGACGAGAAAGTCGGCCAGCTGATGTTCCGCGTTTTCAAGTTCCGGCCCGCCCATGCGCCAAAGGCCGAACCCGCGCCGGCGGCGGCCGCGAAGATCAAGCGGCCCGCTCCTGGCGTGAGCGACGACAACCGCTTCTTCTGGGAAGGGCTCAAGCAAGGCAAGCTCCTGATTCAGCGCTGCAAGAGCTGCGGCGATCTGCACCACCCGCCGGGTCCCGTCTGTCCCGAGTGCCATTCGTTCGAATGGGACACCGTCCAGGCCAGCGGCCAGGGCACGGTGTACTCCTTCGTGGTCATGCACTACCCGGAGGTGCCGCCTTTCGATCATCCCAATCCCATCGGCCTGGTGGAGCTGCAGGAGGGTGTGCGCGTGATCGCCCAGCTCGTCGGCGTCGAGCCTGGCCAGGTGCAGATCGGGCAGAAGGTGCAGGTGGAGTTCAACACCTTCGACGGTGATCTGACTCTGGCCCAGTTCCGTCCCGTGGCCTGATGCGAGGAGGCCGTCATGGATTTTCAACTCAGTGAAGACCAGCGTGCGTTTGCCGACATGGCGCAAAGCCTGTTTGCCGACTATTGCACGGACGACAAGCTGCGCGAGCACGATGCCTCGGGTCAGCCCTTCATGCAGGAGCTGTGGCAGCAGTGCGTGGCCGCAGGCCTGCACAGCATCCTGGTGCCGGAAGCTGCGGGCGGCATGGGTCTGGGCATGGGCGAGATGCTGGCCGTGCTGGAGCAGCAGGGCCGTGCGCTGGCCCAGGTTCCGCTGTGGCAGCAGCAGGTCGCTGCAGCCGCAGTTGCCAGGTTTTCCGAAGGTCAGGATGACGTCGTCCAGTCAGCCATGCAGGGCGAGTTGCTGGCTTTGTCGCTGCAGGCTGCCGTGGCCACGCGTGGAGCGGCGCTGCAGCTGCACGGGCAGCGGCTCACGGGCCAGCTGCAGGCCGTGCCGCTGGGCGAACAGGCTCGGATGGCGCTGGTGGCTGCGGCGGCGGGCGACGAGATCAGGCTGGTGCTGGTGAGCCTGCTGGCCGACGGCGTCAGCCGTGTGGGCGGAATGCGCCAGGACTATTGCGCGGTGGCGGACGTCTGCTTTCGCAACACGCCGGTGCTGGCGGTGCTGGGCGATCGCGCGCTGGACTGGGTCCAGGAGACCGCCATCGCCTGCCTGGCCAGCCTTCAGCAGGGCGTGACGCAGGAGCAATTGCGCCGCACGGTGGAGTATGTAAGCGAGCGCAAGCAGTTCGATCGGCCCATAGGGACCTTTCAGCTGGTCCAGGGCCAGATGGCCGACGGCTACATCCTCATGCAGGCCCAGCGCAGCGCACTGAGCCAGCTGGTCTGGCGTCTGGATGCCGGCCTGCCCTGCGTGCCGCAGGCCCATGCGGTGCGCGCCCAGTCCAGCGAACTGGGCCTCAGGGTAGGCCGCGTTGCACAACATGTGCACGGCGGCATGGGGGTGGATGTGACCTATCCCATGCACCGATTCATGTTCTGGTGCCGTGCGCTGGCTGCCGAGCTTGGCAGCGCCGAGCAGCACCTGGAAGCGCTGGGCCGTTGGCTCGCAGACAACGACACGCTCGGCTGGAAGTACGACCTGCCCGAGGACCGCTAAGGAGACAACAACATGGCCAATCAATCTATTCGCTTCGAGACGGTGAACGTGGGCGACGAGCTGCAATCCGTGAGCGTGCCCATCACCGTGCCGCTGATTGCCGGCGGCGCCATCGCCACGCGCGACTATTTCCCCGGTCACCATGACCGCGACGCTGCACGCGGGCTGGGCTCGCCCCATATCTTCATGAACATCCTGACCACCAACGGTCTGGTGCAGAGCTTTGTCGAGAGCTGGGCGGGCAACGAGGCGCGCCTCCTGGACCTCAGGATTCGCCTGGGTGCGCCCAACTACCCCGGCGACACCATGACGTTCACGGGCTCGGTGATCGAGAAGAACGAGGCCACGCGCAGCGTTCAGATCGCGCTCAAGGGCAGCAATTCCATGGGCTCCCATGTCAGCGGCACTGTGCAAGTGGCCCTGGTCTGAGAACAGAAAGCGGAGACATTCCTTTGAACGATATGAATATTTCCGGTCGCGCCGCCATTGTGGGTCTGGGCGCAACAGAATTTTCCAAGAACTCGGGCCGCACCGAGCTGCGCCTGGCCATGGAAGCCACGCTGGCTGCGCTGAGCGATGCCGGCATCGACCCCAAGGAGGTGGACGGATTTTCCTCCTACTCCGTGGACAAGGTTCCCGAGTACGAAATCGCCCGCCTGCTCGGGGCTCGCAATGTGAGCTTTTTCTCGCAGGTGCCGCATGGCGGCGGTGCGGCCTGCGGCCCCGTGCTGCATGCGGCCATGGCCGTGGCCACGGGCATTGCCAAGACCGTCGTGGTCTACCGTGCCATGAATGAGCGCAGCTGGTACAGGTTCGGCACCGGCAGCTATGGCTTCGGCAGCACGCCGTTCTTCGACAATGTGAACTATGGCTGGTACATGCCCCATGGCTTTCACACCCCGGCCTCCTGGGTGGGCATGTTTGCGCGCCGCTACATGCACTGCTTCGGCGCTACCAGCGAGGACTTCGGCCGCGTGGCCGTGGCCGTGCGCGACTTCGCAGCCACCAATCCCAAGGCCTTTTTCTACGGCAAGCCCATCACGCTGGAGGAGCACCAGGCCAGCCGCTGGATCTGCGAGCCGCTGCACCTGCTGGACTGCTGCCAGGAGTCCGACGGTGCCGTGGCCATGGTCATCACATCGAGCGATCGCGCACGCGAGATGAAGGCCAAGCCGGTCTACATCAAGGCGGCGGCCCAGGGCATTTCCGAGGGCCAGCAGTCGATGACATCGTTCTACCGCGAAGACATCACCGGTCTGCCCGAGATGGGTCATGTCGCCAGACAGCTGTGGCAGCAAAGCCGCCTGACGCCCAAGGATGTTCAAAGCGCAGTGCTGTACGACCATTTCTCGCCCTTTGTGCTCCCCCAGCTCGAGGAGTTCGGCTTCGTCAAACGCGGCGAGGCCAAGGACTTCATCCGTGGCGGCGAGCATGCGCGCGGCGGCTCCCTGCCCATCAACACCCATGGCGGCCAGCTGGGCGAAGCCTACATCCACGGCATGAACGGCATTGCCGAAGCCGTCCGTCAGATCCGCGGCAGCTCCGTCAACCAGGTCAGGGACGTGCACAACATGGTGGTGACCGCCGGTACCGGCGTGCCCACCAGCGGTCTGATTCTGGGCGACGAGGCCTGATGCAAGGAAGACATCCATGTTCATTGACCTGACTCCCGAGCAGCATGCGCTGCGCCTGAAATGCCGCGACTACTTTCAGGCCCTGATGACACCCGAACTCAAGGCCCGCATGCGCGGTGCCGAAGGCGGAGACGAGTACCGCGCGCTGATCCGCAGGATGGGGCGCGATGGCTGGCTGGCGATTGGCTGGCCCAAGGAGTTCGGCGGCCAGGGCCTGTCGGCCACCGAGCAACTGATCTTCTTTGAGGAGGCGAACATCGCCGGGGCGCCGCTGCCGTTCGTGACCATCAGCACCGTCGGTCCCGCGCTGATGGAGCATGGCACCGAGGCGCAGAAGAAGGAGTTTCTGCCGGGCATGGCCAGTGGCGACATCATCTTCGCCATTGGCTACTCCGAGCCCGGTGCGGGCTCCGACCTGGCCGTGCTCAAGACACAGGCCCAGCTGCACGGCGATCTGCAGACAGGTCACTTTGTGGTCAACGGCCAGAAGCTGTGGACTTCGGGCATCGAGTCGGCCGACTACGTGTGGCTGGCTGCGCGCACCGACCAGGAGCTGGCCCGGCACAAAGGTATTTCCATCATGGTGGTGGATACCCGGGATGCGGGCTTCTCGCACACGCTGATCCAGACCGTGGGCAATTACACGGCAGCCACGTATTTCGACAATGTTCAGGTGCCCGCCGCACGTTTGATCGGCGAGCTCAATGGCGGCTGGAAGCTGATCACCGCCCAGCTCAACCACGAGCGCCTGGGGCTCGGTGCCTGGTCGGACAAGGTGTTCGGCCCCTTCGCCAAGGTGCTCCAGTGGGCCAAGGCCCGGGACGAGCAGGGGCGCCGTGCGGTGGATCAGGCGTGGGTCCGACGCAGTCTGGCCGAATGCTATGCCCGCCTGGAAGCCATGCGGCTGACCAACTTCCGCATCGCGGCGAGTCTGGAGGCCGGCGCCATGGATGTGGGCCTGGCATCGGCCACCAAGGTCTATGGCTCGGAAAGCGTGGTCGAGGTGCTGCATCGGCTGATGGACATTGTGGGCAGCAGCGCTCTGGTGCGCGGCGGCTCGGCGGCCGCCTACCTGATGGGCGAGCTGGAATACGAGCTGCGCGCCTCCACCATCAACACCTTCGGCGGTGGCACGAACGAAATCCAGCGCGAGCTGATCGCCCAGTTCGGCCTCGGCATGCCGCGTCCTCAGCGCTGATCGACGACATCTCACACATCAAGAATACCAAGGAGACATGTGATGAGCGACACGACTGTGGTGTCGCGCGAGCAGACCCAGCTCAAGCTGGATCGCCGCGCGCCCATTGCGGCCAAGTACATGGCCGATACGCCCTACACCATGGCCGATCGCCTGGAGGACTGTGCGCGGGATTTTGGCGAACGCATCTTTCTGATTGAAGGGGATGTGCGCTACACCTATGCGCAGTTCAATCAGCGCGCCAATCAGGTGGCCCGTGCGCTGCATGCGCAGGGGGTCAGAAGGGGAGATGTGGTGGCCATGGCCATCGAGAATCGTCCCGCATTCTTCTTTGCCTGGTTCGGCGTGGCCAAGCTCGGAGCCGTGGTGGCCTTCATCAACACCCATGTGACGGGCAAGCCACTGACGCATGCGCTGGAGGTGACCCGTGCCGGCCATGTGATCGTGGGCGAGGAATGTGCGGAGCGCTTTGCGCAGACCGAGGGTCTGAATGCCGCGCTGAATTACTGGCACTGGCCCGACGAGGACAGGCCTGCGGCCGGGGGCATCCCGCCGCACTTCGGGCCGGATCTGCAGGCGCTGGCCATGAGCCAGGACGGCGCCGCCGTGCCGCTGGCATGGCGCGAGGGCGTGCGGGCTGGCGACACGGCGCAGTACATCTTCACTTCCGGGACCACGGGCCTGCCAAAAGCCGCAGTCATCAGCCATGCACGCTGGCTGATGGCCGGAGATTCCATGCAGCTGCTGTGGGAAATCACCCGGGACGACTGCTTCTACTGCTTTCTGCCGCTCTACCACGGCGCGGCGTCCATGTCGCTGACCGCAACCGCCATGGCCGCAGGTGCGCGCATCGTGGTGCGCCGCAAGTTCAGCCGCAGCGAGTTCTGGCGCGATGTCCGCACGCATGGCATCAGCTTTTGCCAGTACGTGGGTGAGATCTGCCGCTTTCTGCTCAGCGCGCCTGCGACCGACAGGGACCGGGAGCACAGCTTGCGCAAGATGGCCGGAACCGGTCTGACGCCGGAGATCTGGCAGCAATGGATAGCACGCTTTGGTGCCGTGTTCCAGATCTATGAGGGCTGGGGCGGCACGGAGTCCAACACCAACACCATCAACCTGGACAATCGGATCGGCTCCTGCGGTCGCGTTCCCTTCTGGGAAAAAACCAATTTGCGGCTGGTCCGCTACGACCAGGAGAAAGGCGATTACATCCGCGACGAGAACGGCTTTCTGCAACTCGCCGGTGTGAACGAGCCCGGTGAGGCCATCGGCAGGGTCATCCAGTATCCCGGCGTGGTGGCCGGGCGCTTCGAGGGCTATACCAGCGAGGAAGCCTCGGAGAAGAAGCTGTTGCGCAATGTCTTCCAGCATGGCGACGTGTGGTGGTCTTCGGGGGATCTGCTGCGCTGCGACGAAGACGGCTATTGCTGGTTCGTGGACCGCATCGGCGATACCTTTCGCTGGAAGAGCGAGAACGTCTCGACCATGGAGGTCGGCGATGCCCTGGGGGACTTCAGGGGGCTGGATGCAATCACCGTCTATGGCGTGCAGGTTCCCGGACACGGTGGCCGTGCAGGCATGGCCGCACTGGTGATGCAGGAGGGCGCACGGTTCGACCCCAAGGCATTCTGGGATCTGGCCGTTTCCCGCCTGCCGCGCTATGCAGCGCCGCTGTTCCTGCGCCTCATGGATACGCCGGACATGACCGGCAACTACAAGCTGCGCAAGGTCGATCTGCAAAGGCAGGGGTATGACAATGTCCCGGGCAGCGATCCGCTTTTCGTGCGCAATGACAGACTGCAGACTTATGTGCCGTTGACGGCCGAGGCGGTCGAGGAGGCTCTGCGTGGCTAGCGTCGTCGCGCAGGAGCGCGTACGGGCCAAGCCCGCAGATGTGCTGCGCTACCCCTTGGTGCCGCCCGCAGCCGATGGCAGCCATGTGGAGATCGTGCCAGGCCTGCTGTGGCTGCGCATGCCCATGCCCATGGCCCTGGACCACATCAATGTCTATCTGCTCAGGGACGGCGACGGCTGGGCACTGGTGGATACGGGACTGGGCATTCCAGGCACCTTCGAGCTGTGGGAGAAGATCTTTTCGCAGAAGCTGGCCGGACAGCCTCTGACCCGGGTGATCTGCACTCACTGCCACTATGACCATGCGGGGGCGGCATGGTGGCTGCAGGAGCGCTTTGGCGTGCCGCTGCTCATGACCTCCGGAGAGTTCATGATGCTGCGCTCGCTGATGGGGCCGCCGCCCGATCCGCTGCCCGAGGCGCATCGGGAGTTCTATGCCCGTGCAGGGGTGAGCAGCGAGGAGCTGGACAGCATGCTGGCGGCGATGCGCAAGGACCCGTTCATGCCCAGGCAGCCCAGCCACTACCAGCGCATTCACCCGGGCGAGCTGCTGCAGATCGGGGAGCGCCAGTGGCGCATCGTGCTGGGTGAAGGACACTCGCCCGAGCATGCCTGCCTGTACTGTGAGGACGACGGCATTCTGCTGGCCGGGGATCAGGTGCTGCCGCGCATCACCTCGAACGTGATGGTCAGCCCCATCGAGCCCGAGGGCAATCCCCTCAGGCGCTGGCTCGATTCGCTGCATCGACTGCGCGAGCTGCCGGCCGACACGCTGGTGCTGCCCTCGCATCAGGGGGTGTTCTACGGTCTGCACGAACGCCTGGCGCAGGTGCTGGAGCACCATGCCGAGCAGTTTGCGCTGCTGACCGGGCATCTGGGCCGGGTGGGCCGGGCCACGGCTGCCGAACTGGTGCCGGTGCTCTTTCCCCGGCTGCGCACCCCCGTGGACCGTCTGATGGCCCTAGGGGAAACGATAGCCCATTTGAACCTGCTTCACCAGGACGGAGTGCTGTTGCGCACCGCGGGTGAAGGCAAGATTGCGTATTTCTCTTTGGCCTGAGGTGAGGAAGCCATGACGGACCTGGAAACATTCAAACAAGAAGTGGCGCAGTGGCTGGAGGAAAACTGTCCTGCGAGCATGCGCCGGCCCATAGTCTCCGAGGAGATGGTCTGGGGCAGCTCCAGGCTGCAGTTCATGAACGAGGACCAGAAGCTGTGGTTCGAGCGCATGCGCGACCGTGGCTGGTTTGCTCCGTCCTGGCCGAGGGAGTACGGCGGAGGTGGTCTCACCCCCCAGCAGGCTCGAATCCTGGACACGGAGATGGCCCGTCTCGGCTGCCGGCAGCCCCAGTACAACCTGGGCGTGTGGATGCTGGGGCCGGTCCTGGTGGAGGCTGGAACGCACGAGCAAAAGCTCGAACACCTGGTGCCCATGACGCGAGGGGAGCAGCGCTGGTGCCAGGGATTTTCGGAGCCCAATGCAGGCTCGGATCTTGCCAGTCTCAAGACCTCGGCCAGGCGCGTGACGGACGAGCAGGGCGATGCCTATATCGTCAACGGGGGCAAGATCTGGACGTCGGACGGAGACAAGGGCGACTGGATGTACGCGTTGGTGCGTACCAGCAGCGAAGGCAGGAAGCAGGACGGCATCAGCTTTTTGCTGATCGACATGAAGAGCCCCGGCGTTACGGTCAAGCCCATAGAGCTGATCAGCGGAAAGTCCAGCTTCTGTCAGGTCTTTTTCGACGATGTGCGCGTGCCGGTGCGCCAGCTCGTGGGCCGGGAAGGCGAAGGCTGGGCGTTGGCCAAGAAACTGCTGCAGCACGAACGCGCCGCCATGTCCAAGTTCACGGAAGGGGGGGCGCCCTCGCACGATGCTCTGGCGACCGCATTGCCCTATATGCTGGATGAGCAGGGGCAGATCCGCGATGGTGCGCTGCGTGACAGGCTGGCCGGGCTGCTGATGGATGCGCAGGCCTTCGCACTGACCCATCGTCGGGTCACCGAAAAGGCGCTGGCGCGCCAGGATGTGACGGGGCCTTCCAGCATCATGAAGCTGGTGCAGACCGAGCAGGAAGTTGCCAAGTACGAGCTGCTGCAGCAGGTGCTGGGCTTGCGTGGCCTGGGTTGGGAAGCCGGCAATGGCCTCACGGCCGAAGAGATCGAGGTAGGCCGCGCCTGGCTGCGCTCCAAGAGCTACACGATTGCCGGCGGCAGTTCGGAGGTACAGCTCAACATCATCGCCAAGCGGGTGCTGGAGCTGCCTTGAGCCGCTGGCTGCAGCAGGGCTTGTCCTGCTGCGGCGCCAGCGCAGTGGATCATGAAAAGAAATGGAGACCGGAATATGACCATGCTTTTGTCGCAGGAGCAGGAGCTGCTCAGGGACAGCGCGGCAGCCTTTCTCGCGCAGGAAGCGCCTGTGGCCCAGCAGCGTCGCCTGCGGGATGCCAGGGTGGAACAGGGCTTTGATACGCCGCTGTGGCAGCAGATGGTGGAGATGGGGTGGCCCGTGGCGGTTCTGCCCGAGTCGCATCAAGGACTGGACGTAGGCTATCTGGGCATTGGGGCGGTGTTTGAGGCCATTGGCCGCAACCTGTCGGCCCAGCCGCTTCTGAGCCAGGCCGTGCTGGCACCGGAGCTGCTCATTCGCGCGGGCTCTGCCGCCCAGCAGGCGCAGTGGCTGCCTTTGCTGGCCAATGGGCAGGCCAGGCTGGCGCTGGCTCTGGAGGACTCATCCGGGCAGTATCCGGCCCATCGATCCGGCACTCTGGCAGAGCGGACCGCCTCGGGCTGGAGCCTGTGCGGTGAAAAGTCCTTTGTGCTGGATGGCGTGGGTGCCAAGGGCTTCATGGTCCTGGCGGTGTCCGAGGAAGGGGTCCCCGGCTTGTGGCTGGTGCCCGCCGACGCTCGGGGTGTCAGCGTCAGCCCGATGCGCATGATCGACAGCCGCAACATGGCGCATGTGCGGTTTGACAAGGTGGCGCTGAGCTCTGAAATGGCGCTGGTGGGCCGGCCGGCGAATCGTGCGCTGGAGGAAGTGCTGGACCGGGGCAGAGCCTGCCTGGCGGCGGAGTCTCTGGGCCTGCTGCGTGAGGTGTTCGAGCGGACGGTGAGCTATCTGAAGGAGCGCGTTCAGTTCGATGTGCCGATCGGCTCGTTCCAGGCATTGCAGCACCGCGCAGCCCGCCTGTATGTGGAGCTTGAACTGCTGCAGAGCAGTGTGCTGGCCGCCCTGGAAGCGATAGATTCCGGCAGCGAAGCCCAGGTTCCCGCGCTGGTCAGCCTGGCCAAGGCGAAGGCATCCGACCTGTGCGAGAGGCTGTGCAATGAGGCCATACAGCTGCATGGTGGCATCGGGGTGACGGATGAGCTGGATATTGGTCTGTTCTTCAAGCGGGCACGCGTTTTGCAGCGGCTGCTGGGTGATGGCATTTATCACCGCAACCGCTTTGCACAACTGAAAGGTTTCTGAGATGAGCGATGCCTTGGTTTCCATGGGTGAACAGATCAGGCGCATTCGCGCGCAGCTGACGGCGCCGGGCGCGGCCTTCGAAGTGCAGCAGATCACGCTGCCCGACGGACGCAGCGTGGCCGCTTATCGCAATGCATTTCAAACTCTTGCCCAGGTGATAGACGCAGGCCGGGTCCACGGTGCGGCCGAGTTCCTGGTCTATGGGGAGGATCGCTGGACTTTCGATCGCTTCTTTGCAGCCGCCGATGCGCTGTCCAGCCGCTTGCAGAAGCGGCACGGGATCAAGGCCGGAGACCGGGTGGCCATCGCCATGCGCAACCGTCCCGAGTGGGCGGTGGCCTTTGCGGCTGCAGCCCAGCTGGGCGCGGTGCCGGTTCCGCTGAACAGCTTTGGGCTGAGCAGCGAGCTGATGGCCAATCTGGAGGATACCCGCCCGGTGCTGCTGTTCTGCGACGCAGACCGGCATGCGCGCGTCGTCGAGGCCGTTGCACGAACGGCCATCAAGACGGTGGTGGTGGATGGCGAGGGGGGCGATCTGAGCTGGCAGGAGCTGACGGCCGGAGGCCATGATGGCTTCGTGTCGCCATCGCTGAGTGCCGACGCCCCTGCGCTGATTCTGTTCACATCGGGTGCCACCAGCCGTGCCAAGGGTGTGGAGTCGACACACCGCGCCGTGTGCCAGGGCATCTTCAACATCGACTTCATCGGCGCCGTGGCGGCCATGACGTCGCCGGACGCCATCGCCGCGATCATGGCGCGACAGCTCCAGCCCACGACCCTGTCGGCGGTGCCGCTGTTCCACGTCAGCGGCCTGCATGCCCAGCTGCTGGTCAGTCTGCGCCATGGTCGCCGTCTGATTTTTGTGCACCGATGGGAACCGGCGAAGGCCGCCGAGCTGATTCGCAAGGAGAAAGTCACGCAGTTCAACGGTGCGCCCAGCATGGTTCAGCAGCTGATTGGTCTGCCGGGCTTCGAGCAGGCTGAGAGCTCCGGCAATCTCTCCGGTGTCGGATTTGGCGGAGCAGGACTGCACCCGCGTCTCATCGATGAGGTGCTGGCCAAGTTCAAAGGGCGCATGTCGGGCATTGGTTTCGGCCTGACCGAGTCCAACGGCGTCTGCGCAGGCAGCTCGGGACGCATGTTCGAGGCGCACCCGCATAGCGCGGGGGTGCTGTCGCCCATCATCGAGGTACGCATTGCCGATCTGGATGGAGCCGTCTTGCCGGTGGGGCAGAGCGGCGAAATCTGGCTGCGTGGCGTGACCCTGATGGAGCGTTACTGCGGTGACGAGGAGGCCACGGCCAAGGCCATGCAGGGCGGCTGGTTCCGTACCGGAGATATAGGCTTCCTGAACGAAGAGGGCTTCCTGACCATCGTCGACCGCATCAAGGATGTGATCAACCGAAGCGGTGAAAAGATTGCTGCGGCCGAGGTCGAGGCCTGCCTGTTGCAGCATGAGTCGCTGGAGGAGGCGGCCGTGTTCTCCATGCCGCACGAGGTCACAGGCGAGCAGGTCGTGGCGGTGGTGGTCGGCAAGCCCTCCAGCGAGGTCACGCCGGAGCTTCTGCGCGATTTCGTGGCACAGCGGCTGGCAAGCTACAAGGTACCGAGCCGGATCGTGGTGCGTGCCGAGCCTTTACCGCGCAATCCCGCCGGCAAGATGCTCAAGGCATCGATTCGCCAGGAGTGTTCACACCTGCTGATCTGACGCCCCGATGGGGCGGTCTGGATCGATTCCGATTTCCCGTACTGAGCCTGCTGCTGCTTCTCGCACCAGCAGGCTTTTTCATGGGGCAGGACGCTTGGAATGACCCATGTGGACTAGGTCTCTAGGGTCTGTCAGTAGTCAACTCAGACGATGGTTGAACAGAGCTGCTGACGCAGTATGCAACTGCCTGCAAACGGCAAAACCATTGGGATTGCACGAGGCGATGTACCTCGTTTGTAGCACCCCCGGGAAATAAGTTCTAGAACCTAGGAGACAGAGATGAAGTTTGTGACAGCCAGGACTCCGCTCGCAGTGGCAGTCGGCCTGATGGTTGCGTCGTCGGTATGGGCCAAGGTGCCGGCGAGCGAGGCAGAGCAGTTGGGCAAGGAATTGACATGCGTGGGGGCTATCAAGGCCGGCAACAAGGAAGGCTCGATTCCCGAATTCACCGGCAAGTGGGCGGGCGCACCTACCGGCGTGGCCCATGTCCAAGCCAGCGGCAAGCATCCCGTGGATATCTATGCCGATGAGAAGCCTCTCTTCGTGATCACCGCAGAGAACATCGAAAAGTATGGCGACAAGCTCAGCCCCGGCCAGAAAGCGATGTTCCAGAAGTACCCCAAGACCATGCAGATTCCGGTCTACAAGGGGCATCGCGATTTCCGCTATACGGACGAAGTCTGCGCGGTCGCCAAGAAGAACGCACTGGAATCCGAGGTAAATCCCGACGGCAACAGCATCAAGGGCAGCCTGGGGGCCATCAACTTCCCGATTCCCAAGACCGGCCTGGAAGTGGTCTGGAACAACCTGCTGCCCACGCGTGCGTACAACGAGCACATTGTTCGCGACATGGCGAACGTGATGTCCGATGGATCCATTGCCTGGGGTCGCCAGGAGAACATCAATCTGAGCGTGGACAGCCTGCCCTCCAGTCTTGGCAAGCCTGTGGAAGGTGTGATGGCCTATAGCCGCACTCGCGTGCTGGCTCCGGAGCGCGAAAAAGGTGGTGTGACCCACACGGTCGAACCGGTGAACTTTGCCAAGGACAAGCGTCTGGCATGGTCTTACGACCCCGGCACACGTCGCGTGCGGCAGGTTCCCGAATACGGCTTTGACCAGCCCATGCCTGGCACTGGCGGCAAGCTGACGATTGACTCTGATCGCCTGGCCAATGGCTCCCCCGAGCGCTACAACTGGAAGCTGGTTGGCAAGAAGGAAATGTACATCCCCGCCAACAACTTCAAGATTCACCAGCCTACGGTGAAGTACGCCGATCTGCTCAAGCCCGGGCATGCCAATCCTGATTTCATGCGCTACGAGCTGCGCCGTGTCTGGGTGGTGGAGGGCACGCTCAAGGAGGGCTTCCGCCATGTCTACGGCAAGCGTGTTCTGTTTGTCGATGAAGACACCGGTCAGGCCGTGGCGTCCGATATGTATGACACACGGGGCCAGTTGTGGCAGCACGCGTTCATCAACTATTACTACTCGCCCGACATCAAGGCCTGGCATGCAGGCACGTCCTTCTATCACGACCTGAACTCCGGCGGTTACATGGGCTACAACCTTTTTCAGGAGCGCCCCAAGGGTCCGATCCTGAACAAGGGTGATCTCGTGCCCGCCATGTTCACACCCGAAGCCGCACGCAACGCGGGCAACTAAGTTTTATCAACGAGCGAC
Source organism: Comamonas sp. (assembly GCF_009360615.1). GTDB lineage: Bacteria > Pseudomonadota > Gammaproteobacteria > Burkholderiales > Burkholderiaceae_C > Comamonas. Next base: position 59,788 of record NZ_SPEY01000023.1, read on the forward strand.
TCACTATGAAAAACAACATGAAGAAACTCACTCCCATCGCAGTGGCGGCGCTGCTGTCTCTGGGCGCGGGAGCGGTTCAGGCGGGGGAGACTGTCGAGCTGGGCGATGGTCTCAAGTTCGACTGGCGTCTGAACGTGAGCTATGGCCTGGGTGTCCGTCTGGACAACCCGTCGCCGGTGCTGAACACGGACGGCAACAACAACTTCAAGAAGGGTGCGCTGACGGCCAACCGCCTGGGTGCCGTCTGGGAGAGCAAGCTGTCCAAAGGCGATAGCGGCTTCGTGCTGAATGCCAGCACCTTCTATGACGACGTCTATCACCAGCGCAATGACAACAAGGGCCCGATCAGCACGCCCGGTCCCGTGGACCAGTTCAACTCCGGTGCCAAGCGCTATGGCGGCGGCTATTCGCGCCTGCTGGATACCTACGCCTACACCAGCTTCAACATGGGGGAGACCCGCGCCACGGTACGTCTGGGCAAGCAGGTGGTGAACTGGGGCGAGTCCATGTATTTCGCCAATATCGCTGCAGCCCAGGGTCCCAGCGATGCGGCAAAAGCGGCCTCGCCCGGCGCCGAAGTCAAGGAAATCCTGCTGCCTGAAGACCAGATCTCGGCGTCGCTGGAAGTCAGCCCCAAGCTCTCGCTGCTGGGCCACTACCAGTTCGGCTTCCATGAGACGCTGCTGCCTGCTCCCGGCATGTACACCAGCACCAGCAATGCCTTGGGACCGGGTGCCTCCTGCCTGGGCGTCTACAACGGTGCAACCTGTCGCGGCCTGCGACGCGGCAATGACATCCGCCCCAGCAGTGCGGGCCAGTGGGGTATCGGCGGGCGCTACCGCGTGACCGACGAAACGGAAGTCGGCCTGTACTACCTGAACTACAACGACCGCACTCCCTCGCTGGTCGTGAACATGAATGGCGCAATACCGACGGGCTACCAGGTGCGCTATTTCGACGACATCAAGATGCTGGGAACGACCGTCAGCACGACGTTCGGCAAGTTTTCCGCCTTTGGTGAAGCCAGCTACCGCAAAGGCACGCCCGTGCTCAACGGCAACGGTGTGGCGGTGCGCGGCGATGTGGTTCAGGGCAACGTCGGCGGTATCTTCAATATCGGCCGTACCGGTATCGCGGACGACATGTCCCTGGCCGCCGAAATCTCCGGCTCCCGCGTGATCAGCGTGGCCGATGGCAGCTCCACCGACAACCTGAACTTCAAGACCCGCAACTCCCTGGTGGCCGGCGCGACCCTGACGCTGGGCTATCCCGGCATCTTCGAAGGGTGGGACCTGAGCATTCCCATCAGCTATCAGTCGCAACTGCGGGGCCGCTCCCTGGTCGGCACCTTCGGCGGCGGCCAGAGCGACAGCCGGTTGAGCCTTGGCGCCACCTTTGTGCGCAAGAGCAATTTCTCGATCAACGTGGCCTATATCAACTACCTGGGCAATCCTTCTGCAGATGCCTTGCGTGCACGCCCTCTGGCCGACCGCGACCAGCTGTCTGTGACCGCCAAGTACTCGTTCTGACGCATCCCGACGGGCCAGCACCACAGAAGCCCGGCTCTCCGGGCTTTTGTGTTTGATAAGGAGGCATACCAATGCTAAGACCGACCGGAAGATGGGCCGCTCCTTTGCGGGCCGTGGCTCTGGGCCTGGTGAGCACCGCGGCTGGGGCACAGCATCTGTTCGATGCGTTGCCGCCCTTGCCCAAGGTGGCTCCCTTGATGGCCCCCACCGAGCTGCGCGGAGATACGCAAGGCGACATCCGTTTCAAGTCCAGCAGCCCGTACGACCTGGATGTGCTGCTCGGCCAGCCCGCCAGGGCTGAGCCCACCATGGGCATGGGCAAGCTGTTCCTGCCCAAGGGTGCCAGCGACAGGAAGCAGGTGCCTGCCATGGTGGTGCTGCCAGGCGGTGCGGGGGCTATTCCCGGACGCGAGAACGACATGGCCCAGATGCTGGCCGACAATGGCATCGCTGCATTGCTGGTCGATAGCTTCAAGCCGCGCGGCATCAGCGAAGACATGTCCTATGCGTTCAAGATCATGGGAACCTCCGAGTTCGATGCCGTGGCTGATGCCTATGCCGCACTCAAGGCCTTGAACAAGCACCCGGCCATCGATGGCTGGCGCATCGGGGTGATGGGTTTTTCGAAAGGCGGTGTCGCGGCACGCCTGAGCCTGGATGCACGCATTCGTGACAAGCTGGCGCCTTTCATCCAGCCCTTTGCCCTGCATGTGGACTTCTACGGGCCCTGCTACGCGCTGCTGCAGTCGCGCAAGACCACCGGTTCGCCCCTTCTCAGCTTCCGCGCGGGGGAGGATGCATCCAACGACCTGGTCGCGTGTGCGCAGCAGGAAAAGATCCTGCGTGAGGCGGGCTCTGAAGTCAGCACCGTGGTCTATGCCAGGGCCGGCCATGACTGGGAAAGCGAGAGGCCGCGCGAGATGACGGATCGCCCCTATCTGGCCGGCTGCACGATCGAGTTCAACGACAGGGACTTTCCCGTCCTCAATGGCCAGCCTCTGATTCCCGCCGGCGCCCAGACCGATCGGCAGACGCGTTACAGGATACGGGTGCAAAGCGGCAAAGCACTGGGAGACTGCGTCAAGGTAGGCTATATCGCCGGACGCGACGAGACCGCACGCAGCCTGGCTGCCAAGCAGCTGCTGCAGTTTCTCAAGGTGAAGTTTGAACAGTAGGCAAGGCTCTCGGGGCGCAGCCAGGCCAGCGATCGCTGGCCTTTTTCATGTCCTGCGTCTGATTGGACAGCATAGGCATGAACCGATCCATGGAGTCGCTGATCAATGGAAAAGCCGCGCGTCCGGGGCTGCGCGGCCTGGTGAAGTCCTGCGGCTCAGGTGGCGGGTTGCAGCACGCTGCGATCCCCGAGCTCCAGCAGCATCGTCATGCTGCGCTTGTGAATGCGCCAGCCTGCCGGCATCCGCACCCATTCGTCTTCGTAAAAGCCGATGGCGTCGTAGCGCAGATGGCTGCGTGCCCCCAGTCCTTGGTGCACGGCACGCACCTGAATCCTGCTGCGCGGTCGATCCGGGTCGTGGGCATCGACCTCCAGATTGCCCAGCAGATGCTGCGTGGGGCCGCAGCCGTCAAGGTGTGAGCTGATCATGCGGCGCACCTTGGCGATCCCCTCGCAGCGGTAACTGCCACCATAGACCGTGGTGCAGTCGGGCGCGAACACCTGCTGCAGCATGTCCCAGTCGCGGGTGTCGCAGGCCGTGGCATAGCGGATCAGGGGCTGGGTCAGGGCATGCTCCAGGAGAAGCTGCTCCAGCGTGCTTGCTGCGGTCTGCATCACACCTTGCCGTTCACGGAGGACTGGGGTTCTGGTTTGAGCATGCCACCTGCGTGGCCGATGCCGCCTGCGCTGCCTGCGGGGGCATGTCGGGGCTGCCGTTGCAGTCGCCTGACACGTGCCCTGGCTTCGGCCACGCCCACATTCAACCAGTAGGCCATGGCGGGCAGCAGAAAGATGGCGCCCAGCATGTTCACCAGGAACATGAAGGCCAGCAGGATGCCCATGTCGGCCTGGAACTTCAGCGCCGAGAAAGCCCAGGTGCCCACGCCGATGGACATGGTCAGCGCGGTGAAGATGGCGGCGTTGCCCCGCTGACGCATGGCTTCATAGAAAGCCTCGCGCAGCGTGATGTCGCGCTCGCGCAGCTCGTGCTGCATGCTCTCGAACAGATAGATGCCGTAGTCCACACCCACGCCCACCCCCAGGGCCACCACGGGCAGCGTGGGGACCTTGAGGCCAATGCCCAGCATGGCCATCAAGGCGTTGCAGAGTATGGAAACGATAGCCAGGGGCACGACGATGCACAGCACGGCGCGCCAGCTGCGGAAGGTCAGCCAGCACAGCAGCGTGATGGCGCCAAAGATGGAGCCCAGCATCTGCACTTCGGCATGTTCCACGGCTTCGTTGGTGGCGGCCGCGACGCCGGCATTGCCCCCTGCCAGCAGGAACTTGACGTTGGGCGTCTTGTCCGCCGCGATGAAGCGGCGTACCTCGTCCACCACGTGGGTCAGCGTGGCGCCTTCGTGGTCCTTGAGGAAGACCTGCAGATTGATGACCTTGCAGCCCTCGGTGTTCAGGCCCAGATCGGGAGACAGTGCCTTGGCCCCCGAGCGCAACGCGGCTTCGGTGCGCTGCAGCGCCGCCCAGCGGGGATTGCCCTCGTTGTTGCTGGATGCCGCAATCTTGGCCAGACCGGAGACGGTGGAGACCGATTGCACGCCGTCGACCCGTCGCATGCGCGATTCGAAGCGCTCCACGGCATTCATCACCTGCCAGTTCAGGCAGCCTTCGTCGAGATTGGAGGTTTCCACGAAGACGGAGAGCACATCCATGCCGATCGAGTAGCTGCCGATGATGTTGTCGTTGTCCCGGTTGTAGCGCGATTCGGCACGCAGCTCGGGCGCACCCGTGCCTACGTCACCGGTCAGCAGCCTGCGCGACTCGTAGGTGCCGGCCGCCAGCAGCACCAGCGACACCGCAAGCGTCAGTGCGGCGGGGCGGGACTCGGCCAGTGCCGACAGCTTCCACCAGAGCGGGTTGCGGCCGTTGGCGGTCGGGGTGGGAGCCTGCAAGGCTTTCTTCTCCAGCCGCAGATTGGCCAGCACCGCAGGCAGGAAGACCTTGTTGGTGATGATCATCAGCAGCACGCCCATGCAGGCAGTCACACCCAGCTCGTGAACGATGGGGATGTCGATCAGCATGATGACCATGAAGCCCAGGGCATTGGTCAGCAGCGCCAGGGCACCGGGAATGGCCAGCTTGCGAATCGCGTTCTCGGCGGCCAGGCTGGAGCTGAGGCCGGCGCGCACGTCATGTTTCCAGGCGCCTGTCATCTGCACGGCGTGGGATACGCCGATGGAGAAGATCAGAAAGGGCACGAGGATGGACATGGGATCGATGCCGTAGCCGATCAGCGGCAGGATGCCCAGCAGCCAGATCACAGGCAGCAATGCCACGGCCAGGCCGACCACCGTGATGTTGGTGGACCGGGTATAGAGGCGCAGCATGATGGCCGTGATGACAAAGGCGATGGCGAAGAAGGTCATGACCGTGGTCAGCCCTTCCATCACGTCGCCCAGCACCTTGGAGAACCCGATGATGTGAATCGAGATGTCCTTGCTTTCGAACTTGCTGCGGATCTCCTCCAGGCGCTGCGCAACCTGGTGATAGTCGAGCTTCTCGCCGCTCTTGGGGTCGACCTCGAGCAGGTCGGCCCGCACCATGGCGGACTTCAGATCGTTGCTGACCAGGGAGCCGATCTGGCCGGACTTGGCCACGTTGGAGCGCACCTGTGCCAGTCCCTGCTCGTTGGCCTCGAAGCGGGACGGGATCAGTACCTCGCCCACATAGCCGTCTTCGGTGATCTCGATGTATTTCACGTTCGGTGTGAACAGCGAGTACACCTGGCCGCGATTGACGCCGGGGGTGAAGAAGACTTCGTCCGTCACGCCGCGCAGCGTATCCAGGAATTCCTTGTTGTAGATGTCGCCTTGCCGGCCCTTCCACTCCACGCTCACCAGAATGCGGTTGGCACCGGAGAAGGTGGAGGCATGCTTGAGAAATGCCGACATGTACTCATGGCGCATGGGAATCAGCTTGTTGAAGCCGGGGTCGAGGTGCGTGCGCATGGCGGAGACAGCCAGCAGCGCCGTGGCGACCAGCGTCAGTACGACGATGGACTTGCTCCACGAGATCAGCCAGCGTGCCGTGGATGCAATGAACCGGTCCAGCCGGCTGGTAGGTTCGCTCAGAGTCATGGGGTCGCTCCTGGGTCAGCCTGAGTGGCTGCCTTGGCTTGTGGTGAAGGGGGGAAGGGCTGCAGACCCGCATCGCTGGACATCCAGCCGCTGTCGGGGCCGGTCAGAACGATGTCGGTCAGGGTGGCGCGGCCTTTGGCGCGTTGCAGACTGAAGCTCTTGCCGCCGTCCTTGCTCAGGCCGAGCATGCTGCCTTGTCCCACCAGGATGATGGTTCCATCCTTTTCCTGCGCATGGCCGAAAAAGGAGACCGGGGCCTGAATTGCCGACTTGAGCCAGGGCATGCCCGGTGCGGCCTGTACGAAGGCGTTGCCGCGCATGCCGTAGATCAGCCATCCGCCTTCGCGCGTTGCCATGGCGTTGTAGAAGGAGCCCTTGTAGAACTCTGGCTCGATCTGCCAGTTGGCGCCGGAGTCTTCGGATCGAATGACCAGACCGCGCTCGCCCACGATCAGCCAGTGCTTGCCGTCCTCGGTGCTGGCAATGCGGTTCATGTGCTTGTCCTCGACCTCTGCGGGCAGGGCCAGAGGCTCCCAGGTCTGGCCGTTGTCCCTGGAGGTGATGGCACGGCCGAAGGCGCCGACGCTGATCCAGTCGCCCGAGGGAAGGCGTGCGATCGACATCAGAGGCTCACCGTTTTCCTTGGAGAAGGCGACCTCCTCCCAGGTGCTGCCGCTGTCTTTGCTGCGCAGAATCCAGCCCTCATGACCCACGGCAAAGCCGGTCTTTCTGTCGGGCGCAAAAGCCATGCTGATGAGGAGTGCCTGGCGCTGCTCCTTGATCCGTGCCTGCAGCCAGTGTGCGCCCTTGTCGTCCGAGTACAGGATCTCGCCCAGTGCGCCAGCGGCCAGCAGACGTTCACCCACCTGTGTGACGGTGTTGAAATGGCTGCGCTCGACGCCAATGGTGGTGGGCGCCAGCGGGGGCGGTGTGCGGGGCGCAAAGGCGAGCGCTGAGGCAAAGGCCACCAATGCTGCTGCGCCTATACCGACGGCTGTTTTCACGTTGTCTCCTTGTTGATTCGTACACGCTGTGCATGTATTGCAAACACGGGTGCAGGTTCTTGATTTGGAGCTTCAGCAACATCGTCCGAATGGACGTTTGCCCGGAGAATTAGGGGTATGTACGGGGCCGGCTTTTTAGTCTCTACAGACGATGGATTCGGTCTGCTTCATTTACACAATGAATGCACACTTTCTTGGTAAGGGAGACATATGGGTTTGCAAGGAAAAGCGGCGCTGGTTGGCGTCGCGCAGTACAGGCCGCAGAAGTACGCAACGGCACCGCGCATGTTCCATCTGGAGCAGGTGGCCGACCTGGCGCTGCAGGCTCTGGAGGACGCCGGCATGGAGCTGTCCGAGGTGGACGGCCTCATCACCAGCGCCCCGCACTTTCATGAAGCCAGCTGCTTTGTGCCGGCCATGGCCGGCGAGTACCTGGGCGTGCGCCTGAACTTTGCCGAAGTGGTCGATCTGGGAGGGGCCAGCTCCGTGGCCATGGTCTGGCGCGCGGCCGCTGCGATCGAGCTGGGGCTGTGCAATACCGTGGTCTGTGTGCTGCCGGCGCGCATGGCGCCGATCTCCGAGCATGATGACCACATCAAGGAAGTCATGAAGGCCAGCCGCTTCGGTGGCCACAGCACCCGTTTTGGCGCACCGGAGGCCGAGATGGATCTGCCCTATGGTCATATGGCGCAGAACACCGGCTATGCCATGATTGCCCAGCGCTACGGCGCGATCCATGGCTATGATGCGGCCGCTTTGGCGCGCATCTGCGTGGACCAGCGCTTCAATGCGTGCCACAACCCCGATGCCATGTTCTATGGTCAGCCCATCACCGTGGACGACGTGCTGAACTCGCGCATGGTGGCGGACCCTCTGCACGTGCTGGAAATCGTCCTGCCGGCTGCGGGCGGCGGTGCCATGATCGTCACCCGCGCCGACCGCGCCAGGACCACCAGACACCGTCCCGTCAGCATCGTCGGCTGCGGCGAACATGTGAGCAGCAAGTCCCCCACCTATATGGCCGACATGCTCCAGACCCCCATCGGACCGGCCTCAGCCAAGGCGTTCGAAATGGCGGGCATGCGCCCTGGCGACATGCATATGGCGCAAATCTATGACTGCTACACGATTACCGTGATGCTGACGCTGGAAGACGCGGGATTTTGTGCAAAGGGCAAGGGCATGGACTTTCTGCGCGACAACGACTTCACCTTCAAGGGCAACTTCCCCATGAACACCCATGGAGGCCAGTTGAGCTTCGGCCAGTCCGGCACGGCGGGCGGCATGTCCCAGGTGATCGAAGCAGTGCACCAGATCCAGGGGCGAGCAGGCGACAGGCAACTGCCTCGCCACGATCTGGCCTATGTGTCCGGCACCGGTGGCGTGATGAGCGAGCAGGGCGCGTTGATCCTGCGGGGAGCATAAGAACATGGCTTGGAACAAACCTCTGCCTCATCCCACGGAAATTTCTGCGCCGTACTGGGAAGGTCTCAAGGCCCACGAAGTGCGCATTCAGCAATGCGATCGTGGACATTCGCTGTTTTTTCCACGGACCCATTGCCCCACTTGCGGATCGCGTTCCCTGAAGTGGCGCAAAGTGTCTGGCGAGGGCACGCTCTACAGCTTCACCATCGCGCGCATTCCCACCATGCCCGAATTCACGGACGAGATGCCCCAGGCCCTGGCCGTGGTCGAACTCCGTGAAGGCGTGCGCATCAACACCACCATGGTCGGTGTGGATCCCGAGGCGCTGAAAGTGGGCATGGAGGTGCGCCCCGTGTTTGACGAGCGCCCCGGCGAGGTCACCTTGCTGCGCTTTACCGCCCATGCGGGCAGCCAGCCGGCCGTCATCAAGGTCGACGCCGAGGCCCAGGTTGCCGTGGTGGAGCAGGCTGCCGCAGCCAAGCGCAAGGTTTCCGTCAAGGACATCGAGGCCATGAAGTCACTGGTGTCCGAGGAGTACAGCGCCTGGTCCAACGAGTTCATCGTGAGCCAGGAAGTCATCAACGAGTTTGCCAGGCTCTCGGGCGATGACTACTGGATTCACACCGATCCCGTGCAGGCGCGTGAGAAAAGCCCGTTCGGCACCACCATTGCCCATGGCGCGCTGGTGCAGGTGCTGGCAAGCCAGCTCCGGATTCCGCTGGACTATGAAGTGGTGGATTTCAACAACATGGTCAACTATGGATCGGATCGCCTGCGTTTTCCCACCCCCGTGCCCTCCGGCTGCAAGATCCGTGCGCGTGCCCGCATCAAGGCGGTGGAGCAGGTCAGGAGCGGAGTGCAGGCCACGATGGAGCTCCATATCCACGTGGTCGGCCAGGATCGTCCCGCTGTCATCAACGACCTGGTGATTCTCTACATGTGATCGCCGATCCCCGCCCGGTGAGGGTGGGGCACTGTCTTCAAGGGTTGGGGCTTTGCGCAGGCAAAGCCCTTTTTTTCGGCCATCCGCAGTGGGTTCCCACGCTGCAGTGTGAGTGAATCTGTCCAGCGGGCCGTGCCTGCCTGAAAAGCGCGGATGGCCCTCGAATGGCTGGAATTCTGCGTGCCAGGATCCGAAGCCATGCGGCGGAGGCACCGAAGTGTCGCTCTGGGGTTGCTACCTAAGTAAATACCTGCTCATCAAAATGGACGATGTGGCGTTCTCCGTGCCGGCCATACTGCGAGCCAGAAAGGCCATAGAGCCTGCAAAGGAGACAAGCATGAAAACCTCTTTTCGCTGGATGAATGCACTTCGCGCAGCGTCACTGGCGGCTCTGGCGCTGGCGCTATACCTGCCCGCGATGAATCTGCCTCAGGCGGCCGCCGTGGCAGCACAGGCAGACACTGCCCCCAGGCTGCCGGCCGGCATCGTGCTGGCCAGTGCCAAAACCTCCTGGAACACCGTGTTCGCCTCGGGCTATTGAGCTCTGGTCCGGCCAGGCTGGCCGATCTGGCGCGGGCACCGCACGGGCGCGCCGTCGGCGCGGCAATGGATGGCTCATGGCGGACCGGGCTGGCGTGCCGGACTTCTGCGGCTGTCGCGATGAGACCCCTGATGGGCCGATGGCGTAAAAAAAGGGTCCACGACCGCCCCAGGCAGCCGCCGAACCCACGACACAGCGACAAAGAGAATCTGAAGTCAGACGTGTTCGGCTGCCGCAGCCGCCTGATGCGCGGGCTTCTGGCGCTCGCGCACCATGGTCAGTGCCGTGTCCTCGATCATGTCTTCCTGGCCGCCCACCATGCCGCGGCGACCCAGCTCCAGCAGCAGCTCGCGTGCGGGAATGCCGTACTTGGCCTCGGCACGCTTGGCGAACAGCAGGAAGCTGCCGTAGACGCCCGCATAGCCGAGGGTCAGCGCGTCGCGGTCGATACGGATGGGGAAATCCATCAATGGCACGACCAGGTCTTCGGCCACATCCTGGATGCTGAATACGTCCACGCCCGTTTCGATGCCCATGCGTGCGCACACGGCCACCAGCACTTCCATCGGCGTGTTGCCCGCCCCCGCTCCCAGACCGGCCGCTGCCGCATCGATGCGGTTGGCACCGACCTCCACTGCAGCCAGCGAGTTGGCGATGCCCATGGCCAGGTTGTGGTGGCCATGGAAACCCAGTTCGGTCTCGGGCCTGAGGGCCTGGCGCACGGCGGACAGGCGCTCTTTCACGTCGTCCGGCAGCATGTAGCCGGCAGAGTCGGTGATGTAGATGCAGTTGGCACCATAGTCTTCCATGAGTTTGGCCTGCTTGACCAGGCCCGAGGCCGAGTTCATGTGCGCCATCATGAGAAAGCCCACGGTGTCCATCCCCATCTTGCGGGCCATGGCGATGTGTTGCTCGGAGACGTCGGCCTCGGTGCAATGCGTGGCCACGCGGAGGGTGGAGACGCCCAGTTCGTGGGCCATCTTCAGGTGATCGACAGTACCGATGCCGGGCAGCAGCAGCGCCGAGACCCTGGCCTGCTTCATCAGTGGAATGACGGTGGACAGGTATTCCTCGTCCGTGTGCGCAGGAAAGCCGTAGTTGACCGAGCTGCCGCCCAGGCCGTCGCCATGGGTCACTTCAATCAGGGGCACGCCGGCGGCGTCCAGGCCGCAGGCCACGGACTTCATCTGCTCCAGCGTCATCTGGTGGCGCTTGGGGTGCATGCCGTCACGCAGCGTCATGTCGTGGACGGTGATCTTCTTGCCTTTGAGGGACATGTTCTTCTCCTAAGTTCAGGCGGCAACGGCAGCTTCGGCCAGCTCGAAGCGGCCGGCAAGGATTTCTTCGGCAAACATCTCGGCCGTGCGGGCCGCGGCGGCGGTCATGATGTCCAGGTTGCCCGCGTACCTGGGCAGGTAGTCGCCCAGGCCTTCGACCTCCATATAGATGGAGACGCGGTTGCCGTCGATCACGGGACCGTTGACCAGCTTGTAGCCGGGCACGTATTTCTGGACTTCCTGGATCATGTCCCGAACCGAGGCTTCGATCTCGGCCGGCTTGGGGGCGTCCACCGTGAGGCAGTGGATGGTGTCGCGCATGATCAGCGGCGGCTCGGCGGGGTTGATGACGATGATGGCCTTGCCCTTTTGCGCGCCGCCGATCTGCTCCACGGCACCCGAGGTGGTACGGGTGAATTCGTCGATGTTCTTGCGTGTGCCGGGGCCGACAGAGCGGCTTGACACCGTGGCCACGATCTCGCCATAGCGCACGGCCTGCACGCGCGAAACCGCTGCCACCATGGGAATGGTGGCCTGGCCGCCGCAGGTGACCATGTTCACATTCATGGCTTTTTCTGCGACCTTCTCGGCCAGGTTCACGCTGGGCACGCAGTAGGGGCCGATCGCTGCGGGCGTGAGGTCGATCATCAGCACGCCCAGCGCGTTGAGTTTGCGGCTGTTTTCGGCGTGGACATAGGCGCTGGTGGCGTCGAAGGCGATCTGTATGCCGTCTTGCTTGACGAAGGGCAGCAGGCCGTCCACCCCTTCGGCCGTGGTCTTGATGCCCATCTCGCGGGCACGCTTGAGACCGTCGGACTCAGGGTCGATGCCGACCATCCACACTGGCTCCAGCAGGGGCGATCGCTGCAGTTTCATGAGCAGGTCGGTACCGATATTGCCGGGGCCGATCAGCGCACACTTGATTTTCTTTTGCGTCATGGGGTCTTACTCCGTGAATTGAATGGAACAGCTGCCCATGCCGGCAATGACCATCTCGAAGTGGTCGCCGGCAGCGGCAGGCACCAGCGGGGCCAGCGATCCCGAGAGAATGAGCTCGCCGGCCTTGAAGGGAATGCCGAATGCGCCCAGGGTGTTGGCCAGCCAGGCCACGGCCTCGGCCGGGTGGCCCTGTACGGCGCTGCCGAGACCAGCTCCCGCAGGCTGGCCGTTCCTGTGCATCTGCATGGCCGCCTCGGCCAGATCCAGCGAAGCGGGATCGGTGTGCAGCCTGCCGATCACGAAGACACCGCAGGATGCGTTGTCGGCCACGGTGTCCTGGATCTTGATCTTCCAGTCCTGGATGCGTGAATCGACGATCTCGAAGCAGGGAGCCACCCACGCGGTGGCGTCCAGCACGTCTTCCTTGCTCACCCCCGGGCCTTGCAGATCCTTCTTGAGCATGAAGGCGATTTCGCCTTCGGCACGAGGCTGGATCAGGCCGGCCGCCTTGATCGAGACGGTTGCGCCGTCCTCGTATTCCATGCGGTCGGTCAGAAAGCCGAAGTCGGGCTGGTGCACGTTCAGCATGTCCTGCACGGGCTTGGAGGTCACGCCGATCTTCTTGCCGATCACGCGCTCGCCCGCCGCTTCGCGCAGGCGCAGCATGTGCAGGGAGATGTGATAGGCGTCTTCGACCGTCATCGCGGGGTGGCTGTCGGTCAGCGGTGCGAGCGTCCTGGCGCTGCGCAGTGCCTCATACAGGCGCCGGCCTTGCGCTTCGATGAAATGCTTGTCATGCATGAGTCGTCAGCCGTTCTTCATGAAATCGATGCAGGTGCGGTTGAACATCTCGCGATGCTCGACCTGTACCCAGTGGCCGCACTGGTTGACCAGCACGACGCGGCAGTGCGGGATGCCCTTGGCCAGCTTGTCGGCACCGCCCACGGGGTTGAAGGCATCCTGCATGCCCCAGAAGGCCAGCACGTTGCACCTGAGATCGGGCAGCCGCCCGGTCATATCGGGGATGTAGAGCCGCTGGCGCGAGGCCTCGGTCTGGGTCAGCGCGATCGGGGCGCGTTCGTTGATGATCTCGTCGGTCAGCAGCGACTGGTCCACCACCTGCATGCTCATGACGGCGCGCATGGCTTCAGGGCCGGTCTTGCCGGACTTGTAGATATTGAACATATTGGCAATGCCGGGCATGGCCATATAGGTTTCGAACTCTTCCACGCCGCCGGGTGCCATGAGGATCAGGCTCCTGACGTCCTCGGGGTACTTGAGTGCATAGCCCAGCGCCACGGCGCCGCCCAGCGAGTTGCCCAGCAGGGTGATGTTCCTCAGGTCCAGTTGGTCCACCAGGCCTTTGATGCCGGCGATGAAAAAATCCATGTCGTACTGCCTGGGCTCTTCGGTCTTGGACGAGAGGCCGTATCCGAGCAGATCCGGAACGATGGCGCGAAAGCCGGCCGCCGCAAATTCGGGATAGTTGCCCTTGAAGTTGCTGTAGCCGCTGGCACCAGCGCCGGCGCCGTGCAGGAAGATGACGGGATCACCCGAGCCTTGCTCGTGGTAGTGCACGCGCTGGGCATGGCCGGCCACGTTGCCGATGTCCACATACTTGCCTTCTGGGATGGAAAAAGTGCTCATCTATGTTCTGGATGCTTGGAGTGGATAGGCGAAGGCTGTCTCCTGCCTTCGGGTGAGAAATCGGGGAGCGCAGCGCCTCAAGCCTTGGCTCGCCAGAGCTTGGGCAGGCCAGGGTCGGTGGCGGCAATGGCTTTCTTGAGCAGGTTGCGCAAGGTGGCGGCTTCCATCTCGCCCAGGCTTTCGACGAGGCCGGTCTCGACGGCCTTGGCTGCGGCCAGTACGTGCAGGATGGCTTCGTTGCCCTGTGGTGTGAGCTGCAGGGACTGCTGCCGCTCGCGGCTCTCCTCCACCCAGCCCTTGGCAATCAGTGACTGCAGAGCGACTGCGCCGATGTCGGTGCCGGTGTAGGCCATGTGAGAGGCAATCTCGGCAGGGGACTGGGGCTGCTGGATGCTCAGCAGCGAGAGCACGTAGAAATCGGCGTCGGTCATGCCGTAGGCCGCCATGGGTCTGCGCAGTCCGCTCAGGAACTGGAAGTGCGCGCGCCCCATCAGGTAGCCGATCAGGTTTTCGGAATAGGCCGTATCACAGTCGGCAGAGGGGTCGCTGGCCACGGGGCCAGCCTTGCGCGAGGCCATGGCGTAGCCGCCGGTCACATAGAGCAGAGGAGGGTGCGGGCTGGCGTCGTAGTCGGTCACCTCGCCCACGAAGATGATGTGGTCGCCACCGTCGTACTGAAATGCGGTCTTGCACCTGAAGCGTGCGCTGCAGTCCTGCAGCAGCGGGGCATGGTCGGACTCGGAGTCCAGGGGCAGGCCCGAGAACTTGTCCTCGCCGACACGGGCAAAGCGGTTGGACAGCGCTTCTTGCTCGTTGGAGAGGATGTGCACGTTCCAGGTGCTGGCGCTCTGGAACACGGGCAGGCTGCGCGCGTTCTTGGCCAGGCTCCACAGCACCATGGGCGGGTCCAGCGAAACGGAGTTGAAGCTGTTGGCGGTGATTCCTACAGGCTCGCCATTCCCGGCACGGGTGGTGACGATGGTGACCCCGGTGCCGAACATGCCCAGGGCGCGGCGAAAGTCTCTCGGGTCGAAGGTTGCTGCAGTACTTTGCATGAGGTGAATGTCTCCTTGCTGCGAGAGTGCTGCGAACGGCGTTTCGACGAATCCTTCACTTGGACTAGCAGGGGAAAACCGGGCTCGGTACTTGTCCCAGGCCTGGTGATTCCGGGGCGCCGGATCCGGCTCTGAGAAGCGCCGGAAACGCCTGCTGCGTCGTTAGTCTGATCGGACGATGAACGGAAAATAGCGCGGTGCGAGCATTTCTGTCATAGGCGAGAAGCCTTGCCCACCACACCACAAGCCGTCCGGTGGAGCGGCAACCGGAGACCTGAATGAACACCATGACAGACAACTACCTCACCCCCGATGCGCTGGCCGTGATCGAGCGTGCCAAGGCTCTGGCGCCCAGGCTGGCGGCCCGCGCCCAGCAGGCGGATCGCGAAGGCAAGATCAGCGACGAGACCGTTCAGGAGATGGCCGAGGCGGGTCTGTTCCGCGTGCTGCAACCCAGGCGCTGGGGTGGCTATGAAATGGACCCCCGCGTTTTCTACAGCGTGCAGATGGAGCTGGCCAAGGGCTGCATGTCCACGGCCTGGATCTATGGCGTGGTCGGCGTTCACCCCTGGCAGCTGGCGCTGTTTCCCGATCAGGCCCAGCAGGACGTATGGGGCCATGACACCGGCGTGCGGATCGCATCGACCTATATGCCCACCGGCAAGGCCGAGCCCGTGGAGGGCGGCTTCAGGTTCAACGGCCGCTGGAGCTTCTCCACCGGCTCCAAGCATTGCGACTGGCTGTTTCTCGGCGGTCTGCTGCCCAAGCGTGATGGAACTCCGGGTCTGGAGCACGTGACCTTCTTGCTGCCCAAGGCAGACTATCGCATCGAGGACAACTGGGATGTGCTCGGCCTGCGTGGCACGGGCAGTCATGACATCGTGGTGGAAGACGCGTTTGTACCCGCACATCGCATCCAGTACACCAACGACCACAGCGATGCGGGTTGCCCCGGCCGCGCACAGAACACCAACTGGCTGTTCCGCATCCCTTTCACCCATGTGTTCCAGCGCGCGGTGTCCACCGCCTGTCTGGGTGCGCTGGAAAGCGCCATCGCTTCGTTCACCGAGCGCGCGACGTCGCATGTGGGCAAGCATGGCAACAAGATGGCCGAGGACGTGAACGCCCAGACGGCCGTGACCGAAGCCACGATTGCGCTGGATCAGCTCAAGGTGGTGCTGTTCCGCAACTATGCCCGCATCGTGGATGCCGCCAAGACCGGCATTCAGCTGACGCTGGAAGAGCGCCTGCTGCAACGGGCCCAGGCATCGTACGTGCCCAAGCTGACGGGCTTTCACGCCAACGAGCTGATGCGCGCCTGCGCCGCCAGCGGAACTTTCAAGAGCAACCCCATCGAGCGCATCTTCCGCGACATCCATCAGGGACGCACGCATATCGCCAACAATACGGACGCCTATGTCCGCGCTTACGGTTCGCACGTGCTGGGCATTGCCAACCAGGAACCTTTCGTCTGACGCCGTTCATGCAGCAGGCTGCCGCGACCGCGCATCGCGGTGGCTGCGGCCAGTGTGCATCAGCGCCAGTCCATGCATAAAACAGATAATTGACGGAGACAAGGTATGGCAGAGCAGGAATACGACCTGATCGTCGTGGGTTCGGGGGCGGGAGCCCTGTTGGGTGCCATTCGGGCCCAGGAGCAGGGTCTCAGGACGCTGTTGGTGGAGAAGACGGAACTGTTTGGCGGTACTTCGGCCCTGTCGGGCGGCGGCATCTGGATTCCTGTCAATTACGACCAGAAGAATGTCGGCATCAAGGATGACCTGGAGACTGCATTCGGCTATTTGAAGCGCTGTGTGCGCGGCATGGCGACGGATGACCGCGTGCTGGCCTATGTGGAAACCGCCAGCAAGATGGCCGAGTACCTGCGCAAGATCGGGATTCCCTACCGTGCCATGGCCAAGTATGCGGATTACTACCCCCACATCGAAGGCTCCAGACCCGGCGGCCGGACCATGGATCCGGTGGATTTCAATGCCGCCAAGCTGGGCCTGGCGGCATTGGAAACCATGCGCCCCGGCCCTCCCGGCAATCAGCTGTTCGGCCGCATGAGCATCAGTGCTTTCGAGGCACATTCCATGCTGTCGCGCGAACTGAAATCGCGCTTCACCATCCTCGGCATCATGCTCAGGTATTTCCTGGACTATCCCTGGCGCAGCAAGACCAGGCGCGATCGCCGAATGACAGGCGGGCAGGCGCTGGTGGCCGGCCTGCTGGCTGCGGCCAACAAGGCCGGTGTCGAGATGTGGCGCAATGCACCGCTCAAGGAGCTGGTGCGGGCGCCAGGGGGCCGTGTGACGGCGGTCATCGTTGAAAAGGACGGTCAGCGCCTGCAGATCAAAGCCGGACGTGGCGTCCTGCTGGGTGCCGGTGGCTTTGAGCGCAACCAGGAAATGCGCGACCAGTACCTGAACAAGCCCACCAAGGCCGAGTGGACGGCGACCCCGGCAGGCTGCAATACCGGAGATGCGCACCGGGCCGGACAGGCAGTGGGCGCGCAGTTGGCGCTGATGGACTGGTCCTGGGGCGTGCCCACCATGGATGTTCCCAAGGAACCTGCCTTCCGTGGCATCTTCGTGGAACGCTCGCTGCCGGGATGCATGGTGGTCAACAACCGGGGGCAGCGCTTCCTCAACGAGTCCGGGCCGTATCCCGAATTCCAGCAGGCCATGCTGGCCGAGCATGCCAAGGGCAATGGCGGCGTGCCCGCATGGATCGTGTTCGACGCCAGCTTCCGCGCGCAAAACCCCATGGGCCCGCTGATGCCCGGCTCCGCCGTACCGGACAGCAAGCTGCGCAAGAGCTGGTTGAACAACGTCTACTGGAAGGGCGAGACGCTGGAGGATCTGGCGCGCCAGATCGGCGTGGATGCGGCAGGCCTGAAGGAGAGTGCGCGCCGCATGAGCGAATACGCCAGGGTCGGCAAGGATCCGGACTTCGGCCGTGGCAGCAATGTGTTTGACCGCTACTACGGCGACCCGCGCCTGGTCAACCCCAATCTCGGCCCCATCGAGAAGGGGCCGTTCTATGCCATGCGCCTCTGGCCGGGCGAGATCGGCACCAAGGGCGGGCTGCTGACCGACAGGGATGGCCGTGTGCTCGATACGCAAGGCGAGATCATCGAAGGTCTTTACTGCGTGGGCAACAACTCCGCTTCCGTCATGGGGCCGGCCTACGCCGGCGCGGGCTCCACCCTGGGACCGGCCATGACTTTTGCCTTCCGCGCCGTTGCTCACATGCTGGGCACGCCGCTGCCGCTCGAGAACCCGCATCTGCTGGGCAGGACCGTTTAGGCAGGAGGCATGGAGATGTCCAATTCCAACAAGCTCGTCAGCACCATCAATCCCGTGGGGGCTGCGCTCGATGTGCGCTCGGCCGATGAAATACACTGGTCCGATGCCAGTGACGTGGTGGTCGTCGGCTGGGGCGGCGCAGGGGCCAGTGCCGCCATCGAAGCCCGTGAGCACGGAGCCGAAGTGCTGGTGATTGACCGTTTCAGCGGTGGCGGTGCCAGTGTGCTTTCCGGCGGTGTGGTGTACGCTGGCGGCGGCACCCGATACCAGAAGGAAGCTGGTTTCGAGGATTCGCCAGAGGCCATGGCGGCCTACCTCCGGCACGAGGTCAATGGCGTGGTCAGCGACGAAACACTGGCCCGCTTCAGCCGCGATAGCGTGGACAACCTCAACTGGCTCGAGAAGCAGGGTGCCACATTTGCCTCCACCATGCCGGCGTACAAGACGTCCTATCCGGCCGATGGCATGTACCTGTACTACTCGGGCAACGAAGTGGTGCCGGCCTATGTCAACCCGCAGCTGGCCGGCAAGCCCGCGCCGCGCGGTCATCGCGTGGTCGCCAAGGGACAGTCGGGTGCGACGTTTTTCGCCGCGCTGCAAAAGTCCACGCTGGCGCACGGAGCCCGCACCTTGACGCAGGCCCGCGTCCAGCGCCTGGTGCGCGAGAGGGACAGCGGCCGTGTGCTGGGCGTGGAGGTGATGGTCTTGCCCCAGGGCGATCCGCGTACCGAGCGCCACAAGAAGCTGGACGTGCTGGTGGCCAAGTGGCGCCTGTACCAGGCTCCACGGGCCCAGGCTGGGCGCCGCGAAGCGGCGCAGATCGAAAGCGAGATCGGCGAGAGGCGCTATATCCGCGCTCGCAAGGCGGTGGTGCTGTCCACCGGTGGCTATATCTTCAATTCGGAGCTGCTGGATCGGCACGCACCGGCGTACAAGCCTGGCTGGCTGACCGGTGCGGCGGGCTGTGACGGCTCGGGTCTGCGCCTCGGGCTCTCCGTGGGAGGGGTGGCTCAGGATCTGAACAATATCTCGGCCTGGCGTTTCATCACGCCGCCATCGGTCTGGCCCAAGGGGCTGGTGGTCAACACCCGAGGCGAGCGGTTTTGCAACGAGCAGGTCTACGGTGCCAAGCTCGGCTACGAGATGATGGAAAAGCAGGGTGGCAAGGCCTGGCTCATCATTGATGGCAAGCTTCGCAGGCAGGCAGCCTGGCAGTGCCTGTTCGGAGGCCTGTGGGCCTTTCAGTCCATGCCCGCTTTGGCGCTGATGTACAAGGTCGCGATCAAGGGCCGATCGGTCGCCGATCTGGCCGGCAAGCTCCATATGGATGCAGCAGTCCTGCAGCGCCAGTTCGACAGCGCCAATGCCGCTGCACGCGGCGAGATCGACGACCCGATGGGCAAGTCCCCTGACATGCGCCACGAGTTCAAGGCCGGTTCGCTGTTTGCCATCGATATCTCCATCCACCAGAAGATGTTTCCGCTGGCCGTGCTGAGCCTGGGAGGTCTCAAGGTCAATGAGGCCAGCGGTGCGGTGATCGATGGCGCTGGGCGCGACATTCCCGGACTGTATGCCGCAGGGCGCACCGCCATTGGCGTGGCCTCCTCGCGCTATGTGAGCGGCCTGTCCCTGGCCGACTGCGTGTTCTCGGGCCGCCGTGCCGGCAAGGCGGCGGCGCTTGACGCGGACGAGCCCCTGGCCGGGCAGGCGGTGCAAGAGCCGGCACCCGCCGTGGAAAGCGTCAGTTCCTGACCCCTTGGATGGGGCTCTTGCATCGGGACTCCGCCGCAAGATGGCACAGAGAGAGTGAGTAAGGGGTAAGAAGAAATGAGCAGTGAAGCCATGACAACCGCACCGCGCTATCACCCGCTGCGCGTGCGCGCAGTGATTGACGAGACACACGATACCAAGTCCATCGTCTTTGAAGTTCCGGGGGAGCTGGCCGAGCAGTTCAGCTATCGGCCTGGCCAGTTTCTGACATTGCGTCTGCCCATCGAGGGGCGATACGTGCCTCGCTGCTATTCCATGTCCAGCGCGCCGGCGATTGACGATGCCTTGCGCGTGACCGTCAAGCGTGTGGAAAAGGGGCGGGGCTCCAACTGGGTGTGTGACCGGGTTCGGGTCGGAGACTCCATCGAGCTGATGCCTCCCTCGGGCCTTTTCTCGCCGCGCAACCTGTCGCAGAACTTCCTGCTGCTGGCCGGTGGCAGCGGTATCACGCCGGTGTTCTCCATTCTGCGCAGCGTGCTCAAGCAGCATCAGGGCAGCGTGGTGCTGTTCTATGCCAACCGCGACGAGCGCTCGGTCATCTTCAGGAAGGATCTTCAGCAGCTTGCGGCCGAGTACCCGGATCGCCTGCAGGTCATTCACTGGCTGGACTCGGTGCAAGGTGCGCCCTCCCGGAAGCAGCTAGCGGCCTGGGCCACACCCTGGGTGGCCGATGCGGGCCAGGCGTTCATCTGCGGCCCGGGCCCCTTCATGGATGCCGCGCAGGCCGCATTGATCGACGCCGGGATGCCTGCCGATCAGGTGCATGTGGAGCGCTTTGTCTCGCTGCCCGACGAAGAGACCCTGCAGCAGCTTCAGGCGGCGGCAACTCCTGTGGAGGCCGCAGTCGGGGAAGCCGTGGTGAAGCTGCGCCTGGATGGAGAGGAGTACGAATTCCGCTGCAGGGGGACGGAGACCATTCTCGAGGCCGGATTGCGCGCCGGCATCAACGTACCGTACTCCTGCCAGGCCGGCATGTGCGCGTCCTGCATGTGCCAGGTGCAGGAAGGCAGCGTACAGCTGCGGCACAACGAAGTGCTGGATGCCAAGGACCTGTCCAAGAAATGGACGCTGGCCTGTCAGTCGGTGCCCACCAGTGAAACGCTGAGCGTCAGATTTCCGGAGTAATTTATGTCGAAACCCAACCAGAATGCGATGCCAGAGTCCTCGCTGACCTTGCCGGGCATGCTGGCCGATGTGGTCAGCCGCTTTGCCGATCGCGCGGCGATTGTCGAGCACGGCAAGTCCATCAGCTACGCCGAGCTTCAGCAGCTGAGCCGTCAGGCCGCACGGGCCCTGATGAGCCTTGGCGTGCAGGCCGGCGACCGTGTGGCGCTGTGGGCGCCGAATCTCGGCGAGTGGATCGTTGCCGCCTGCGGCGTGCATGCCGCAGGTGGCGTGCTGGTGCCCCTGAACACCCGCATGAAAGGTGCCGAGGCCGCGGATATCCTGGAGCGCAGCCGCGCCAGGGTGCTGGTATGCGTGGGGGACTTCCTGGGCAACTACTACCCCGAGCTGCTGCAGGGCCTGCGTCCTTCCACCCTGGAGCAGGTGGTGGTGCTTGGCGACAAGGTGCTGCCCAGCGCAGACATGAGCTGGGCGCAGTTCATGGCCAGGGCCGAGGGCACGACCGTCCGGGCCCAGCAGGAGCGCGAAGCCCGGATCAGGCCGGACGACACGGCCGATCTGATGTTCACCTCCGGCACCACGGGGCGTCCCAAGGGGGTGATGTGCGCTCACCGCCCGACGATTCTGGCGTTCAAGGCCTGGTCGCAGGTGGTCGGTCTGAGCGAAGGCAGCCGCTACCTGATCGTCAATCCGTTCTTTCATACCTTTGGCTACAAGGCCGGCTGGGTGGCGGCCTTGCTGCAGGGCTCTACCGTCTATCCCGAGCAGGTGTTCGATGCCCAGGCCATCCTGCAGCGCATCCAGAGCGACCGCATCAGCTTCCTGCCCGGACCGCCGACATTGTTCCTGTCCATGCTGGCGCATCCCGGTCTCAGGGATTTCGACCTGAGCTCGCTGAAGTCCTCGGTGACCGGCGCGTCCACCGTACCGCCCATTCTCATCAGGCGCATGCGCGAGGAACTGGGCATCCAGAATGTCACGACCGCCTACGGCCTGACAGAGTGCGGCGGTTGCGCCACGCTGTGCGAGCCCACCGACAATGTGGAAACCGTGGCCCATACCTGCGGCAAGGCCCTGCCCGGGACCGAGGTGCGCTGCGTCAACGAACAGGGGCAGCCCGTGGCCCCCGGCGAGGCGGGCGAGGTGTTGCTGCGCGGCTATCACATCATGCAGGGCTACTTCGAGGACGAGCAGGCGACGGCCGAGACCATCGATGCCGATGGCTGGCTGCATACCGGCGATGTAGGCGTGCTTGACGAGCGCGGTTATCTGCGCATCACCGATCGCCTCAAAGACATGTTCATCGTGGGCGGATTCAATTGCTACCCGGCCGAGATCGAACGCATGCTCTCCAACCACCCCGAGGTGGCGCAGGTCGCCGTGGTCGGCGTGGCCGACGAGCGCATGGGCGAGGTCGGCTGTGCCTGCGTGGTGACACGCCATGGCATCACGCTGGACAAGGAGGCCTTCACCGCCTGGTGCCGCGCGAATATGGCGAACTACAAGGTGCCGCGCTTTGTGTTGCAGATGGACGGTCTGCCCGTCAATGCCTCCAACAAGGTGCAAAAGCGCGATCTGCTGCAGATCGTCAAGAGCAGGCTCGCAGCTGCTTCACAGCCGGTCTGAGCCAGTGCATCCCCAAAAGCCGCGTGCTTTTCGCAAAGCGACTGAAAATCGTGGCTATAATTCAAGGCTGCTCTGTAAGGCGAACGGCTTTTCAGAAATGCGGGAATAGCTCAGTTGGTAGAGCGATACCTTGCCAAGGTATAGGTCGACGGTTCGAACCCGTTTTCCCGCTCCAGATTTTGAAAAGGGAAGCAAAAGCTTCCCTTTTTTATTGCGTTGGTCGCCTGGCTGATGCAATACTTCTCCCTGGTGCCCTGCGCCAGGTGGTGAAGCGGGCCTCGATGGTGAAATTGGTAGACACTGCAGACTTAAAATCTGCCGCTTCTAACGAAGCGTGCCGGTTCGATTCCGGCTCGAGGCACCAGAATTGAAAAGCCTGCTATTTTTTGTGTAGCGGGCTTTTTTATTTGTGGATGGATGGCCGCGGCCGCCCGCAGTCTTGCCGAAGGTGGGAAAATCAAGGGTAGTGATGCTGTAGGGCACTGCGATGTCGGGCTTTGGTCAAGGCACTTGGAAAAGCCCCGGCTTCGATGCAATATGGCTTGCAGTTCTGTCATGCTGGCGGAGCCTGCACTCCCAGAGAGAAAAGATGTCTAGTTACAACGCTGCTTTTGAAATTCATGTCCACGGTCAGGTTCTGCTCCGTGCCGACGTCACGTATGAGCAGCTGCAAGATGCATTGCGTCCCTTGTGGGCCTATGCCGGCGCGCGCTCATTGACGGATGGCGAGGGAAGTCTTTACGAAGAAGAGCCCGGCATCCAGTTCGACGCCAAAGAACATCTGTTGCAGATGTGCTGGACCGTGCGCGGCGATGATGACTTCCGTCAGGCTCTGGACGATATGTGCATGGGCCTGAACGAGCTGGCCGAGCAGGGCTCGCCGATCGAAGTGACCTTCTACGACACCGAGTTCGACGAGGAAGAGGCTCCTGCCGAGGCCCAGAGCCGCGATGACTTCCTGATGCTGTTTGTGGGCCCCAATCCTGCCGCCATCATGCAGGTGCAGCGCGATCTGCTGGTGCAGGACGTCATCAACATGATGGAGCGCCACTTCGACGGTGCCGAGCTTGGTGGTGTGGTACAGGAGATCGACAAGCTGTTCTCGCAGCGTTTCGAGGCCCTGGTCAGCTCGCTGGAGCTGGGCAAGCCGCCGCGTGGCGGATCGGGCGGCTCGGCCTCCGGTCATGGCGGCAATCGCCGTCCTCGCCATCTGCATTGATTCTTCGATCCTTCGCCGTCAAAGCCCTCTGTGCTGCAGTCCCGGGACTGTGACAGAGGGTTTGTCTTTTGCCATGAAGCCCATTCCCACACCCAAGTATTCGGGCGCCGTCACACAGCAGCTTCGCAAGGACAGGGCTGCGCGTGTCGGCATGGGCGAAGCAGGGGCGCCCCCGGCCTTGCCCTATCTCTCGGGCTACGCGCCATCGCTGCAGAACCAGGTGCGCGACTGGCTGCTGGCCGGCAAGGCCGGCGACTGGCTGCTGCGCAAATATCCGCAGGCCCACGCGGTGCGCACGGACAGGGCGCTCTATGACTATGTCGATGCACTCAAGGCCCGGTATCTGCGCAACGCCGGCCAGTTGCACAAAGTGGCCTACGACAGCAGGATTCATGTGGTGCGCAATGCCCTGGGGTTGCACACCAGGCGTGCGATTGCGCATGGCAGCCGGCTCAATGCGCGGCACGAAATTCATGTGGCGGCCATGTTCAAACAGGCGCCCGATGCCTTTCTGCGCATGATCTGTGTGCATGAACTGGCCCACCTCCGCATCATGGACCACGACAAGGCCTTTTATCAGTTATGCGTGCATATGGAGGCTGATTACCACCAGCTGGAGTTCGATGTGCGCTTTTACCTCAGCTATCTGGATCAGGGCGGGCAAGCGCTGTGGGCCTGACAGGGGGTCAGGCGGGGGTTGCCGCAGAACTTTCCGAGCGCACGTTCACGGCCTGACTGCAATGGGCGGGCAGTTGCAGCCAGCGTTGGGCGGCGGCTTGCAACGCACTCAGGCGGCCGGTTGTCATGAGCTGGATCTGCTCGGCCCGTGCCAGCTGTGGCGCGTCCCCGGATTCGGGGGTCAGCAGCTTGCGCTGCTCCAGCATGCGTCGGGTCTGGCGCGCGACGGGAGCGCCGGTGTCCAGGAACTGGATATCGGGTCCCAGCAGAGCGCGCAGGTCATCCTTGACGAACACGTAATGCGTGCAACCCAGCACCAGCGTATCCATCTGTCCGGTTTTATGGCCGAAACTGCCCAGGGCGCTTGTGTATTTTCTGCACAGTGCCCGGATCTCCGTAGCGCTTGCCTGCGCAGGCAACGCTTGTTCGGTGCTTTGCTCGATGGCCCTGGCCAGACCATCGCAGGCCTGCAGATGAAACTCGGTGTGCAGGCCATGCTCCGAAACCAGACGGGCCACGCGCTGACTGGAGACGGTACCCCGGGTGGCCATCACGCCCACATGGCGCGTCTGGCTGGAAAAAGAGGCCGGCTTGATGGCGGGTTCCACGCCGATGACAGGCAACTGCGGCATGCGCTCGCGCATCAGCTCCACGGCCGCCGCCGTGGCAGTGTTGCAGGCAATCACCAGAATCTTGATGTCGTGCTGCTGCAACAGATAATGCGCAATGGCCAGGCTGCGCTCCTGTACAAACGCGTCCCCCCTGGCGTCTCCGTAGGGAGCATTGCCGCTGTCGGCCAGATAGACGAACCGCTCGTGAGGCAGCTCATGGCGCAATGCCTGTAGCACGCTGAGGCCACCCACACCGCTATCAAAAATACCGATGGGGGAGTGAGGAGTGGGCATGTTGCAAAGAGGGTGAGTGCAGGCAATGATGCGCCCGCAAGTATGCGCCGATTTGCACTTGTGTGGCGCGTTCAGGGGATTGGGGAGATCACCCGTCGCGGTCGTCGCGGGCTGCGGGCAGGCCGCAGACCGGGCAGAAGGCGTCGTCATGGCCGATCTCGTGACCGCCAGGACAATGGCGGACAGACGTCATGGTGGACGGGTTCGAGCGCGAGAAGAAGATGCAGAACGCCATGCCGTAGAAGAGCATCCAGTGGCCGGAGAAGAGGCGCATGCCGTGCTGCGACTCCGCCATGCCGCTGCCGATGCCCAGGAAGAAGTTGACAATGGCGTATGCAAAGAGTCCATAAGCGCTGTTGCGCATCCAGGCGGGACAGCCTGCGAGCACCTTCCTCCACGAAAAATGAAGGCGGTTGCCATTGTTGATGCGCTGGGCGATCAGCGCCGCAGGCATCCAGACGGCAAAAATCCCGAGACTCATCACGCTGGTGAACAGTCCTAAAGCATCTTGAGGTAAATGCATTTCTATTGCATCGATCTGCCCTGCAAGTGCCGCCAGGTGCGTGATTGCGCTGAGTACAAAACCCATGCCTGAGATCAGCATCAGTGGCAGCAGAAGATATTGCATGGTGAAAGAAAAATAGAAAACGGAGCTGGTAGCGCCTGTTTGATGTGGGTTTCGCCCTAAAAGCAGGCATCTTTTTATTGTGGCACGGCGATCAGTGCTCATCTTTTTGCTGTGGTGTGGTCAGGCGAACGCTCTCCACCCAGCTGCCGAAGTAGCCCTGGCGCAGGGATAGCCGGGCGGGCAAGGGTGTCGATGGCAGGTGCTCGTAGCCCTCTTGGTCCATGCAGAACTCGAAGAACAGGTAATCGACTTCGCGTAGCTTGAGCTGATAGCGGCAGGCGTGACGGCCCGAGCCCCGCTTTTTCTCGGCAAGTGTCTGCATGCTGGCATGGCTCCCCGTTGCTGCCGTGTAGGCCATGGGCAGGGTGGCCGCCAGATTGAACCAGAGCATCAGCGTGACGAAGGCGCTGCAGAACAGGGCCATCAGCCAGCGCCTGGCACGACCGTAGCCGGGCCACGGGCCTGCCGGCTGCCAGTGCCCCATTTCATGCAACTGCCGGAGCCAGATGCCGGCGCCAGCGGTGAGCGCCAGAGCCAGATACAGCGCGGTCTGCTGCCAGTGCACCGTCGGTATGAAGCTGCGCCAGAAGATCGGGGCGAGCGCGCCCGTCATCACCGTCATGAAGATGGTGATCAGCCATTTCTGCGCAGTGGAGGTCCCAGGTGTCCAGAGCCAGTGCATGCTTGCCTCGTCTGCCGGCGCTGAGCTCAGAGCTTTTTGCGCATATGCGCGTTGCCAAGGGCTACGCCCCGCACCACAGGCATCTGCCGATACTGCAGCGCAAAGCCGAACCGCGCGAAGAAAGCCTGTGCATGGAGACTGACGTCCGCGCTCAGCTCCTGCAGGCCTTGTTGCCGCGCTGTCTGCTCGATGTGCGCGAGCAGTCGTCGACCCACGCCTTGGCGCGCATGTCGCGGAGCCACAAAAAAGTGATCGATATAGCCATTGGCTTGCAGATCCGCGTAGGCCATGGGGCGATCATTGGCGCAGACGGCGACAAAAGGGCTCAGTGCCTGAATGCGCCTGCGCCATTCCGCCTGGTCGGTCTGCGGCGGTGCCCAGGCATCGAGCTGCTCGGGGCTGTAGTGATTTGCGGCCAGTTGATGCACCGCGTCGTGGAACACCTGCCTCAGCGCGGTTTCATCTCCGGGGCGATAGCTTCGTACATGCATGGGTTGGCAGATGGATTGAGTTTGGCAAAAATGATTTTCAGCACCAGGGGGCATGTCATTGGTTTGCGGTGCATGGGTGGGGCGGATGTACTTCCTTATCTGCATGCAACCCGCTGTTTTGATGGATTTTCTGTCATCAAATGAAGCAGAACAGTGGTCTAAAGTCTGTGAAATGCTCAGGTTTTTATAGCGGAAAAAATAAAGTCAACCTCTAGAATGATCCGCCCATGCCCTTGATCTACCTCATCCTCCTACCTTTTGCAGGCAGCCTTCTCGCTGCCTTATTGCCTGCAAATGCGCGCAATACGGAATCCACACTTGCAGGTGTCATCGCGCTGATATGCGCGATTCAGGTAGGGATGCTGTTCCCGGAAATGGCCGATGGCGCGGTGCTCAGGCAAGAGGTGTCCTGGCTGCCGGCGCTGGGCCTGAACCTGGTGATTCGCATGGACGGATTTGCCTGGCTGTTCTCCATGCTGGTCTTCGGCATCGGGGCCCTGGTGGTGCTCTATGCGCGCTACTACATGTCACCTGCCGATCCGGTTCCCCGCTTTTTCTCGTTTTTTCTGGCCTTCATGGGGGCCATGGCGGGGGTGGTGCTCTCGGGAAACATCATTCAGCTGGTGTTCTTCTGGGAGCTGACCAGTCTTTTTTCATTCCTGCTGATCGGCTACTGGTATCACCGCAAGGATGCGCGCCGCGGTGCGCGCATGGCCTTGACGGTCACGGGCACGGGCGGGCTGGCCATGCTGGTAGGCATGCTGGTACTGGGTCATATCGTGGGCAGCTATGACCTCGACAATGTGCTGGCTGCAGGCCAGCAGATTCGCGATAGTCACCTCTATCTTCTGGCATTGGTGCTGATTTTGCTCGGTGCGCTCACCAAAAGCGCTCAATTTCCATTCCAGTTCTGGCTTCCCAATGCCATGGCGGCGCCGACGCCCGTGTCGGCCTATCTGCACTCGGCCACCATGGTCAAGGCCGGCGTGTTTCTGCTGGCGCGGCTGTGGCCGGTGCTGGCGGACACCGATGCATGGTTCTGGCTGGTTGGCGGGGCCGGCGCCATGACGCTGCTGATCGGCGGCTATTGCGCGATGTTCCAGCATGATCTCAAGGGTTTGCTGGCGTACTCGACGATCTCGCACCTGGGGCTGATCACCTTGCTGCTGGGTCTGAACAGCAAGCTGGCCGCCGTGGCCGCAGTTTTTCACATCATGAACCATGCGACCTTCAAGGCGTCGCTGTTCATGGCGGCAGGTATCGTGGATCACGAAAGTGGAACGCGTGACATCCGGCGACTGTCGGGTCTGCGCTTCATGATGCCGATCACGGCCACGCTGGCCTGCGTGGCCAGTGCCGCCATGGCCGGCGTGCCGCTGCTCAACGGATTCATCTCCAAGGAAATGTTCTTTGCCGAGACCGTCTATCTGGATGCAGCGCCCTGGGTCAAGACCGTGCTGCCGGTGGCGGCGACGGTGGCCGGCATGTTCAGCGTGGCCTATTCGCTGCGCTTCACCTTCGATGTATTCTTCGGTCCCAAGGCCGACGACCTCCCTCACGAGCCCCACGAGCCGCCGCACTGGATGCGTGTGCCGGTGGAGCTGCTGGTGCTGGCCTGCCTGATCGTCGGCATCTTCCCGGCCTGGGCGGTGGGGGGATTTCTCGCGGTCGCCGCGACGCCTGTCGTGGGTGGCGACCTGCCGGAGTACAGCCTGGCCATCTGGCATGGCTGGAACATGCCGCTCATCATGAGTCTGGTGGCGCTGGCCGGCGGTATCGTGCTCTACACCATGCTGCGCTGGCAGCGCACGGTCGGGCACTTCGACACCACGCCTGTGCTGGGCCGTGTCAGCGGTCGCCGGATCTTCGAGAACCTGCTGGCCCGCATCACCTGGCTGGGCCGGGCGGGGCGCCGCAATCTGTCCACGCGCCGCCTGCAGTGGCAGATGCTGTGGCTGGTCTGCGTCGCCCTGGTCGCGGCGGCCCTGCCGCTGTGGCTATGGGGCATGAAGCTCGGTGACCGCGGCACCTTGCCGGTGTCTTCGGCCTTTGTGCTGCTGTGGGCGATCGGCTGCCTGTGCGCGCTGGGAACGGCCTGGAAAGCCAAGTACCACCGGATGACCGCACTGATCATGCTGGGCGGCACGGGGCTTTGCACGGTGCTGACCTTCCTCTGGTTCTCGGCGCCCGACCTGGCGCTGACACAGCTGGTGGTGGAAGTTGCCACCACGGTGCTGATACTGCTGGGGCTGCGCTGGCTGCCCAAGCGGGACAAGAACATGCGCACCGCCGACAACGCCGATGCGAGGGCCAAGGCTCGCCGCCTTCGCGATCTGGTGCTGTCGCTGATTGCCGGAGGCGGCATGGCCTGGCTGGCCTTTGCCATGATGAGCCGGCCTTTCTACGAGAGCACCTCCACCTTTTTCCTCGAAAACGCGCTGGGCGGCGGCGGAGGCACCAATGTGGTCAATGTGACGCTGGTGGACTTCCGTGGTTTCGACACCTTCGGCGAGATCGTGGTGCTGGGCATCGTGGCCGTCGTCATCTATGCGCTGCTGCGCCGCTTCCGTCCTGCGCGCGAGGCCATGGATATTCCGGAACAGCAGCGCTATGTGCCCGGCGACCTGCAGACCGACTTGCTCAACCCCCGCAATGCCAGCGATACGGCGGTGGGCTATCTCATGGTGCCTGCCGTGCTGGTGCGGCTGCTGCTGCCGTTTGCGACACTGGTGGCGGCCTACATCTTCGTGCGCGGCCACAACCAGCCGGGTGGCGGTTTCGTGGCCGGGCTGGTGTTCTCGGTCGCCTTGCTGATGCAGTACATCATCTCGGGCACGCATTGGGTGGAAGCGCATTTGCCGCTGTATCCGCGCCGCTGGATTGCTGCAGGGCTGTTGTTTGCGCTGGGCACGGGCCTGGGCTCGGTGGCCGTGGGCTACCCCTTCCTGACCAGCCACAGCTTCGACTTTTCGCTGCCCCTGGTGGGTCATGTGCATTTCGCAAGTGCCACCTTCTTCGATATCGGCGTGTTTGCGCTGGTGGTGGGCTCCACCATGCTGATCTTGACGGCGATTGCCCACCAGTCGGTGCGCGGACACCGTTTCCATGCGCGTTTGCTGGAAGAGCAGGAACAAGAGGCCAAAAAGGCCGAGGCCGAGGTGCAGGCGGCCACGGCCGCAGCCCTGGCAAGGGGAGGTATGTAATGGAAATCGTTCTGGCCATTGCCATCGGTGTGCTCACTGGCTCGGGGGTCTGGCTGCTGCTGCGTCCGCGCAGCTACCAGGTCATCATGGGGCTGGCGCTGCTGTCGTATGCCGTCAACCTGTTCATCTTCTCTATGGGGCGTCAGGGTCTCTCGATCAACAAGGTGCCGGTGCTGCAAAACGGTGTCCCTACCGATTTGTCGCACTATGCCGACCCCATGCCGCAGGCGCTGGTGTTGACCGCCATCGTCATCGGCTTTGCCATGACGGCACTGTTCCTGGTCGTGCTGCTGGCATCGCGTGGCGCTTCCGGCAATGACCATGTGGATGGTGCCCATTCGCGCACCGAACAGGAAATGCTATGAGCGGCTGGATCGAGCGACTGATGCCGCACCTGATGCTGGCGCCGATCATGCTGCCCATGCTGACGGCAGCGCTGATGCTTTTTTTGCGGGAGGAGCGCCAGCGGCTGAAGCTGGGCATGAACATCCTCTCCACCACGATCAGCCTGGCGATCGTGGTCATGCTGCTGAGCTGGACCAATCAGGCTGGATCGGCCGTCACCATGTCGGTCTACATGCCCGGCAACTGGCCTGCGCCATTTGGCATTGCGCTGGCACTGGACCGGCTCACCGCCCTGATGCTGCTGGTCACCTATGTCGTGGCACTGGCCGCGCTGGTGTTTTCCGCCGCGCGCTGGCACAAGGCCGGCGTGCACTTCCACCCGCTGTTCCAGCTGCAGCTGATGGGGCTCAGCGGCGCCTTCATCACGGCAGACCTGTTCAATCTGTTCGTGTTCTTCGAGATCATGCTCGCAGCCTCTTACGGGTTGTTGCTGCATGGCTCGGGCAGCACGCGCATTCAGGCCGGTCTTCACTATATCGCCATCAATCTGGCAGCGTCGTCGCTGTTCCTGATCGGCGTGTCCATGCTCTATGGCATTACCGGCACGCTCAATATGGCCGATCTGGCCCGAGCCATTCCGCTGGTGCAGGATGCCGATCGCGGCCTGCTGCATGCGGCGGCAGGCGTGCTGGGCACGGCCTTTCTGATCAAGGCGGCACTGTGGCCGCTGAACTTCTGGCTGGTGCCAGGCTACAGTGCGGCGACTGCGCCCGTGGGGGCCCTGTTCGCGCTGATGACCAAGGTGGGGGTCTATGTCATCTTGCGTCTGTGGACCTTGCTGTTCAGCTCGGAAGCCGGGGCCTCTGCGCTGTTTGGCAGCACCTGGCTGATCGTGGGCGGCATGCTGACCATGGCTTTCGGTGCCATCGGTCTGCTGGGCTCTCAGCGGCTGACCCATCTGGCGGGCTTTGCGGCCATTCTTTCGTCCGGCACCCTGCTGGCCGCGACGGGCTTCGGGCAGAACCTGCTGACGGCCGGTCTGCTGTACTACCTGCCGGGCTCCACGCTGGCCGTGGCCTCCCTGTTCCTGATCGCCGATGTCGTGGATCGCTGGCGTGTGGATGACGATGCGGGCGAGCCCTACGAGGATGATGAAGCGCCGTTCCTGAATGCCGAACTGCTGCCGACCGAGGGTTTCAACCTCGACGATGAGGAAGAGCTCATGATCGGCCGGGCCTTCCCGGCAGCCGCCGCCTTTCTGGGTCTGAGCTTTCTGGCCTGTACGCTGCTGATCTCGGGCTTGCCGCCGCTCTCGGGCTTTGTCGGCAAATTCGCCATGCTGACCAGTCTGCTCAACCCGCTGGGCATGGGAACCTCCAGTGGCCTGAAGGCGGGCCCGCTGGGCTGGAGCATGGTGGCGCTGCTCATCATCACGGGTCTGATGGCGCTGATTGCGCTCACGCGCGCCGGCATCCGGCATTTCTGGGCCAACCCGGAGCAGAGCGCTCCGTCGCTCAAGGTGGCAGAAGGCCTGCCCATCGCTGCACTGCTGCTGTGCTGCATGGCGCTGACGGTCAAGGCCGATGATGTGATGCGTTATACCCAGCGTGCGGCCAATGCACTGCATTCGCCCGATGTCTATGTGCGTACTGTCATGGGCCTGGCCCCGGTTCCGGCGCCCCGGGAAAAGAAGGCTCAGGAGGCGGCTGGCCCCGAGGCAGCAGCGCGCGCGGCCGCGCTGGAAATGCAGGCCGAGCTACTGCCCGGCATCGGTGACGAGCGTGTAGCCGAGGGCGGCACCGCGACCCGGACCACGGCTTCGGCCCAGAAGGAGGACAGCCGCCCATGAAGACCGTCATGAAATCCATCTTCCCGGCACCGCTGCTGTCGATCGCGCTGCTGGTGCTGTGGCTGCTGCTCAACCGCTCGGTCGGCGCCGGCCAGATCCTGCTGGGCCTGATCCTGGGTCTGTTGATCCCCGTGCTCCTGCGCGGCCTGCGCCCCTTGCCGGTGAGGGTCAGCCATCCGCTGAGCATTCTCAAGCTGGCATTTCGGGTGGTGTGCGACACGTCGATTTCCAACTTCAACGTGGTGCGTTTTCTCCTGTTTCCGCGCATGCGCAAGCACCCTGCGGCCTTTGTGCCGATCCCGCTGGAGCTGCGCGACCCCAACGGGCTGGCGGTGCTGGCCATGATCGTCTGCCTCACGCCCGGCACGTCCTGGGCCGAGATTTCGCGTGACCGCTCCATGCTGCTGCTGCATGCACTGGAGGTGGAAGATGCCAGGAAGCTGGCCGACTTCGTGAAGTCCCGCTACGAAAGCCTGCTGATGGAGATTTTCGAATGAACCCCTGGTTTTACTGGGTGCTGATGGCATCCCTGGTCATGCTGCTGGCGGCCATGGGCTGCTCGGTGCTGCGCCTGCTCAAGGGGCCGCATGCGCAGGACCGCGTGCTGGCGCTGGACTGCATGTATCTGAACGGCATGCTGGCCATGCTGGTCATGGGCATTCTGTATGACAGCACCAACTACTTCGAGGCGGCCCTGCTGGTGGCCCTGTTCGGCTGTGTGGGCTCGACGGCCATGGCCAAGTTCCTGCTGCGCGGCGAGGTGATCGAATGAGTACCGAGGTCATTGGCGTGGATCTGCCGCTGTGGGCCCAGATTCTGGTGGCGGCGCTGGTGTTCGGCGGCTCCCTGATTGCGCTCATGGGCTCCGTGGGCCTGCTGAGGCTCAAGAGCTATTTCGAACGCGTGCATGCGCCGTCCATCATCGCCACCATGGGCTGCTGGCTCATCATGCATGCCACCTGGATCTACTTTTCCGTCAGCGGCCAGGGTTTTGTCATGCACTCGGTGCTGATCGCCATCTTCATTGCCGTGACCGTGCCCATCACCACCATCTTCCTGATGCGCGCGGCGCTGTTCCGCTCCCGCCGCGCAGGAGAGAGCGTGCCGCCCACGCTCAGCAACCTGGTACGCAACGAGCCCCTGGACGAAGAAGAGGCCGCTGATGCCGTTGAAAAGCCCGTGGCGAACAAAGGCTGACATTCTGCTTCCCGAGCCTTTTGGGATCGCCCACATGCGCTAGATTGGCAGCCATGCTCAATATTTTCGCCATCTGCACCGGTGCCTGCCTTGGCGCCCTGTCGCGCTGGGGGCTGGGACTGTGGCTCAGCGCAGGTGCCAGCCTTCCCTGGGGCACCCTGGCGGCCAATCTGATCGGCGGCTATCTGATCGGTATCTTCATCGCGCTGTTCCAGGCCATGCCCCAGCTGGATCCGGCCTGGAAACTGGCCATCATCACGGGTTTCCTGGGCGCCCTGACCACGTTTTCCAGCTATTCGGCCGAGGTCATCGGCCTTTTGCAGCAGCAGCGTCTGGCTGCAGCCCTGGGCTGGGCCGGCGTGCACCTGGTCGGCTCCCTGTTCATGACCTACATGGGCATGCTCAGCTGGAGCATCGGGTTCAATCGTTAAGCTGGCAGACCATTTGGCACTATTGCGGCAAACTGCTTCAGCGTTTAGAGGCGAAATACTCTCATGGGCTATAGCTTTGTGAGCGTATAGTGCAAGCATCATATGCATTACAGATGCATTTGATCTTGAAGTATTTGACGGATGGGTGGTCAGTGCTACGAAATCTTTAGGGATAGCAGTAGCCCGCACTGCTCAGCATTCTAAGAACCGAGGGTCCATGCAAATTTCTTCTCCCCTGTCCGATACCGATCTGGCCAATGCCTGGGCCGAGCTGCACAACCAGGCCCACAACGGCAAAGAGCTGGAGCCTCAATCCAACCGTCTCGCATTCGCCGATCCGGAATTCATGTTCCGCCGCGAAACGCGTGGCATCCGCATGCAGCTGGAAATGCTCAAGCCCGATCTGACCCAGATCGAGCGTGGCATCGAGCACACGGTGGTGGTCTACGGCAGTGCACGCTTTGTCGACATGGAGCTGGCGCGCGAGCAGCTTGCGCAAGCCAAGGCCAGCGGCGATACCCAGCGCATGGCGCTGGCCGAGCGCGGCATGCGCAACGCCGAGCGCTATGAGGCGGCCCGCGCTTTTGCACGCATCGTGGCGACCGAAGGCATGAAGCAACCGCCCAGCGAGCGCTTCTACATCTGCACGGGCGGTGGCCCCGGCATCATGGAAGCGGCCAACCGCGGCGCGCATGATGCGGGTGCACCCAATGTGGGGCTGAACATCTATCTGCCGCATGAGCAGCATGGCAACCCCTACATCACGCCCGGGCTGAGCTTCAAGTTCCACTACTTTGCGCTGCGCAAAATGCATTTCATGATGCGCGCCAAGGCGCTGGTGGCCTTCCCGGGTGGCTTCGGCACCATGGACGAGCTGTTTGAAGTGCTGACGCTGGTGCAGACCCACAAGAGCAAGCCCGTGCCCGTGATCCTGTTCGGCACGGAATTCTGGAAGCGCGTGCTGAACTTCGATGTGCTGGTGGAGGAGGGCACCATTTCCGCCAAGGATCTGAACCTGTTCCGCTACACCGACGATCCGGCCGAGGCCTGGTCCTTCATCCAGCAGTTCTATCAGAGCGGCTGGAACTGATGCCGGCCGCAGCCGTACAGACAAGCTGCCCGCGGGCAGCTTGTCTCATGGGCATCCCAGGAAAATAGCCTGCACCATCCGTGCGCGGGCCTCCAAGCCTGTTTTCAGGCCGATTCCCGCAGGGTCTTGCGAAACACCAGTGTGCGGTTGTTGGCCGGCATGGCCTGATCAAGCACCAGTTGCAGGCCGTGCAGCCTGGCCAGCGCCACGATGGCTTCAAAGTCGCGCAGGCCGCTGCGCGCATCACGCTGGCGCAGCCAGGCGTCGAAGGTGCGGTTGCTGTCGCTGGTGAAACGGCCTCCATCGTTGAATGGCCCGTAGAGGGCAAACACCCCGCTTTCGGGAAGCGCTGAGCCCACCAGACCGAACATGCGCTGTACCAGCGGCCAGGCCATGATATGGCAGGTGTTGCTGGTGAAGACGGCATCGAAGCCGGAGGAATCCGCGTTTGCGGGCCAGGCATCGGTCGCCAGGTCGAACTTTAGCGGTGCACGCAGATTGGGCGCGCCATGTGCGGCATGCCATGCCAGGATGCCCGGGTGGCTGTCGGCCAGGTCGCTGGTCTGCCAGACCAGCTGCGGCAGGCGTGGCGCGAAGTACACGCTGTGCTGTCCGGTACCGGAGCCTATCTCCAGCACATGCCGGCAGTGCAGGAAGGCGGATTGCAGCACCTCGAAAATGGCGGCCTGGTTGTTCTCGCAGGCCTGGGAAAAAGGCAGTTGCCGGGATGTCGATGCAGAGTTCGGGATCATGAGGACTTGGCGGGCAGATACGGGAAATCGCTCAGGCATCTTCTCCTGGAATGGCAAGTCCCCGCAGAGCCACGGCCTTCACGGCTTGAAGCGCAGCCGGATCTCGGGGCGCACGTCCAGGCCGCCGACTTTCCAGCTGTACGCCCCGAGGCCCAGCGTGGGCGTGGAGCTGGCGTTTTGCGAGAGCACCTCGGCATTGCGGGGCAGGCTGACCTTCAGGATTCCGTTCATGGTGATGCCCAGTTGCGCGAAGTCTCTCTTTTCCTTGTCCTTGAGCGGCTTGGCGGCAATCGTCATCACGCCGTTCCTGTCGGTCTGCACGGTGAACAGGTCCAGCAATCGCAGACCTTCGCCGGGTTTGCGCTGGCCGGCAATCTCCAGCGCATAGCGGGCATTGCCGGTGTACACGGCTTTCCTGACCTCCGGGTCGCGGCTCAGTTGCTGCGCCTGCGCCGCCAGCCCCTGGTGGTCTTTCTCGCTCAGCACGCCCTGCTTTCTGAGCTTCATCACGGCCATGGCATTCACCACCGTACCGTCAAAGCGGTAGCTGTAGCTGCCATCGGCCTGCACGTCCACGCTGGCGGCGAATCGTTCGGGCACCAGACAGGCGGTCAGCAAGGCGACGAGGGTGGTGGCGGTGGACAGCGCAAAGAGCTTGTGCATCAGGACTCCTTTCGAGCGGCATCGCCGCATCCCGGGGTGCAGAGGTCTGGGTCATCGTAGAACAAACAGGGCTCGCGCCGCCAGGGAATGCCATCAGACGGCATGGAAGTCTTGCCGCAAGATTATTCAAAAAAATGTAGCCTCGCTCTGTTCGTGCGTGAGGCTCCATGCATTTTTTGCGGTTGTTCCGGGCTTGATCGAGGGTGCTTCACCTGGATCTGGGATCGGCTTTGAGCTGGCTGATGGCTTCCTGGTAACCCTGCAGATATTTGGTGCGCGTCTGCTCGGCGAGGGCCGGCCACTGGGAGGCCGGCAGGCTCAGCGATTCCAGTGTCAGCCTGGCGGCGAGTTGCGGGTCCCGTGAGGCCTGTACCGCCTGCATGCCGTGCAGATTGATCCAGTGCGGGTCGTAGGCGTGGGGCGTGCGGCGATCCCAGTCCACCACCTTGGTGATCAGATCCAGCGCCTTGTCCAGATCCTGAAAGAGGTGGCGGTTGATGGGGGCTCCATAGCTCTGATTCATCACATCGACCGCCTGCCGGGCGGTGACGTCCGTGCAGCGATTGGCGTCGAAGCGGGCACGCAGCTGGCCGGCGTAGAACCAGAATGCGGCTTCATCGCGCTGGCCGGCCTTGAACAACGTTTGCGACAGCACATAGAAAACCGGGGGCTGGAAGCGCTCGGGCGCGGCGCGTACGCGCTCCAGCACGGCTTGCTGCTGCTGAGGCGTACCCTGCGACAGCAGGCGAAGAGCCTCCTGCCCCAGTCTGGTGTCGATCTGCGCATACACCCCCTGTGGGGCCAGTACCGGGGTCGCCGCAGAGGGCGCAGGCTTGGGCGCAGCCGGTGGCTGCTGAGTCTGTGCGAAAGCAAAGCCCGAGAGCGCCACCAGCGCACCGCTCACCCTCTTTGCTGCGACATGGCCCATGCTGAACTCCTTGTGCTTGCGTTGCAAATCATTCCGGACGGTGTCAGACAAATACCCACTCTGTCGCATATCTTAAATAGCATGCGTGTGACCGGTGTCTCGTATTTACCAAGATGCGTTGATTCCCAAGAAAAGCAGTTCGTGCCTGTCGTCAGGAAGCCTGCAGTCCGTAGGGGCTGGCGAGGCCCCGATACCTGCTTCCACGATGCGTGCAGACACCACGGTGCGTGGGGTCTGTTTCATCCAGGATGCATCGTGGATGCACGCTGTCGGCCGGCAACGACGCCGAGCCGGCCGGCTGACTGGAGTGCGCGTCTCAGCCTCGGGCATCGAAAGCGCGGTGATAGCTCACTTCTCCTTGTGGTGTCGAGCCTGCGAAAGACAGTGCCTGAAAGTAGCCGGCAGGCACTCCCGGGAGCACCAGGCTTGGCACCGCCCGGAAGCCGAAGCGCCGATAGTAATACGGCTCGCCGAGCAGCACGCATCCTTGCGCGT
This sequence comes from Comamonas sp., assembly GCF_009360615.1. Lineage (GTDB taxonomy): Bacteria > Pseudomonadota > Gammaproteobacteria > Burkholderiales > Burkholderiaceae_C > Comamonas. The sequence goes on from NZ_SPEY01000023.1 coordinate 97,805, forward strand.
ACTGCGTCCGCAGGGTGCCGATGGCCGCCTGCATCAAGGCGCTGCCTATGCCTTGTTGCTGCTTCTCAGGGAGGACGGAGAGCGGGCCCAGGCCAAACCAGTCTTTGCTGCCATCGCTGATGGTGACGGTGGAGACGGCGACATGCCCGACGATCTGTCCATCGATCTCCGCGACCAGAGACAAGGCAAGAGCCCCGGCCGCACGCAGTGCACGCACGATGAACTGCTCGGTGTGGTCGGAATGCGGTGCGTCCTTGAAGGCCTGGATCGTCACCTGCTCGATGGCCTGGGCATCGGCGGGGAGTTCTGCTCGGATTTGCATGGCTTGGAATGGGTTCACAAAAATTTTGCCTCGACTATGCCGCACACAGAGAAAGAGCCGGGGAAATGGCCCATGGCCCTGCTGCAGCCGCTGTCCAGGCGATCGGGCATGAAAAAACCGCCCGAAGGCGGTTCTTCAAGGCAGGGCCTGACGGGGGATTACACGCCGGCCACTTCAATGCCCTTGAATTCCCCGGTCGCGATCTTTTCCTTCCAGATGGCAGGGCCGGTGATGTGGGCGCTGGTGCCGCCGGCATCCACGGCCACGGTCACAGGCATGTCGACCACGTCGAATTCATAGATGGCTTCCATGCCCAGGTCTTCAAAGCCCACCACCTTGGCCTGCTTGATGGCCTTGGAAACCAGGTAGGCGGCGCCGCCCACGGCCATCAGGTAAGCACTCTTGTGCTTCTTGATGGCATCGATGGCGACCGGGCCGCGCTCGGACTTGCCGATCATCGAGATCAGGCCGGTCTGCGACAGCATCATCTCGGTGAACTTGTCCATGCGGGTAGCGGTGGTGGGGCCGGCAGGGCCAACCACTTCGTCGCGCACGGGGTCCACGGGGCCGACGTAGTAGATCACGCGGTTGGTGAAGTCCACGGGCAGCTTTTCGCCTTTGGCCAGCATGTCCTGGATGCGCTTGTGGGCCGCGTCGCGGCCGGTCAGCATCTTGCCGTTGAGCAAGAGGGTGTCGCCGGGCTTCCAGCTCGCCACTTCTTCCTTGGTCAGCGTATTCAGGTCCACGCGCTTGGACTTGTTGTAGTCCGGCGCCCAGTCGATCTTGGGCCAGGTGTCCAGCGATGGGGGGTCCAGGTACACGGGGCCGGAACCGTCCATCACGAAGTGGGCGTGGCGGGTGGCGGCGCAGTTGGGGATCATCGCCACGGGTTTGGATGCGGCGTGTGTGGGATACATATTGATCTTGACGTCCAGGACCGTGGTCAGGCCGCCCAGGCCCTGGGCGCCGATGCCCAGTGCGTTGATCTTCTCGAACAGCTCCAGGCGCAGCTTTTCCACGTCGTCGAGCTCTGCACCGCTGGCAGCCTTCTGCTGCAGCTCGTACATGTTCAGGTCTTCCATCAGGCTTTCCTTGGCCAGCAGCACAGCCTTCTCGGCCGTGCCGCCGATGCCGATGCCCAGCATGCCGGGGGGGCACCAGCCCGCGCCCATGGTGGGAACGGTCTTGAGCACCCAGTCGACCAGGTCGTCGCTGGGGTTCATCATGATCATCTTGGACTTGTTCTCGGAGCCGCCGCCCTTGGCGGCAACGGTCACGTCCACCTTGTCGCCAGGCACGATCTGCACATTGATCACGGCGGGGGTGTTGTCTTTTGTGTTCTTGCGCTTGAAATGAGGGTCGGCCACCACCGAGGCACGCAGCGTGTTGTCGGGGTGGTTGTAGCCGCGGCGCACGCCTTCGTTGATGGCGTCTTCCAGGCCCATGGTGAAGCCTTCCCACTTGACGTCCATGCCCACCTTCAGGAACACGTTGACGATGCCGGTGTCCTGGCAGATGGGGCGCTGGCCGGTGGCGCTCATCTTGGAGTTGGTCAGGATCTGAGCCATCGCATCCTTGGCCGCAGGGCTTTGCTCACGCTCATAGGCGCGGGCCAGATGCTGGATGAAATCCGGCGTGTGGTAGTAGCTGATGTACTGGAGGGCACCTGCGATCGAATCGATCAGGTCCTGCTGGCGGATGGAGGTGGTCATCGTGAAGCTTCTCGGGGGTTGCAATCTGTACGCGTGGGGCGCGCACGGTAAACCCGTCGATTATCGGCCCAGACGACAAATCTTGCAGCCATAACCCACCAGTCTTATATATGACTTGCGGGGGCGACGCGTTGCTCAGCCGGTCAGCACTCCGAGGATGGATGCCGAGAAGTCGGCCTGGCCTGCGTGCTGATCGCCTCTGGCCCAGGCCAGCAGGCTGTCTGCGGGCATGGGGCGCGCGTAGAAGTAGCCCTGAAGCTCATCGCATTGCATGTCGATCAGAATGTCCCGCTGACCTGCGGTCTCCACACCTTCTGCCACCACGCGCAGTCCCAGCGCATGCGCCAGGCGCACGACGGCATGGACCACGGCGCGGGCATCCTCCTCGGTTTCGAGGTCTCGAATGAAGCTGCGGTCGATCTTCAGCTGCTGGGCCGGCAGCTGGCGCAGATAGTTGAGGCTGGAGTAGCCCGTGCCGAAGTCGTCGATCGACAGAAAGATGCCGATGTCGCGCAGTTCCTCGATCGCGCGCTGAGTGGCCTGGGTGTCCTCCATGGCCACGGACTCGGTGATCTCGCACAGCAGCTGGCTGGCCTGTACATCGTGTCGTTGCAGCGTCTGGGTGATGCGCTCCGCCAGACCGCTTTCGCGCAGCTGGTGCACGGAAAGATTGATCGCCACCCGCATCTGCAGCCCCATGTTGCGCCACAGGGCCAGTTGGCGGCAGGCTTCCTCGATCACCCAGTTGCCCAGGCTGTTGATGATGCCGAAGCGCTCGGCCAGCGGGATGAAGATATCGGGCGCAATCATGCCGCGTTCGGGGTGGACCCAGCGCAGCAGGGCCTCGACCCCGATGATGTTGCCGCGCTCGCTGTCGATCTTGGGCTGGTAATGCAGTTCCATCTGGCCGCGCTGAATGGCGTGGCGCAGGTCGTTTTGCAGTTCCAGCTGCTCGGAGGCATCGCTGCCCATATGCGGCTCGAACACGGCAAAGCCGTTGCCGCCATTTCGCTTGGCGGCATACATGGCGGCATCGGCATTGGCAATCAGGTGGTCGCGGTCTCCATGGTCGGGATAGGCCACGATGCCGATGGAACAGGTGATCTGCAGTTCCTTGTTGCCAAGTCTGAAAGGCTGGGCAAGGGCGTTGAGAATGCGGTTGGCCACTGCCATGCAGGCGGCCACGTCCTGGGTGTCCTCCAGCAACACCAGGAACTCGTCGCCGCCCACCCGGGCCACGGTATCGCTGCTGCGGGCCTCCGCCATCAGCCGCTCTGCCGCGCTGATGAGGATCTGATCGCCTGCGGCATGGCCAAAGGAGTCGTTGATGGGTTTGAATCCGTCCAGATCCACGAACAGAATGCCCAGCCGCTCCTTGATTCGCGAACGGTTGGCGCGCTCCAGGCGCAGAAGGGCGTGGATGAGCCGGTCTTCAAACAGCAGCCGGTTGGGCAGATTGGTCAGCGGATCGGCAAAGGCGCGTTGGCGCAGCTCCGTGTTGGCCTGTTGCAGTTTGGCGTTGGTTTCCTGCAGTGACTGGTTGAGCTTGAAGGCCGTGCTTTGCAGGCGCGCATCGAGCAGGGTGCTGAACAGCGCGGCAATCAACAGCATGACCGTGGTGATGATGATGATGGTGGTCAGCTCCGGACCGCTCAGCGCTTCCGCACTGAGGCAGACGGAACCGCTGGCAAAGCTGGCGGCCGACATTCCGGTGTAGTGCATGCCACAGATGGCAAAGCCCATGACCAGTGCCGCCAGCGTCTGGAACAGCCACAGCCGCTTGCCGGAGAGCGAGAACAGTGCGCGAAACAGATTCAGCGCCGTGGCAGAGGCCAGTACCGCGATCAGAGCGGATGCCGTCACCAGAGGCCAGTCCCAGACGATCGGAATGGACATCTCGATGGCGAGCATGCCCAGGTAGTGCATGGCGCAGATGCCGCCTCCCATGAGCAGCGAAGCGCCCAGCAAATGAGGCCAGCGGCATTCGGGCCTGGTCGCCACGCCGAAGGCCAGCGCCGAGGCCGCGACGGCCGCAACCCAGGAGGCCAGCGTCAGCGCGCCGCTATAGCCGAGGGTGATGGGCAGCTCAAACGCCTGCATCCCGATGAAGTGCATGGCCCAGACCCCCGTGCCCATCACCATGGCGCCAATGGCCCACCAGATACGTCCGATCCTGCCCGAAGCCATGCGCATGCGACGAGCCAGACCCAGCGTCACGAAGGAGGCACACACCGCGATGACGATGGAGACACACACCATCGTCGCGCTGTAGCTTGATGACATGAAGGTGTTGGCGACAGGGGTGGAAAGATCAGTGAACATTGATGTGGCGGTCCAGCAAGGCCGTTCGGATTCTTTGTCCGATATTGATTTAATGTAACTTTGTATTTCTGGCCTTGCCGGCGCAGGGGTGTTGCCCCCCGTTGTGCTTGCCGCCTGACGGGGTGCGCTAGCATGGGCCGGTTGTGGAGGTCGCCTGCCTGACGGTGGGCGGACTTCCGTTTGCGGCCGACGGCAGCCACATCTTCAGCCAGCTGCGCCGAGTTGTATGCAAGGAGCGATTCCATGACAGTCACCCGCCAGGAAAAAGACACGTTTGGCCTGATCGATGTACCCGCCCACAGGCTGTGGGGCGCGCAGACGCAGCGTTCGCTGCAGAATTTTGACATCAGCGGCGAGCAGCAGCCGCGCGAGATCATTGCGGCGCTGGCGCAGGTCAAAAAGGCCTCCGCCAGCGTCAACCATGCGCTGGGTCTGCTGGACGAGAAGAAAACCAGAGCCATCAATGCGGCCGCCGATGAGGTGCTCGCGGGCAAGCACCCTGATGAGTTCCCTCTGGTGGTCTGGCAGACCGGTTCGGGCACGCAGACCAATATGAACGTCAACGAAGTGCTGGCCAACCGGGCCAGCGAGCTGATGGGCGGCGAGCGCGGAGAAGCCCGGCTGGTGCACCCGAACGACGATGTCAACAAGAGCCAGTCCAGCAACGATGTCTATCCCACGGCCATGCATGTGGCGGCCGTGACCGCCATCCAGCACAAGCTGCTGCCCGCCATCGCCAGGCTGCGTGTCACCCTGCTGGCCAAGAGCGAAGCCTTTGCCGATATCGTCAAGATCGGTCGTACGCATCTGCAGGATGCCACGCCGCTGACGCTGGGCCAGGAGATATCCGGCTGGGTGGCCCAGCTGGCCCATGGTGAAGCCCATGTGCGTGCCGCATTGCCGCATCTGCACGAGCTGGCCCTTGGGGGGACGGCCGTGGGTACGGGGTTGAATGCCCCCAAGGGGTATGCCGAAGGCGTGGCGGCGGAGCTGGCCAGGCTGACGGGCTTCCCGTTTGTCACCTCACCCAACAAATTCGAGTCGCTGGCGAGCTGCGATGCCCTGGTTCATGCCCATGGCGCTCTCAAGACAGTGGCTGCCAGCCTGATGAAAATTGCCAACGATGTGCGCTGGCTGGCATCCGGTCCGCGCAGCGGCCTGGGCGAGATCTCGATCCCCGAGAACGAGCCGGGTTCGTCCATCATGCCGGGCAAGGTCAATCCCACGCAGTCCGAAGCCGTGACCATGCTGTGCGCCCAGGTGTTCGGCAACGATGTGGCCATCAACTTCGGCGGAGCCTCGGGCAACTTCGAGCTCAATGTGTTCCGCCCCATGGTGGCGCACAACTTCCTGCAAAGCGTCCGCCTGCTGGCCGATGGCATGGTCAGTTTCAACGATCACTGCGCCGTGGGCATCGAGCCCAATCGCGCACGTATCGAGGAGCTGGTGGGGCGTTCGCTGATGCTGGTGACGGCGCTCAACACGCATATCGGTTACGACAAGGCGGCCTATATCGCCAAGAAGGCGCACAGGGAAGGCAGCAGCCTGCGTGATGCGGCGATCGCCAGCGGCCACGTGACGGCCGAGCAGTTTGATATGTGGGTCGTGCCGGAGCAGATGGTCGGCAATCTGTAAGAGGGTTCAGGCCGGAGCAGGGGGAGCCCGCATGTCGGGCTCTTTTCTTTTTGCCCAGGGTTTGCACACAATGCGGCATCGTTGATGACTGGAGTCAGCATGCCCGCACAGCAGCACCTGGAGAAGGTTTCGGTGGCGGATCTCAGGCCCACGCAGATGACGGTCGGCGCTGCCGAAGTGGCGCTCAAACGCTCACAGTGGGCCCAGCTCAAATCCAAGGCACGAGACCAACTGTTGCTCAGTCACTGGTTTCCTGCAGTGAAAGGGCCGCAGGGACGGTTTTTTATCGTGGATCACCATCACCTGGGGCAGGCCTTGCTGCATGAATCGGTCAAGAACGTCTGGGTCATGCAGCTGGCCGATCTGAGCGAACAGGGCGTGGAGATGTTCTGGCGCGTCATGGAGTTCCATCACTGGGCGCACCCTTATGACGAGAAGGGGCGGCGATGCGAATATTCGCAGATCCCCCCGCAACTGAGCCAGCTCAGGGACGACCCTTATCGCAGCCTGGCGGGGGAGGTGCGCAAGGCGGGTGGCTATGCCAAGGATGCCTCGCCCTATGCCGAGTTCCTCTGGGCTGATTTCTACCGGCCTCTGTTTCGCAAGGCTGATCTGCGCAGCAACGGAGGCCGGGGTCTGCCCGAGTCCGCGGTCGTGGAGGCTGTCGCTCTCGCCCGTAGCGTCAAGGCGCAGTTCCTGCCCGGCTGGTCCGGAGTCTCCAGTTCGCTGCACAGATAACATGGCTCAAACGCTCAGAGGCTTGCTTGCTGCTCCGGTTCGCGCCGACTGGGTGGCTGGCCTGTCCATTGCGGGACTGCTGCTTCCGGAAGCAGTGGCTTACGCCGGTCTGGCCGGCGCACCGCCGCAGGCCGGGGTGGTGGCCTTGTTCGCCGGGCTGCTCGTCTACGGACTGGCCGGAAGCAGCCGCTTTGCGGTCGTATCTGCGACCTCCTCTTCGGCGGCAGTGCTGTTGGCCGCCAGCAGTTCGGTGCTGCATGTTCCGGCCGAGCATCGCACCGCCATGGGCATAGGTATGGTGTTGGTGGCGGGCATCATCTTTGTACTGGCCGGGCTGATGCGGCTGGGTGCCATCTCCCAGTTCATCGCCAAGCCCGTCCTGCGCGGCTTTGCCATGGGTCTGGCATTGACCATCGTGCTCAAGCAGCTGCCGCTGGCGATCGGAGTGCATCCGCAGCGCAGCGACTTTTTCCATTTCGCCTGGGAGCTGCTGGCCATGCTGCCGGACTGGAACTTCCGTGGGCTGGCCATGCTGGTGCTGGCCTTGCTGACGCTGCATCTGCTGGGCCGATGGCGGGCCATGCCGGCGGCGCTGCTGGTAATCGTGGCCGGTATTGCGCTTGATGTCTGGGGATATGGCCGGCGCTGGGGGATACCTTCGGTCGGGGCGCTGGAGCTCGGGGGCGTGCATCTGACCCTGCCCGACCTGGCCTGGCCCGACTGGCTGCGCGCCGGACAGCTGGCCGTGGCGCTGGCCCTGATTCTGTATGCCGAGTCCTACAGTTCCATCCGCTCCCTGGCATTGCGCCACGGAGATGCGGTTTCCGCCAATCGCGACCTGCTGGCCCTGGGGGGGGCGAACATGGCTTCGGCCCTGTTTCAGGGCCTGCCCGTCGGAGCCGGCTTTTCAGCCAGTTCGGCCAATGAGGCGGCGGGAGCCAGGAGCCGGGCTGCAGGGCTCATTGCCTGTGCCGTCGTTGCGCTGCTGGTGTGGCAGTTGCTTCCCTGGATGGAGCGCATTCCCGAACCCATGCTGGCCGCCATCGTCATGCACGCGGTAGGTCATTCGCTCAACGGGAGCGGATTGAGACCGTATTTTGTCTGGCGCCGTGACCGGGCCCTGGTGGTCACTGCCTTTGCCGCCGTCATCCTGCTGGGGGTGCTGGATGGATTGCTCCTGTCCATGGTGCTCAGCATTGCCCTGCTGCTCAAGCGCATGGCACAGGCAAAAGTCAGCGAGCTGGGGCAGCTGGCGCATGGCCATGATTTTGTGGACAGACAACGGCATCCCGAGGCCTCGGCGGTACCCGATGTGCTGATCGTGCGTCCCGAGGAGCGCTTGTTCTTTGGCAATGCCGATGCCGTCATGGCCGACATCGGCGCCCGCGCGGGGCGCGTTCCTGGTCTGAGGGCGCTGATACTCAGTCTTGAGGAGTCTCCGGATCTGGATAGCACCAGTATCGAGGCCCTGAGCGAGCTTGCCAGGCAGCTGGCACAGAAGGGCGTTCAGCTGCGACTCGCGCGCGTCAAGGATGGAGTGCGGGAGCTGCTGCAACGTGCGCAGATCCCGGGCCTGGGGCCGCATGCCTACGCCGCCTGGAGTGTGGATGATGCGGTGCAGGGGATCGAAGATTCGGTCCGGTCTTCGAAAGCCGTGCCCGCAAAGTCCTAGGTCCCGAGCTCTCGGGGGCTCGACCTCGGGCGGTGTCAGGCACCGACGGATCGGCTCAGGCGCAACGCCTGCCGGAAGCCCAGCTGCCCCACAACGCAGGCAATCAGCAGCACCGAAAACGCCGACAGTGCGGGGCTGCTGCCCAGGCTGGCTCCCAGCGTGCACAGGCCGCCCACGGCCATCTGGGCGAAGCCATAGACTCCGGCGGCCGAGCCCGTCAGGTCGCTGTGAACGCCCAGAGCCTTGGCGAGTGCTGCGGGGCTGGTCATGCCGGAGCCCAGGGTGAACAGGAGCATCAGGGTCACGACCACCGGCACGTTGATCAGCTGCAGCAGCGTGAGGGCAACCAATGCCGCAGCGCAGCCCAGGCTCAACAGATTGCCGCCCAGTATCAGTCGCTCCAGTGGCCAGCGCTTGATGAGCTGGCGCGCCAGTGCATTGCCCGCGGCCATGCCGGCCATCAACATTCCCAGGTAAATGCCAAGCTGGGCCTTGCTGGAGTGGAGCTGCTCGATGAAGATGAAGGGCGCCGCGGCGATAAAGGCGTACACGGATGTGGTCGCGCTACCGCCGCCGATGGCGAAGCCCAGAAATGGGGGCGAGCTCAACAAGGTGCGATAGTCGTTGCGCACCGTGCGCCATTTCAGCTCGCCGGTGGGGTGACCTGTTTCCGGCAACAGGCGCCAGACCCCGAAGGCCGTGAGCGCGCCCATCAGCGCCAGCACCGCAAAAATGACGCGCCAGCCGAACATGGCGTCCAGGCCGGAGCCGATGGAAGGAGCGATGCCCGGGCCGATCATCATCATGAGGTTGAGCAGTGCCAGGCTCCCCACTGCCGTTTCGGGTGTCGCGGTGTCGCGGGCGATGGCGCGACCCAGTGCCAGGCCGGCGCAGCCGCCCAGAGCCTGGATCAGGCGCGCGCCAATCAGCATATTCGCACTGGGAGCCAGAAAGGCCGCAAGGCTGGCAACCGTGTAGAGGCCCAGACCGGCCAGCAGCAGGGGGCGGCGGCCCAGTGCATCCGACATGGGGCCGTAGATCAGCTGGCCCAGCGCCAGGCCCAGGATGTAGACGGTGATGGTCTGCTGCATCTGTCCGCTGCTGGCACCGAAGTGGCGGGCTGCGTCGGGCAGCGCGGGAATGAACATATGCATGGCCATGGTGCCGGCGATGGTGACCATGACCAGCAGCCAGAGCGGCGCTTTGCGTGCAGGGGTTGCAGGACTGAGCATACAAAAGGAATTCGAGGCGTGTCGAGGGGATGCAGTGGTGTGTTGCGCCACGTCAGCGGCCGGGGGTGAAGCAGGGGCTGGCGCCCGTCTCCAGGTCCGCCATCTTTTCCTGCATGGTGGCCAGGGCCTCCAGCATCGCGTCCAGCAGCTCGGGAGCCAGCTCCTGCATGACCTCGCGTCGGACATCCGACACGATGCTCTGGACCTGCTCGACCTGCGCCAGTCCGGCTGTCGTGAGCTGAAGGCGTTTGACGCGGCGGTCGGCATCGTCAAGGCGTTCCACCCAGCCCTGGGCCTGAAGACCGTCAATCAGGCGCACGAGAGAGGAGCTGTCCAGCGCCAGCGCCTGGGCCAGATCCTTTTGCCGCATGGTGCCTTCGCTGCGCTCCAGGTGGACCAGGGGCAGCCATAGCGCCTGCGTCAGGCCCAGCGGGGCCAGCACCTTGTCCAGTGTGCGGCGCCATTGCTTGTTGACCTGTGCCATGACGAACATGAGCTGCCGCTGACGGCTGGAGAGGGGCTCGGTGCGGGGCATGTTCTGTGTATTCAAATAGTTGGCATTCCAATTATTGCAGAAGCAATATTTATCCTGTGAACAGGGTTTTGGGCGAAGCCGCTGCGGCCCTCCGGCACCGGGCCTGGTGCGATGGCGAAAGGCTGATCCATTGCCCCGAGGGCGCAGGGACAAGCCCGTGATGCGAGTCGCTTCTGTGCACCCGGAAAAACCGCAGCTGGCGGGAGGGACGCGGATCCGCCTCATATCGCTTCAGGTCAGGCCGGCATGGTGGGGCGAGGGATTTCCGCCTTGTCCCTGCAGCCGTCATGCTGCCCCAGCGTGTGAAAGGGCGTGGCGCATGCCCCCCGCCCTGGAGGTGATGCACGTGGTGGTTGCACGCGGGCCGGGTGTGGTGATCCCTTGCCCTGCGGTTGCCGTGCAGATCGGACTGCAAAGGCTGCCGCGATGGCCTCAGCCACAGTGCGGCCGTCCAAAGGTGCGGCGGTTGGAGAATGTCTTCGGGAGAGGCTGATGCGCCGGACGTCCCGCATGAGGATCCGGTCCTGCGCGCTCGCAGTCCGTCCACCGTCTGCGAAAGGCGACCTCCGGGATCGCCTCGGAACGGCGTGTCTCTCGTGCTACAGGCCGAGCGACTTGAGCAGGTCGTCGGTGTCGCTGGAGGACACCGCCGAAGGGGTCGCGGCAGGTACCTGGCCAGACTGGGCTTCACGGGCCTGGGCCATGACCAGATCGGGGTCCGGCTTCTCCTGGGCCTCGAAGTCCTTGATCTTGATGAATTCCATGTGATCCACCGCCATCTCCAGATAGAAGATGTTGTTGTTGCCGGTGTAGAAGGTCACGCGGCGCGCTTCCGGAGCATCCAGATTGGCATCCACGCTCAGATTGACCTGCTTGTTCAGGCGGATCATCTTGGGCTGGCTTTGCGCGATGTGGGTCTGCAGCTCACGCTGCACCTTGCTGGTAAAGTCGCCGACGACCTGGTTCATCAGCTCGCCCATGACGTTGCTCACGTCGTCGGACGTGTAGGAGTTGGCCAGATCGCTCTCGGCCATGCCCATGGACAGCAGGTAGCTGCGATAAAGCTCCATGGCCGCATCGGCCGAGAAGTTGATGATGATGAGGGCCGAAAATCCACCGTCGATCAGCACGAAGCAGCCGATATCGGGCTTGAGGCTGGTCTTGGTGATGCGCTGCACCATGCCCGAATACTGGATCGGGCACTGGGTGGCCACCTGCAGCACCCGCGAGACGGAGTTGCACAGGGCAATCAGCACATCTTCGGTGCCGTGGACGATGGGGGCGGTAGGTTGGCTCATGGCTGCATTGGTTCAAGGGATGGCTGATTATGTATGCAACACTTTGTTGCATCGAGATATCTGCAGCAATTGCAGGACGCGGCTGTCTGTTAACGTGCCTGCTTTTGGAAAATCAGAGGTATTCATGCAGAGCAAGCTGTGGCGCCTGGGTGCCAGTGTCATTGTGGTGATGGGTTTGACCGCCTGTTCGAGCTTGTCCGGCATGACGGACAAGGTTTCCCGGACCTGGGACAACACCTGGAGCGGTCTCACAGGCAAGAAACCGGCACAGACACAGGCAGCGGGCCAGGAGGCCGGGCCGGTATCCGGGGGGCTCAAGCCTGTCCGGGAAAGTGGTCGCTGGCAGGGCCTGTACAGCCTGGACGGCGAGACGCCTCGGTTTCAGGAGTGCGAAAGCGGCCAGATCATCGGCGTGCTGCCCGAGGGCGATAGCGTGCTGCTGGAGCAGGCCTATCTGAACACGCGCAGCAGCGCCACCATTGCCATGCTGGCCGAGGTGCAGGGCCGGGTGGTAGAGCAAGCCGTGGCCGATCCGGTGCTGGCCCGGCAGGGGCGCAAGATGCTGGTGCTGCGCGTGGAGCGCTTTGTCGCACTGTCGAGCCAGGCAGCCTGCCGCAATGCCAAGGCCAACTGGTAGGCTGCAGCCCGCTTCGCAAATCATTTTGATATCTGTCAGCGCTTTCCTGTCAAGCGCTGCAGCCGTTTTTGATCCTTATTTGGCAGCGGCGCGCGCTTGCGCCAGCCAGCCGTCAAAAGTCTGCCGATGGGCCTTGATCCAGCCGTCTACATGGCGGCTGACATCGGCCTCGCTGCTCTCGCCCTGGCGCATGCGCATGTTCTGGGCGTTGATGTCCTCTATGGGCAACTGCATCACGGCAAACAGCTTGGCAGCGGCCGGATTTTTCTCCGCCCAGGCCTTGTTGGCCAGGATGTATTGCTGATTGAGCTTGAAGCCGTAGTTCTTGCCATTGGGCAGCTGGGTCTGGTCCTCTCCCTGGGCACCCGGGATGTTGGGTACCTCCAGCCAGCTGACCTCCTTGCCGGGGCGCAGCACGGTGTTCACCCAGAACGGGGTCCAGACATAGTAGAGAATGGGCTTGCCGCTTTTGTAGCGGGTGATGGTGTCGGCAATCAGGGCCTGGTAGTTCCCCTGCCTGTGGGTGATGCGGGACTCCAGATCCAGCCCCTTGAGATGTTTGTTGATGGCCAGCTCGCAGCCCCAGCCAGGGTTGCAGCCCGTCAGATCGGCCTTGCCGTCGCCATCTGTGTCGAACAGCGCTGCCAGCTTTGGGTCCTTGAGTTGCGTGATGCTGGTGATCCCGTATTTCTCGGCCGTAGCCTTGTCGATCAGATAGCCTTGCACCGCATTGCGCGAATAGGTACCGGCGCGATAGAAGGCTTTTTCACCGCCATTGTTCTCATAGAAGGCTCGGTGCAGTGGCATCCAGTGCGTGGCGGTAAACGTGGCGTCGCCCTGGGCCACGGCCACATGCTGGGTGCCGTTTTCCAGACTCTTGACGGGCTGTACCCGGTAGCCCAGCTTCTCCAGAGCGCGCGAAACCAGCAGGGTCTGGAACATTTCCTCATCCACCGTGCCCTTGAGCGGTTGCACCGAGACGCCTTTGCCGGGCAGGTCGCCAGCGTTCGTTTGCGCGTGTGCGGCAGCGGCGCCAAAGGTCAGCAGGGCGATGGCAGTCAGACAGCGGTATTGGTACTGCAGGTTTGGGAAAGGCGAATGTGCGGGCTTGTTGCTGTGCATGAATACTCCTTGGGTGCTGGGTGCCTACCCCGAAATCGGCATGAAAAAGCGAGAGGGTGGATGAAGGAAACGGCGCTCGGATCCGGTCCGGTGCGCCGTGGGCGAATCAGGATTTCAGGGCTGCGGCCCTGGCCTGGGCAATCCAGGCATCAAAAGTTTTCTGGTGGGCCTTGATCCAGGCGTCCACATGGCGCTGGGTATCGGCTGGCTTGCTTTCCCCATCGCGCAGCAGCCGGTTCTGACGGCTGATGTCGGTGATGGGAATCTGCATGATCTCGAACAGCCTGCCGGCCGCCGGGTTCTCTTCGGCCCAGAGCTTGTTGGCCACGATGTGCTCGTTGTTGAGCGGAAAGCCGTAATTGCGCCCGTTGGGCAGCCGGGTGTCGGTGCCGGCCTGTACGCCGGGCATGGAGGAGCGTGTCACCTGCAGCCACACCACTTCCTGGCCGGGACGCAGCACATTGCTGAGCCAGTAGGGCGTCCAGGCGTAGTACAGCACGGGCTTGCCGGCCTTGAAGCGCGCCAGCGTGTCGGCAATCAGGGCCGGGTAGTTGCCCTGGGTGTAGCCGACGGTGTTTTCCAGGCCGAAAGCCTTGATATGGTGGGCCACCACGGCCTCGCCACCCCAGCCGGCATTGGGGCCGATCAGATTGGCCTTGCCGTCGCCGTCGATATCGAACAGGGCCGCGAGTGCAGGATCTTTGAGCTGGTCGATGTGGGTGATCTGGTATTGCTCGGCGGTCTTCCTGTCGATCATGTAGCCCTGGGCCGCTGCGGCTGCATACACGCCCTTGCGCGAGAGCTTGGCGTCGCCGCCGGCCTGCTGGTAGAAGTCGGCATGGTGCGGGTTCCAGTGGTTGGCCATGAAGGTGGCGTCGCCATTGGCAACGGACAGATGGATCAGCGGGTAGTCCAGCTCTTCCCAGGGCTTGACGGTGTAGCCCAGCTGCCGTAGCGCCTTCATCACCAGCAGCGTCTGGAAGTTTTCCTCGGCCAGAGCGCTCTTGACGGGCAGCACGGTGATGCCTGTGCCCGGAAGCGCATCGCCTGTCACCTTCCGGCCGGCCGCCCGGCTCGGTGACGGTCCCAGACCCAGCGCCGCAGCGCCGGCCGTGCCCAGCAGCAGCTGGCGCCTGGTGTGTCGGCCTGGGGTCGGGGTCTGCACAGACTGGCTCATTGTTCTTGTCTCTCCTTGGTTGGGTTGGGTTGGGCTTGCCGCCCGATTGAAATTGACACGCCACGCTCCCCACTGCGTGTGGTTCGCTGCCCCTTCAGGAGGGGCGTTTTTATCTTGGGGCGGCCCGGCGATAAAAAAACGGCGGCCGCGCAAGCGGTCGCCGTGATTGGGGGAGGGATCAGGACTTCTTGGCAGCCGCCAGCGCCTGGCTGATCCAGCCGTCGAACGTCTTCTGATGGGCCTTGATCCAGCCGTCGGTGTGACGCTCGATGTCGGAGGCCTTGTTCTGGCCCTGGCTCATCATGTAGTTCTGGGCATTGATGTCGCCCACGGGCAGCTTGATGATTTCAAACAGCTTGGCTGCCGCAGGGTTCTGCTCGGCCCAGGCCTTGTTGGCCACGATTTGCTGGTTGTTGGCAATGAAGCCGTAGTTCTTGCCGTTGGCCAGCTTGGTGTCGGTGCCGGACTGCTCGCCGGGCAGCGCGGAGAACGGCACCTCCAGCCACACCACGTCCTTGCCGGGCTTGAGCACATTGCTCACCCAGTAGGGCGTCCAGGTGTAGTAGAGGATGGGCTTGCCGGCCTTGTAGCGTGTGATGGTGTCGGCCATCAGCGCCGAATAGGTGCCCTGCTTGTGCGTGACCGTCTCGCGCAGCTTGTAGGCGCCGAGCTGGTGTTCGATCATGGCTTCGCAGCCCCAACCGGGCGTGCAACCTGTCAGGTCGGCCTTGCCGTCACCGTCGGTGTCGAACAGCTTGGCAATTTCGGGGTCCTTGAGCTGGCCCAGATTCGTGATCTTGTGCGCATCGGCCGTCTTCTTGTCGATCAGATAACCCTGAGCGGCATTGGCCGAGAACACACCCTTGCGGTAGAGCTTGGCGTCGCCGCCCGCATTCTTGTAGTAGTCGGCGTGCAGCGGGTTCCAGTGATTGGCCATGAAGGTAGCATCGCCGTTGGCCAGGGCAATATGGGCCGTGGGGTATTCCACTTCCTTCATGGGCTGGACCTCGTAGCCCAGCTTTTCCAGGGCCTTCATGACGAGCTGGGTCTGGAAGGTCTCTTCTGCAATCGAGCTCTTGAGCGGCTGGACCTTGATGCCCTTGCCTGGAAGCCCGTCGGCAGCGAAGGCGCCGGTGCTGACCATGGACAAGGCCAGGGAGGCTGCGGCTGTGCTGGCAAGCAGCCAGTGGCCCAGACCGTGGCGGATGCTGGCAGTGTGGTTGGCGGTATTCATGTGTTCTCCTTGTTCTCGATTCAGATCGCCGCGGGCTTGGCGGCCTCGCTGCCGGGCTTGGGGGCCTGCGCAGAGCGCTTGCTGTCGAGCAGGCGCATGACCAGACCGGCCGGGCCGGACGCCCACCAGCGTGCACTGCCGCGCTTGGGCTCGCCCATGGCCTGGGTGATGCGGTCCAGCACGATGGCCAGCAGCACGATGCCCAGGCCGCCGACGGTGGCCAGACCCATGTCCAGACGGCCGATGCCGCGCAGCACCATCTGGCCCAGGCCGCCCACGGCAATCATGGAAGCGATCACCACCATGGACAGGGACAGCATCAGCGCCTGGTTGATACCGGCCATGATGGAGGGCATGGCCAGCGGCAGTTGCACCTTCCACAGCAGTTGGGCCGGCGATGCACCGTAGGCGCGGCTGGCCTCGATCAGGTCAGGGCGTACCTGGCGAATGCCCAGGTTGGTCAGGCGGATCAGCGGCGGCAGCGCAAACACGATGGTCACGATCACGCCGGGCACATTGCCGATACCGAACAGCATGACCACCGGCACCAGATAGACGAAGGCCGGTGTGGTCTGCATGGCGTCCAGGAAGGGACGCGTCCAGCGCTGGGCGCGATCGCTGCTGGCCAGCAGAATGCCCACGGGCAGGCCGATGGCAATGCAGAAGAACAGCGAGGTCAGCACCAGGGCCAGGGTGACCATGGCTTCGGACCAGATGCCCAGCAGGGCCACGCCCAGCAGGGCGACGGCCGAGCCGATGGCCAGCTTGCGGCCCGCAAACTGCCAGGCCAGCAGGGCGATCAGCAGCACCAGTGCGGGCATGGGAATGGTCTGCAACACCTCGGTCACGCCGTTGAGCGTGGCGTCGATCGGCGTGCGAACGGCCTGGAAGAAGGGGCGGAAATGATCGACCACCCAGGTGAGGCCGTGATTGATCGAGTCCTGCACGGGCAGGCCTTCGGTGGTGATCTGGTGCCAGAGCTGGCCAATGCCGCCGTCATGTCCGGGCACATCGGTGGGAGAGGGGGCGCTGAGCCAGTCGGTGGTGCCGGCCTGGCCGGCGGCATCGCCGCTGCTCCAGGCATCGGGGCTCGAGCTGGCATCCGCATCGGCATAGGAGGCTGCCCAGGGGTCGGCGTCTGCGGCCGAAGCGGTGGCATCGGCGCTGGTGGGCTCGGTGGCGGGTGCCGAGGCTGCTGCCCACGGGTCCTCGAAGGCCGCGCTATTGGTTTCTGTGTGGTTGGTGTTCAGTGCGTTGTCGTTCAAATCGGCTCCCTCCTTTTATGGCGCTGCATGCTGAGCGGCTTGCGTGTTGGGCTTGGGCTGGAAGTGTGGGTCCAGCTTGATGGGTGGAATTTCCTTCTGGGGCGGTGGCACCGGCGGGGTGGCCCGATCCAGGAACTTGAGCATGGTGGTGCGGCTGATCACGCCCAGGTACTTGCCGTCCTCGTCGACCACCGGCAGCGGGTAGGCTGGGGCGGCAACGGCACCGAACAGCTCGGCCACCGGGGTGCTGCTGGCAATCGGATCCACATCGGGGATAAAGGCGTGCTTGAGGCCGAGCATTCCATCGTGGCCCTGCAGCGCATCGCGCAGCGACTGCGACGAGACCACCCCCAGAAAACGTTTACGGGCATTGAGCACATAGGCGTAGTCGCGGTCGGAATCCTCCAGCAGGCGCAGGGCGGCCCGGCAGCCGCGGTCGCTGTGCTCGGAAATCACGGTCAGCGCCTGACGGGCGATGTCGGAGGCCTTGAAAACGGCCGCCGCATCCACTCCCTGGATGAACGTGCGCACATAGTCGTTGGCCGGGTTGCGCAGGATCTCGTCGGGCGTGCCGACCTGCTGCACCATGCCGTCCTTCATGATGGCGATGCGGTCCCCGATGCGCATGGCTTCGTCCAGGTCGTGAGAGATGAAGACGATGGTGCGGCGCTTGATTTCCTGCAGGCGCAACAGCTCGGACTGCATTTCGGTGCGGATGATGGGGTCCAGCGCCGAGAAGGCCTCGTCCATCAGCAGGATGGAGGGGTCGGAGGCCAGCGCACGGGCCAGACCCACGCGCTGCTGCATGCCGCCCGAGAGCTCGTCGGGATAGCTGGCGCCCCAGGCCCCCAGGCCCACCTGCTCCAGTGCATCCTGTGCCTGCCGCTGGCGTGTCGCGCGGTCCACGCCGGCCAGCTCCAGGCCAAAGGCCGTGTTGTCCAGCACGGTGAGGTGGGGCATGAGGGCAAAGGACTGGAACACCATGGAGATGTCCTTGCGGCGCAGCGCACGCAGCTCCTTGTCACTGAGTGCATTGATGTCCTGGCCATCGACCAGGATGCGGCCGCTCGTGGGCTCGATCAGGCGGTTGAGCATGCGCACCAGAGTGGACTTGCCCGAGCCCGACAGGCCCATGACCACGAAGATTTCACCGGCTTCGATGGTGAAGTCGGCGTCGAACACGCCGATGGATTGCCCGGTCTGGGCGAGGATCTCCTGCTTGCTCAGGCCCTGCTTCACCAGGCTGAGTGCGGTTTTCGGATCGTTGCCGAAGACCTTGAAGACATGATCGATAGCGATTTGCTTGGCCACTGTGGCGTTCTCCTTTTTGATGGGATGGAACACAGTCCAGCGCCCACGACCGGCAATGCCGGCGGGCGCTGGCGCACAAGCCAAAATAAAAGCCCTGATGCCGCAGCGCAGCCCGGTCTGGTGGACAGGACTGCGCAATGCAGATGGCGCAGCGATGGCGCCGAGTTTCAGCCCGGATGGCACAGCCAGGTGTGCGCAAGAGCTGGCAAATGGGAAGAAGCAGCTGGCTGGCAGAGCTGGTACCGACTGGCACGCATCTGCACGGCTTCTTGTCAGGCCAACCCCGGCACATCGGCCGGGGAGAGCCCCCTACATCAGGGCCGTGTTTCGGCCCGGTTGACGGGGCTGCGCCAAAGAGCGGCAAGCGCTCTTGAATTGACACAACGATCCGCCGGGAAGTGAGTCAACCGCATCTCAACAATGCGTTGACGACCTGCACGGCAGGTTGTAAATGACTTTTTAATATATCGAATTGAGTTTTATGCGTCAAATACAGCTGTAAGCTTTGCCCTCAGCATCCGCCGGAAATGGCGCCGCTGAAACATTCGCATACGTAAAAATAGCTGGCGCAAGTCATTGATAGATAAGGACTTGCGCTGGATTGATGGATTATTTTTGACGGTTGTCAGCTTTGGGCGAGCTTTGCGCTCGCTGAAGACATGAAAAAAGCCCCTTCATGGACAACCATGCGGGGCTTTTTTGGGGAGCAGTGCGGCTTCAGTGGTGAGCGCTTTGGGTGAGCTTGTCGGTCAGCGCAATGGCCAGCGCGCTGAGCAGGAAGACCACATGGATGATGGTCTGCCACATCAGCACCTGGACTTCATAGCTGCCGGCATTGATGAAGCTCTTGAGCAGGTGGATGGAGCTGATGCCGATGATGGACAGCGCCAGCTTGACCTTCAGCACCGAGGCATTCACATGGCTCAGCCATTCGGGCTGGTCGGGATGGGACTCCAGGCCCATGCGGCTGACAAAGGTTTCGTAGCCTCCGACGATGACCATGATCAGCAGATTGGAAATCATGACCACGTCGATCAGGGCCAGCACCACCAGCATGATGATGGTCTCGTTCAGATGGGTGATCTGCACATCGCTCTTGTAGCCGATATTGGTGATCAGCGCATGCAAGGCTTCCTGGTTGCCGAAGACCGCCTCCACCAGATGCCATAGCTCCAGCAGAAAGTGCCAGACATAGACGCCCTGGGCGGCAATCAGGCCCAGGTACAGCGGCAGTTGCAGCCAGCGGCTGGCAAAGATCAGCGAGGGCAGGGGGCGCAATGCCCCGGAAGGCTGGTAGCCGCCATGCGGCGCGTGGTGTGTGGAGTTGCCTGCTTCGTCGGAAGGGATGCGGCTCATGATGTGTATGCGGGGCGGACTGGATGCAATGGGTGGGCGACGGGACGCCGCCACCTTGTAAGACTGGTTTTGCGGGGGCCGCGTCCCGGACTGCCTGCGCTTTCGAGAGCAGACCGCAAGGCGGGCACCGGCCTCTGCAGCAGCAGGTGCGCGATTCTAAGGGTTTGTTCCGGGGCAATGGGAGAAAAGTGCAAGCAAATCAACACCAAACAGGCGCTGTCAGCTGCAAAAATGGGAGTGAATGACGGGCTTGACGGCGCGCAGAAGCCGCTTCTCAATTTCAGTCAGTGGGGTGTAAGACCGAGCCTTGACAGTACACCCACAATTATTTCATTGCTGATGCATCAGGAGACAAAACGATGAGCGCTGCGACATCAACCATCGAATCCGTGCTGGTGGAAAACCGTGTGTTTCCACCCCCTGCGGATTTCGCCGCCAAGGCCCGTGTCTCGGGAATGGCGCAGTACCAGGCTTTGTGCGATGAAGCCGAACGCGACTATGAAGGCTATTGGGCACGCCTGGCCCGTGAGAACGTGAAGTGGACCAAGCCCTTCACCCAGGTGCTGGACCAGAGCAACCCGCCGTTCTACAAATGGTTTGCCGATGGCGAGCTCAACGCCAGTGCCAACTGTCTGGACAAGCACATGGGCACGCCCGTGGAGAACAAGACGGCCATCATCTTTGAAGCCGATGGGGGCGAGGTCACCAAAGTCACTTACAAGGAGCTGCTGGCCCGTGTGAGCCAGTTCGCCAATGCGCTGAAGGCGCGCGGCGTGCAAAAGGGCGACCGCGTGCTGATCTACATGCCCATGACCATCGAGGGCGTGGTGGCCATGCAGGCCTGCGCACGCATCGGTGCCACGCATTCCGTGGTGTTCGGCGGCTTCTCGGCCAAGGCCGTTCAGGAGCGCATTGTGGACGTGGGTGCCAGCCTGGTGGTCACCTCCAACTACCAGATGCGCGGCGGCAAGGAGCTGCCGCTCAAGGCGATTGTCGATGACGCGATTGCGCTGGGCGGCTGCGAAGCGGTCAAGAGCGTGCTGGTCTACGAGCGCACCGCTACTGCCTGCCATATGGTCGCAGGCCGCGACATCACCTTCGCCGAGGCATTGGCCGGGCAGTCCACCGAGTGCGAGGCCGTCCCCGTCAACGCCGAGCACCCGCTGTTCATCCTCTACACCAGCGGATCCACCGGCAAGCCCAAGGGCGTGCAGCATGCCACCGGGGGGTATGTGCTGTGGGCCAAGCAGACCTTCGAGTGGACCTTTGATGCCAGGGACAGCGATGTCTTCTGGTGCACGGCCGACATCGGCTGGATCACCGGACACAGCTATGTGGCCTACGGTCCGCTGGCGGCCGGTGCCACGCAGATCGTCTTCGAGGGCGTGCCGACTTTCCCCAATGCCGGCCGCTTCTGGCAAATGATCGAACGGCACCAGTGCAGCATCTTCTACACGGCGCCCACGGCCATCCGCTCGCTGATCAAGGCAGCGGACTCCGACTCCAGCGTCCACCCCAGGAACTGGAACCTGTCCAGCCTGCGCCTGCTCGGCTCGGTGGGCGAGCCTATCAACCCCGAGGCCTGGATGTGGTATCACAAGCATGTGGGCGGCGAGCGCTGCCCCATCGTGGACACCTTCTGGCAGACCGAGAACGGCGGCCACATGATCACGCCCCTGCCCGGTGCCACGCCGCTGGTGCCCGGCTCCTGCACCCTGCCTCTGCCCGGTATCACGGCGGCCATCGTCGATGAGTCCGGCAACGAGATTCCCAACGGTGCCGGCGGCATCCTGGTGGTGAAAAAGCCCTGGCCCTCGATGATTCGCACCATCTGGGGCGACCCCGAGCGCTTCAAGAAGAGCTACTTCCCCGAAGAGCTCAAGGGCTACTACCTCGCCGGTGACGGTGCCGTGCGCAGCGAGGACCGCGGTTATTTCCGCATCACGGGCCGTATCGACGATGTGCTCAACGTCTCGGGCCACCGCATGGGAACCATGGAAATCGAGTCGGCCCTCGTGGCCAAGACCGATCTGGTGGCCGAGGCCGCCGTGGTTGGTCGTCCCGACGACCTGACCGGCGAAGCCATCTGCGCCTTTGTGGTGCTCAAGCGTGGCAAGCCCACGGGCGAAGAAGCCAGGCAGATCGCGGCCGAGCTGCGCAACTGGGTAGCCAAGGAGATCGGTCCGATTGCCAAGCCCAAGGACATCCGCTTCGGCGACAACCTGCCCAAGACCCGCAGCGGCAAGATCATGCGCCGTCTGCTGCGTTCGCTGGCCAAGGGCGAGGCGATTACCCAGGACACCAGCACTCTGGAGAATCCGGCGATTCTGGAGCAGTTGTCGGAGACCCACTGATACGGCACTTTCCGTCCGCAGCGCGCCGCGCTGCGGCCCGTGCGAGGTGGCTGGAATACCGGGATGTCCCGTCAAAGCCCCTGATCTGACTGCGCAATGACGACAAGGCCGCTCGAGACAGCGGCCTTGTCATTTCTGGCGCTGGCTGACGCAAGCCGATGCGATCTTGGGTTAAAACACGGCATCCCGGAGTACAAGGAGAAGAGCATGAACTTTCGCACCATCTGCATTGCCCTCATCGTGGCCCTCATTGCCGTGCTGGCCGCCTTCAACTGGACGGCACTGTCCACGCCCGCCGCAGTATCGCTGGGCCTGACCGAAATCCAGGCACCGCTGGGCGTGCTCATGCTGGCGCTGACGATTTTGCTGAGTGTGTTCTTTATTGCCTACGTGCTATGGATGCAGGGCTCGGTGCTGCTGGAGGCGCGTCGCCACGCCAAGGAGATGCAGGCCCAGCGCGATCTGGCCGACAAGGCCGAGGCTTCGCGGTTTACCGAACTGCGCAGCGTGCTGGAAGCGCTGCATGCCAGGGACAAGGAGGAGCTGATGGCCCGGCTGGATGTGCTGGAGGCCCATCTGGTGCAGCGCGCCCAGGAGTCGGACAACAGCACGGCCGCCTATGTGGGGCAGCTGGAGCAGCAGATGCAGCAGATCAATCGCTGACGAAGCAAGATCGATCGCTGTCATCAATGGATCGACAGGCGATCGAAGCTCGTCCCGCATGAAAAAAGCCGCTGCACTGCAGCGGCTTTTTCGTGGGCGCGGGCCGGATTACTTCTTGTCGTTGCCCAGCTGTGGCAGTGCGTTGGCGCTGCTCACGCTCAGCAGGCCGGCTTGCGAGTAGATGGCCAGCTTGGCGCGGGTGTCGATCAGGTCCAGGTTGCGCATGGTCAGCTGGCCGATGCGGTCGATGGGGCTGAAAGGCGCATCTTCGACCTTTTCCATGGACAGACGCTCGGGAGCGTAAGTCAGGTTGGGCGATTCGGTGTTCAGAATGGAGTAGTCGTTGCCGCGGCGCAGTTCCAGCGTCACGGTGCCGGTCACGGCGCGGGCCACCCAGCGCTGCGAGGATTCGCGCAGCATGATGGCCTGGGGGTCGAACCAGCGGCCCTGGTACAGCAGACGGCCCAGGCGCAGGCCGTTGATGCGGTACTGCTCGATGGTGTCTTCGTTGTGGATGCCCGTCACCAGGCGCTCATAGGCAATGTGCAGCAGGGCCATGCCGGGGGCTTCGTAGATGCCGCGGCTCTTGGCTTCGATGATGCGGTTTTCGATCTGATCGCTCATGCCCAGGCCGTGGCGGCCGCCGATGCGGTTCAGCTCCAGGAACACTTCCACGGCATCGGTGTATTCCTTGCCGTTGATGGCCACGGGGCGGCCTTCTTCGAAGGTGATCGAGACTTCTTCTGCCTTGACTTCGACTTCGGGCTTCCAGAAAGCCACGCCCATGATGGGGTTCACGATGCGGATGCCGGAGTTCAGGAACTCCAGATCCTTGGCTTCGTGGGTGGCGCCCAGCATATTGGAATCGGTGGAATAGGCCTTCTCGGCCGACATCTTGTAGCCGAAACCTTCCTTGGTCATGAAGGCCGACATTTCGGCACGGCCGCCCAGCTCGTCGATGAAGTTGCTGTCCAGCCAGGGCTTGTAGATCTTCAGCGCGGGGTTGGTGAGCAGGCCGTAGCGGTAGAAGCGCTCGATGTCGTTGCCCTTGAAGGTAGAACCGTCACCCCAGATGTTGACGTCGTCTTCCTTCATGGCGGCCACCAGCATGGTGCCGGTCACGGCACGGCCCAGGGGCGTGGTGTTGAAGTAGGTGATGCCGCCGGTGGAAATGTGGAAGGCGCCGGACTGGATGGCGGCAATGCCTTCGTTGGCCAACTGGGGGCGGCAGTCGATCAGACGGGCCTTTTCTGCGCCATATTCCATCGCCTTGCGGGGAATTTCGTCGTAATCGGCTTCGTCGGGCTGGCCCAGGTTGGCCGTGTAGGCGTAGGGCAGGGCACCCTTGTTCTTCATCCAGCGCAGGGCGGCAGAGGTGTCCAGGCCGCCGGAGAAGGCGATGCCGACCTTCTGGCCGACGGGAACATGTTGCAGAATGGTTTCCATGAGATTTCTCTTCAAAGTGATAGCTGCAAGCGCTTGATGGGTAAGCGATTGGGGCTGAAAAGGCTTGAAATTCTCGGGTCTGGCCCAAAGCCGGGCCAGGCGCGGATCAGGCGTAGTGGCAGATGTAGTGGTAAGCCTCGGTCACGCGGATGTCGAACTTGGAGTTCGCGGGAATCTGGAAGCTCTCGCCGGCCGAGGACTTCTTCCACTCGTCGCTGCCGTCGAGCTTGTATTCGCAGGAGCCGCCCACGCATTCCATGATTTCTGCAGCTGCGGTGCCAAAGGTCAGCGTTGCAGGCAGCACCACGCCCACCGACTTCTTGGTGCCGTCGGCCAGCGTGAAGCTGTGGCTGACGCACTTGCCGTCAAAGTAAACATTGGCCTTGGTGGTGAGGCTGACGCCTGCGAAGGTTTCGGTGGTCATGGAAGAAGTACGCTGTGCGTGGTCGAAGATCAAAAGCATTGATTTTAGGCCACGGGATTTGCAACTGCGCGAATGCCTGGCAAAGGCTGGAAAAACAAAAGCCCCTCTAAGGGGCTTCTGGGCAGCCTGGAGGCCATGTTGTTTCGGGTCAGCGGCGCCAGCCATGGCCGCCATGGCCGCCATGGCCGCCGTGCCAGCCCGGTCGGTAGTAATGGCCGGGACGGGTGGCGTAGTAGGCGCCCGCACCAATGGCGGCACCGATCAGCAGCGGCGCCACATAGTCCGTCGCCGAGTAGGTCGTACCCGCAGAATAGGCCGGCGCTACGGGCTGGGGGGCGTAGTAGCCGCTGTCGTAGCTTTGCGGATAGCTGGTGCTGTAGGCACCCTGAGGAGGCGTCTGGGTGCTGTAGTAGCCGCCGCTGCTGTAGACCGGGTCGTTGACCACGGGCTGCACATTCAGCGCAATCCATGGGCCGGGCGGGTTGGCGGTCTGTGTGGTGTAGTTGCGACCGTTGTACTCGTAGGTCACGTTGTAGCCCACGGTACGGTTCTGATAGTAGGTTTGCGTGCTGCACTGGCGCATGTTCTGGTACTGCACCGGACCGGAGGCTTCGGCCTGGTTGCCCAGCATGGCACCGCCGACCACACCGGCTGCCGTGGCGGCTGCACGGCCCCCGCCGCCGCCGATGGCATTGCCGATCAGGCCACCGGCAATGGCTCCGACCACGGCACCTGCACCGGTCGGGCGGGGTGCGACCGCTACCGGCTGGTCACTGCAGATTTGCTGCGGTACGGCG
Organism: Comamonas sp.; assembly: GCF_009360615.1. Classification (GTDB taxonomy): domain Bacteria; phylum Pseudomonadota; class Gammaproteobacteria; order Burkholderiales; family Burkholderiaceae_C; genus Comamonas. Next base: position 123,057 of record NZ_SPEY01000023.1, read on the forward strand.
ACTTGCTGGGTAATGGGGGTCGAGGACAGCACGCGCCCGCGCTCCTGGGCATAGGCCCCGGAGGCGGCTACGGCGGTCAAAGTCAAAACTGCCAGGGTTTTCATCAGCATCTCTCCTGTCTCTGAGGCTTTGAGCCCTCAGATCACCAGAAAGTTTAGGGGATCCGCGTCACTACAAGCTATCGGCCCCGTAAAACTAGGTAAAGCAATGTGTAAATGTGAGCGTTTGCTCAGGTGCTGCGCGTCGCATTCCAGTCATCGGCCTTGAAGCCGACGGTGATGGTCCCATCGGCCCACTCCACGACAGGGCGCTTGATGGTGCTGGCGTGCTCCTGCATCACGATGGCGGCACTGGCGGCGTCCACGGCGCGGCTCTTGGTGGCGTCATCGAGCTTGCGCCAGGTCGTGCCCTGGCGGTTGAGCAGCTTTTCCCAGCCCACGGCCTGCATCCATTGGGGCAGGCGGTCGGCAGGAACACCTTGCTTTTTGAAGTCATGGAACTCGTAAGTGATACCTTGCTCACTCAGCCAGCTGCGTGCTTTCTTGACGGTGTCGCAGTTGGGGATGCCATAGACGGTGGTGATCTTGCTCATGGTGTTCGGTGTCGGTGAAACGGTTGGAGTCAGATGTAACGCATTTGCCAAGTGCCGGCCACCATAGGGCCTCTGACAGTGGGCGACAATAGCGCCCAGTATGCACACCATATTTCCCACCTTGGATGCCTGGCTGGCTTATTGCGAGCGCCTGCATCCCCAGAACATCGCCCTGGGTCTGGATCGCGTGCGTGAAGTCGCACAGCGCATGGGCCTGCAATTCGACTGCCCTGTCATCACGGTGGCAGGCACCAATGGCAAGGGGTCGACCTGCGCCATGCTGGAGGCCGTGGCTCTGCAGTCCGGCTATCGCCCTGGTGTCTATACCTCGCCGCATCTGGTTCACTTTGAAGAGCGCTGCCGTGTGGGCGGCGAGATCGTGAAGGCCGAGGAACTGATTCCGCATTTTGAAGCGGTGGAGCAGGCCAGGGTCAAGGACGGCAAAGAGGTTGCGCTCACTTACTTCGAGTTCACCACGCTGGCGATCCTGCGTCTGATGAGCCTGTCCAGGCTGGATGTGGCGATTCTGGAGGTGGGTCTGGGGGGCAGGCTCGATGCCACCAACATCATCGATGCCGACTGCGCCATCATCACCAGCATCGATCTCGATCACATGGAGCTGCTGGGGCCGGACCGCGAAAGCATAGGCCGCGAGAAGGCCGGCATCATGCGCGCCGGTCGCCCTGTCATTGTCAGCGACCCGGTGCCGCCGCAAAGCGTGATCGATCACGCGGCCGAAATCGGTGCCGACCTCTGGCGCTTCGGCAAGGACTTCAACTACGACGGCGACAAGCAGCAATGGGGTTGGGCCGGTCGTGGCCGTCGCTATGCGGGGCTGGCCTACCCGGCGCTGCGCGGCGCCAATCAGCTGATGAATGCCTCCGGCGTGCTGGCCGCCTATGAAGCCATTCGCGCCAAGCTGCCGGTGACGGCGCAGGCCGTGCGCACGGGCCTGTCCATGGTGGAGTTGCCCGGTCGCTTCCAGATCGTCCCTGGTCAGCCCACGCTGGTGCTGGATGTGGCGCACAACCCGCACTCGGTGGCAGCGCTCACCGCGAATCTCGATGCCATGGGCTATTTCCCGACCACGCATGCCGTGTTCGGTGCCATGGCCGACAAGGACTGGGAGCCCATGCTCACCAAGGTGGGGCCGCTGGTCGATCGCTGGTATTTCTCCGATCTGCCCACGCCGCGTGCCGACTCGGCAGAAAACCTCAGGGCCAGGCTGCAGCAGCTGCAGGCCCAAGGCGTGATCCGCAAGGAGGTGAGCATGCAGACCTTTGCCAATCCCCAGCAGGCCCTGGATGCCGCAGTCGCGGCCTCGGAGGCGGCTGATAGAATCGTGGTCTTTGGATCGTTCTTCACCGTGGGCGGAGTGTTGCAAAACGGCACGCCTCGTCTGAACGCCAAACACCTGACTCACTGAGTCAGCGGCCTGCCCCACCGGCCTTGCCGGGCGGCAGGCCTCAACAAGTCCTCACTCATGGCATTTTTCAATTTCCGTTGGCCTGGCAAAAAAGACGAAGCCGAGTCCGTGGCTGGAGCCAAGCGTCCCAGCCGCCTGGCCCAGGGCGAAAGCGTGGAAGCCATGCGCCGCCGCGCACGTCATCGCCTCATCGGGGCGGCCGTGCTGGTGCTGATCGGTGTGGTGGGCTTCCCGCTGTTGTTCGATACGCAGCCACGTCCCATTCCGGTCAATATTCCGATTGAAATTCCCGATCAGGCCAATTCGGCCCCTGAAGTCGTCCCTGGCGCCCGCGTGGCGAGCCAGGCGGCCGCGCCGTCGGGACGTGTTGCAGCCAATGCGTCTCTGGATGACGGTGAAGAGGTGCTGGCGCCCTCTGCCAGGCCGGCAGCTCCTGCAGCGCCTGCGGCTTCGGCCAGTGCGCCTGCGGCACCTGCAGTAGGGGCCGCAGTGGCTGCTGCCGCCGCAGGCACTGCCGCAGCAGTGACATCCCAGGTCAGGCCCGAGCCCAAACCAGACGTCAAACCTCAGCCCAAGCCCGAACGCAAGCCGGAGCCCAAGCCCGAAAAGCCCAAGGCCGAGGTCAAGCCAGAGGTTAAATCGGAGATCAAGAAGCCGGAAGCCAAACCCGAGCCCAGGCACAAGCCTGAAGCACCCAAGGTGGACGAGGCCGCCCGTGCCCGTGCACTTCTGGAGGGGCGCAGTACCTCGGAAGCTGCTCCGGCCAGGGAGGCTGCAGCGACGAACGAACGCTTCATCGTGCAGATCGGCGCCTTTGCCGAAGTCGGCAAGGCTAACGAAATCAAGGGCAAGCTCGGTGCCGGAGCCTTTACCCAGACCGTGGATACCAAGGACGGCAAGCGTACACGTGTTCGCATGGGGCCGTTCAAGAGCCGTGAAGAAGCCGAGAAGGCTGCAGCCCGAGCCAAGGCCCTGGGCTTGCCCGCATCGGTGTTCAAGGCTTGAGCGCCGCTTGCCGGCAACGGTTGGATTGATGAGCACGCTGGACTGGATGTTCGTGGCCGTGGTGCTGGCCTCCTTGTTGCTGGGAGCCTGGCGCGGTCTGGTCTATGAAGTCCTGTCTCTGCTGGGCTGGGTGGTGGGTTTTGTGGTTGCTCGCAGCTGGGCGCAAGAGGTGGCGGTGTGGCTGCCGCTGGACGGCTGGGATATGCAGCTGCGTTACGCGGCAGGCTTTGTGTTGCTGCTGGTGGGGGCCATGTTCGCCTGGGGAGTGATCTCCTGGTTGTCCAAGCAGTTGATTGAAGCCGTGGGGCTGAGGCCGGTGGACCGCACGTTGGGCGCCTTGTTCGGCGTCTTGCGTGGCGGCCTGCTGCTGCTGGTGCTGGCGCTGGTGATCCAGTACACGCCGCTGCACCAGGCGCTGTGGTGGCAGGATTCGGCGCTCGCGCCCTGGCTGACCGAGGTGCTGGGCTGGGCGCTGCCGGCATTGCCGCAGGAGTGGGGGCAGTATCTGCCCCGGGCTTCCTCTTGAAGCGAAGTTTTTTTGCCGCAATTGACCTCAGGGTCGAGAGTGGCTAAGGCGCTTGCTGTAAAACGCAGCGGGTGCCGACGAGAGTTTGGTGTTGGCGTGATCCGCCATGCCGGATATCAAAGCGCAGGCTAGCCAATGGGTGGCGAAGCAGGCGAGTGTGGCGAAGGGCAACTTTCGCGAACAGATGGAACGCAACTATGTGTGGAATCGTTGGTGTGGTGAGTACCACACCCGTGAATCAGCTGATTTATGACGCTTTGCTGCTGCTGCAGCACCGTGGGCAGGATGCAGCCGGCATCGTGACCCAGCAGGAACGCAAGTTCTTCATGCACAAGGCCAAGGGCATGGTGAAGGATGTGTTTCGCACCCGCAACATGCGTGCTCTGCCCGGTGATGTGGGTCTGGGTCAGGTGCGCTATCCCACGGCGGGCAATGCTTCCAGCGAGGAGGAAGCCCAGCCCTTCTACGTGAATGCGCCCTTCGGTATCGTCATGGTGCACAACGGCAACCTCACCAATGCCAAGCAGCTGCGCCGCGAACTGGCGGACACCGATCACCGCCACACCAACACCGAAAGCGACTCCGAGGTTCTGCTCAACGTGCTGGCGCACGAGATTGGCCGCGCCTCCAGCGGTGCGCCGCTCCAGAGCGAGGAAATCTTCAAGGCCGTGCGTGCGGTGCACAAGCGCATCAAGGGCTCCTATGCCGTGATTGCGCTGATCGCCGGCTACGGCCTGCTGGCCTTCCGCGATCCCTTCGGCATTCGTCCGCTGTGCATGGGCCGCGGCAATGACGGCACCATCATGCTGGCCAGCGAGTCCGTGGCGCTGGAGGGTACGACCCATCAGTTCGAGCGCGACATCGCTCCCGGCGAAGCGATCTTCGTGCACAACGATGGCCGCATCGAGAGCCTGCAGTGCGCTGAAAAGACCCAGCTCAACCCCTGCGTGTTCGAGTATGTGTATCTGGCACGCCCCGACTCCACCATGGACGGGATCTCCGTCTATCAGGCCCGCCTGAACATGGGCGAGACGCTGGCCAAGCGCGTGATCTCCATGGTGCCCCCCAATGAAATCGATGCGGTCATTCCCATCCCCGAATCGAGCCGCCCCAGCGCCATGCAGCTGGCCCAGCTGCTGGGCAAGCCCTATCGCGAAGGTTTTGTGAAAAACCGCTACGTGGGCCGCACCTTCATCATGCCCGGCCAGGGGGCGCGCAAGAAGTCGGTGCGCCAGAAACTCAATGCCATCAGCAGCGAGTTCAAGGGCCGCAATGTGCTGCTGGTCGATGACTCCATCGTGCGCGGCACCACCTCCAAGGAAATCGTGCAGATGGCGCGCGATGCCGGTGCCAACAAGGTGTATCTGGCCTCGGCTGCGCCTCCCGTGCGCCACCCCAATGTGTATGGCATCGACATGCCCACGCGCTCCGAGCTGGTGGCGCATGGCCGCACGGTCGAGGAAATTCGCCAGGTCATCGGCTGCGACGCGCTGATCTACCAGGATGTGGAAGCCATGAAGCAGGCCGTGGGCAAGATCAATCCCCAGGTGAGCGGCTTCGAAGCCTCCTGCTTTGACGGCATCTACATCACCGGCGATATTTCCGATGACGAGGTGACGGCGCTCAACGAAGGCCGCAACCGTGGCAGCGAAGAGGAGAGCGAAGACACATCGCGCCTGTCCCTGCCCAACGCCCAGGAAAGCTGAGTGCCGGCGTTTTCGCGCAGCGAATGACTGAGTGTGAAAGGGTTGCTGAGGCAACCCTTTTCATTCAGGAGGACAATGGCATGGCTGTGCGGTCGGAGTGCTCCTTTAAAGTGAGTTAATGACGTATGTGCATCAAGCATTTGAGGCTGGTATGGCTCAAACTACTCGATGTGCGAGCAAAGCGTATTCAAAGACCGGCACGGCGAGTGCCGCCGGTCAAGCTGGTAGAGCAGCATGCGTGCGGGCCTCATTGGCGGTCTGCAGCGGACTCATGACCAGTACCAACCATCTGGATTTGACGATTGTGACCAACAAGACATTACCCGAAGGTTTGCATCCCGAAACCCTGGCCGTGCGCGAGGCGGTCGAGCGCAGCCAGTGGGGCGAGCATTGCGAAGCCCTGTACATGACCAGCAGCTTCGTGCAGCCCGATGCGGCGACCGCAGCGCGTCGCTTTGCCAATGAAGAGCCGGGCTTCACCTACAGCCGCACCGGCAACCCCACGGTCACCAGCTTTGAAAAGCGTCTGGCGGCCATGGAAGGTACGGAATGTGCGGTCGCGACCTCCACCGGCATGTCGGCCATCCTGCTGGTGGCGTTGACGGCACTCAAGACGGGCGATCATGTGGTCTGCTCGCAGTCCATGTTCGGCTCCACCATCAAGCTGCTGGGCACCGAGATGGCACGCTTCGGCGTGGAAACCACGTTTGTCTCGCAGACCGATATCGATGCCTGGAAGGCGGCCATCAAGCCCAACACACGCATGTTGTTTGCCGAGACGCCGACCAACCCGCTGACCGATCTTTGCGACATCGCCGCACTGGCCGAGCTGGCGCACGGCCACAACGCGCTGCTGGCCGTGGACAACAGCTTTGCCACTCCCGTGCTGCAGCAGCCCGTGAAGTTCGGTGCCGACCTTGTCGTGCATTCGGGCACCAAGTTCCTCGACGGCCAGGGCCGCGTCATGGCCGGTGCGGTGTGCGGCACTGTGGCCCTGGTGGACAAGGTCATGGGCACTTTCCTGCGCAGTGGCGGTCTGAACATCGCTCCCTACAATGCCTGGACGGTGATGAAGGGCCTGGAAACCCTGGCTCTGCGCGTCAAGGCGCAAAGCGCCGCAGCGCTGGCATTTGCCGCCTGGCTGGAGGCCCATCCGAAGGTGGCGCGTGTGTACTATCCGGGTCTCAAGAGTCACCCTCAGCACGAGCTGGCGATGCGCCAGCAAAACGGCATGGGCGGCGCCGTGCTGGCCTTTGACGTGGTGGGGGAGGGCGCAGAGCAGCTGCGTGCCAATGCCTTCCATGTGGTGGACAGCACGCGTCTGTGCTCGATCACGGCCAACCTCGGGGATGTGAAGACCACCATCACCCATCCGGCCAGTACCTCGCACGGCCGTCTGACCGAGGCCCAGCGCCAGGCTGCTGGCGTGGGTCAGGGGCTGATTCGTATCTCCGTGGGTCTGGAGCATCTGGAAGATCTCAAGGTCGACCTGGCTCGCGGACTGGATACGCTGTGAAACACCCCCAGGGTCGCTTCGTGCCTTCGCCCCTCAAGGGGAGGCTGTGCTCCGACGCGGCGCTTGCTCGGCATCTCTGATCGAGACTGCGTGCGCATCAAGCGCCGCAGCCTTGCCACAGGGAATGTCTCACAAGGATTTCTGATATGACTAACAAGATTCGCACCCGCTTTGCCCCCTCGCCTACCGGCTTTATCCACCTGGGCAATATTCGTTCCGCCCTCTACCCCTGGGCTTTTGCGCGTGCCAACGGCGGCGACTTCGTGCTGCGCATCGAGGACACCGATCTGGAGCGCTCCACCCAGGCATCCGTGGACGTGATCCTCGAAGGTATGGAATGGTTGCAACTGGACCACGACGAAGGTCCGTTCTACCAGATGCAGCGCATGGATCGCTACAAGCAGGTGCTGGCCACGCTGCAGGAAAAAGGCTTTGTCTACCCCTGCTACATGAGCATGGAGGAACTGGACGCGCTGCGTGAAAAGCAGATGGCGGCCAAGGAAAAGCCTCGCTATGACGGCACATGGCGCCCCGAGGAAGGCAAGGTGCTGCCTCCCATCCCCGAAGGCGTGAAGCCCGTGCTGCGGTTCAAGACTCCGCAAACCGGCGTGGTGGGCTGGGACGACAAGTGCAAGGGCCGTATCGAATTCCAGAATTCCGAGCTGGACGACCTGGTGATTGCACGTCCCGACGGCACGCCCACCTACAACTTCTGCGTCTGCGTGGACGACATGGACATGAACATTACCCATGTCATCCGTGGCGACGACCATGTGAACAACACGCCGCGCCAGATCCACATCTTCGAAGCGCTGGGTGCCACCGTGCCGACCTTTGCCCATCTGCCCACCGTGCTCAACGAGCAGGGCGAGAAGATGAGCAAGCGCAATGGTGCCAAGGCCGTGACGCAGTACCGTGACGAGGGCTATCTGCCCGATGCCATGGTGAACTATCTGGCGCGTCTGGGCTGGAGCCACGGCGACGACGAGATCTTCAGCCGCGCCCAGTTCCTGGAATGGTTCAATCTGGACCACCTGGGCCGCAGCGCCGGTCAGTTTGACGAAGCCAAACTGCGCTGGGTCAATGCCCAGCATCTGAAGGCCATGGACGACGCCGAGCTGGCCCAGTTGGTCAAGCCCTTTGTCATCAAGGCCGGCGTGGCCGAGAACCTGATCGACGCCGATGACCGGCTGGTGCGCATTGCGGCCCTGTTCAAGGATCGCTGCGAGACCCTGGTGGACCTGGCCAACTGGGCCAAGGTCTTCTATGTGGATGGCGTGGACCGCAATGCGGAAGACTACGCCAAGCATGTGACCGAGGCGGCCGTCCCCGTGCTGGATGCATTTGTATCCGTGGTCGAGAGCGTGGACTGGACCAAGGAATCCATTGCCGCGGCGATCAAGGAGTTGCTCAAGGCGCAGGGCGTGAAAATGCCCGTGCTGGCCATGCCCGTACGTGTTCTGACCGTGGGCACGGCCCATACGCCCTCGGTGGATGCAGTGCTGGAATTGCTCGGACGTGAAAAAGTTATCGCTCGTTTGAAAAATCGCTAAAAACCTGTCTATAATTCGAGTCTCTGCAAAACGCGACTGATAAAAAGGTTGTCCTGCAGAGAGTTTGGGGGTATAGCTCAGCTGGGAGAGCGCTTGCATGGCATGCAAGAGGTCATCGGTTCGATCCCGTTTACCTCCACCAAAATTTAATGACGGCGAGTCGCAAGGCTCGAATCGTTCTAGGAATTGACCCTATCGTCTAGAGGCCTAGGACATCACCCTTTCACGGTGAGTACCGGGGTTCGAATCCCCGTAGGGTCGCCAAGTTTGAAGCGCTTGCAGCTACATGATATGTAGCAAAGCTTCCTGCCAGGAGTGGTAGTTCAGTTGGTTAGAATACCGGCCTGTCACGCCGGGGGTCGCGGGTTCGAGTCCCGTCCACTCCGCCAGATTCAAAAAGCCGCAATCAAGAAATTGGTTGCGGCTTTTTTGGCTTCTCACATCTCCGGCAGCCAAGCGTGCTCCTGACTTTCTAGCAAGATACCCTTGCCATGCAAGTGCTATGGCGATACGCTATCGTTCACCCTTACAGATGTTGACAAAAGTTTTGCATGTGGGAACTTTTGTTGCCGTTCAGTACACCATCCTGTCACCACCAGGTCGGTTTCCTGGTGGTTGTCCCTTCCCTATATTGCTGTTCGTTTAACCACCGCTTTCTCGATCCATGCGCCCGGCGTCTTCCTTTCTGCTGTCGCTGCTGATGTTTGCTTCCATCATCGGAGTGCAACTCGTCGCCATGTGGCCCGCGGGTTCGCAGGATGTGGTGGCCATGGCCTATGTGCTCGACGCAGAGCCGCACGAGTACGGTGTCGATGTGCTGCAGGAGTTCGAGGACGATGTGGAAGAAGATACGGTGGAGTTCTCCATCCACCGCCCGCATCGCACTGCCGAACTCAATCCGGCACAGGATGATCGCAATGAACTGTTTGGTCCTCCCGAAGCGGTAGCCGTGGGTGTGGCCGATGTCCGGGTGCCTCCGCAAGAGCATGTGGTGCACCAGACCTCCCCCTGGCCGGAAAGCATGCTGCGTCCGCCCAATATGAGCCTGCCGCTGGCAGGCCAGCTCCAGCGCACCTGACGACCTTCGCGTCGCTGTGCTCGCGCCGGGCTTGATGCCCCCGATACCTGCCGTCCCCTGATTCCATGGCCTGAGGGCCTGGAATGTGCTTGTCTGCCGAGCATGTTTCCGAGTCAGGTCTGAGGCGGCTTCACCTTCTCAGGTGCAACTGATCCTGCATTGCATGTGGCGGCCTGCCGCATGTGCGTGACAGGGTTTCGACCCTTTCCTCACTTTATCTGCCCTCAAGAAGGCAGCTGTGTTCTATGCTCAATAGATCGAGAGTGCCGGCTTCTTTTCCGGCCAAGGCCCGCAAGAATTCTTCTGGCCATGCACCGTTGCGCAGCCTCCAGCGTTCGGCCATCTTCGGCCTGTGTCTCGCTGCTGCCATGGCTGCGCATGCGCAAAATGCCGGCAGCGCACCACAAATCAGCAGCACGATTTCCGATCAGGCACAGCCCAGGCTGACCCTGACGCAACTGGTGCAGACCGTGCTGGAGAACAACCCCGAACTTCGCTCCGTTCAGCAGTCGAGCGTCACTGCCCAGGCTGCCGTGGTCAGCGCCGGTGCCCTTCCGAACCCCAAGCTGGAGTGGAGTCGCGGCGACAACAAGGCGCGCCTGGCATCGGCCACCCCTGGCAATGTTCAGACCATGGGGATTTCCGTCCCCATCGAAATGCCCTCCGTACGCGCTGCGCGCATAGAAGCCGCTGAAGCTGGCCAGCGGGCATCGGTGCACCAGATTGCCGCATCGCGCAACGCCCTCGTGGCCCAGGTCAAGCTCAAGGCCTATGAGGTGGTGCTGCGACAGGCGCAGGCGCAGGCCGCGTATGACGCCGTCAAGCTGCTCGAGCAGGCCCATGAGCGGGTACGCGTGCGTGTTTCCAGTGGCGAGGCAGCGCGCTATGAAATCATCAAGGCCGATGCCGAGCTGATCAACGCGCGCCAGCAGGAGCAATCTGCCCGCTTGCTGGCCGAGCAATCCCAGCTCACGCTCAATCGCCTGGCCGCAGGCCAGTTGCCCAGCCGCTTCGACCTGGCCCTGTCCTTGCAGGACCCGGTGGCCCAGGCTCAGTTGAAGAACGTCAACTGGCAGTCCCATCCGGAACTGCTGCAGCTGCAGTCCGAGGTGGACAAGGCCGAAGCGCAGAAAAACGGTGCCAAGGCCAGCCGCTGGCCGGGGCTCGAGCTGCGCTATGCGCAGACGCGGGAGCCCGATATCCGCAACAACACCATCGGCGTGAGCATGCAGATTCCGCTGTTCGACCAGCGCCGCGGCCCGATTGACGAGGCCGCCTCGGAAGCCGAGCGCGCACGTCTGCGCATGGAAGGCCGCAAGGCCGAGCTGGAGCAACAGACGCTGCAGGCCTGGAAGGTCATGGAAATGGCGCAGGTACGCATCAAGGCCCTGAGCGAAGGGGCGGTGCGCGAGGCCGAGTCGGCATTGCGCGTAGCCGAGGCGGCCTACCGCTACGGAGAGCGGGGCATTCTCGATGTGCTGGATGCCCAGCGCGTGCTGCGCACGGTGCGAGCCGATTTGCTGGAGGCCCGCTATCAGCTTCAGTCGGCCCGGATCGAGCTGGACTTCCTGGCCGGCCGCTATGCCCAGCCTTCCTCGCTTTGAGCTTTCAAAGTCAAGACCACGTTTTCGTATTTTTTGAATTCGCTTTATGTCTTCTCATCAATATTCCAGGACTGCGCGTCCTGCCTCTCTGGTTCTGGCACTGGCACTGGCCGGGCTGACCACACTGACCCTGACTGGCTGTGGCAAGGACGAGCAGGCGACTGCTGCGGTTGCGGCTGCAGATACCAAGGCCGAGCTGGACCCCTTGGAGGTGGTCGTCTCGGCTGAAATGGCCGGCAACTTCAAGACTGCTGCGGTCGCGCAGGCCGAGGTGGCATCGGTGCAGGAAATTGCCGGTCGCATCGAAGCCAACGAGCGCAAGGTCACCCGCATCGGCGCGGCCGTGACAGGCCGTGTGACCGAGGTGCTTGCCGAAACCGGTGATCGCGTCAAAGCAGGTCAGACGCTGGCGCGTGTCGCCAGCCCCGAGCTGACCACTGCCCAGCTGGCCTATATGCGTGCCAGCGCCACGGCGACCCTGGCCGAGCGCTCGGTGGAGCGCGCACGTCAGCTGATCGCTGCCGACGTGATTGGCTCTGCAGAACTGCTGCGGCGCGAATCCGAAGTGCAGATTGCCCGCGCAGAGCTGAGGGCGGCAGGCGATCAGCTCAAGCTGATGGGCTTGTCTGCCGAGGCACTGAGCAGTCTGCGGGCCAAGGGCAATGTGGCGCCGAATGCCGCCATCACGGCCTCTGCTGCCGGTATCGTGATCGAGCGCCAGGTCAGCCAGGGACAGGTGGCGCAGCCGGGAGATCCACTGTTCACTGTGGCAGACCTTTCCAACGTCTGGGTGGTGGGTGCCTTGCCCGAGCAGATTGCGCGCAGCGTGCAGACCGGCCAGAACGTGCAGGTCGATGTGCCGGCGCTGGGGCTGACTGTCGAGGAGACGCCGATCTCCGGCAAGATCATCTACGTGGGTGACACCGTGTCACCCGACACCCGCACCGTGACCATTCGTACCCAGGTGGACAACAAGGATCTGGCGCTCAAGCCGCAGATGCTGGCCACCATGAAGATTCAGGGGGCCATGGAGAAGACGCTGGCGATCCCGGCGCTGGCCGTGGTCCGCGAGAACGACAAGGACCATGTCTATGTCAAGAAGGCCGAAAACCACTACCGCCTGACTCCGGTGGAGCTGGGTGCGACCAGCGGTGGTCTGCGGCCCGTGATCAAGGGGCTGAGCGAAGGCACGCAGATCGTGGTCGAAGGTGCATTCCACCTGAACAACGAGCGCAAGCGCGCAGAACTGGAGTAAGCCCATGATTGCCTCCATGATTCGTGCCGCGCTATCGCAGCGGCTGGTGGTGGTCGTGCTGGCGCTGGTGATGTGCGGATTCGGCCTGCGTGCTGCCATGAATCTGTCGGTGGATGCCTTCCCCGATGTGACCAATGTGCAGGTCCAGGTTGCCACCGAAGCTCCCGGCCGTTCACCCGAAGAGATCGAGCGTTTTGTGACCGTGCCTCTGGAAATTGCCATGACGGGCTTGCCCGGACTGGCCGAGATGCGCTCGCTCAACAAGAGTGGACTGTCCATCATCACGCTGGTGTTCACCGATGCGACCGATGTGTACTTTGCCCGCCAGCTGGTGACGGAGCGTCTGATCGAAGTCACGCCGCGCATGCCTGAAGGCATTGTGCCGGTGCTGGGGCCCGTGTCCACGGGCCTGGGCGAGGTCTACCAGTACACGCTTGATCATCCCGATGATGGCGAGCGCGAGCTGACCCAGGCCGAGCTGACGGAGCGTCGCACCATCCAGGACTGGGTGGCGCGTCCCTTGCTGCGCTCCATTCCCGGCGTGGCGGAAATCAACTCCCAGGGCGGCTATGTCAAGCAGTACCAGGTGCTGGTCGACCCCGCCCGTCTGCGCCACTACAACCTGACCGTGCGCCAGGTGGTGCAGGCCGTGGCGGACAACAACGCCAATGCCAGCGGGGGCATCCTGCCCCAGGTGACCGAGCAGTATCTGATCCGCGGCGTGGGCATGATCCGCTCCCTGGACGATATCGGCAACATCGTGCTCAAAGAGCAGGGGGGCGTGCCGGTCTATGTGCGCGACGTGGCCAAGGTGCAGATCGACGCCGAGGTCCGTCAGGGCGCCATCATCAAGGGCGGCTATACCGAGAGCGTTTCCGGCATCGTGCTGATGATGCGTGGCGGCAATGCCAAGGAGGTCGTGACCCGGGTGAAAGAACGCGTGGCGGAGATCAATGCCAAGGGCATGCTGCCTGGCGGTCTGCAGATCGTTCCCTACTATGACCGGACCGATCTGGTTGATTCCGCCCTCTGGACCGTGGGCAAGGTGCTGATCGAGGGCATCTTCCTGGTGGTGGTGGTGCTGTTCATCTTCCTTGGCGATGTGCGCTCCAGCCTGATTGTGGTTGCGACGCTGGTCATCACGCCTCTGACCACCTTCATGCTGATGAACAAATATGGCATTTCGGCCAATCTGATGTCCTTGGGAGGGCTGGCCATTGCCATCGGCCTGATGGTGGATGCGACCGTGGTGGTGGTGGAAAACGTGTTCCACAAGCTGGGTCAGGCGGGCGATTCGCGTGGTGAACGCATCCGCACCGTGCTGTCTGCCACCGTGGAAGTCGCGACGCCCACCATCTTCGGCATTGCCATCATCATTCTGGTTTTCCTGCCGCTGATGACGCTGCAAGGCATTGAAGGCAAGATGTTCGGGCCGCTGGCGCTGACCATCGCCATGGCTCTGGCCATCTCGCTGGCCGTTTCGCTGTTCCTGTCGCCGGTGCTATGCTCCTACTTCCTCAAGGGTGGCGCTGACCATGACACCAGGCTGATCGCCTTCCTCAAGCGCCACTATCTGCGCCTGCTCGACGGCGCGACGGCCCGCAACCGTCTCACGCTGGCCGTGGCGGTGGCGCTGCTGGTCGGCTCGCTGGGGCTGTTCCCGCTGCTGGGCAAGTCCTTCATGCCGACCATGAAGGAAGGGGCGCTGACACCGCAGATCAACCGCGTTCCCAGCATTTCCCTGGATGAGTCCATTCGCATGGAAATGGCGGCCATGAAGGAAGTGGCGCAGGTGCCTGGAGTGAAGTCCGTGGTGTCCAAGCTTGGTCGTGGCGAATCGCCGGCCGACCCCGCTGGCCCCAACGAGTCCGACCCCATCGTGCTGCTGGATCCGGAGTCCGAGCGCAGCCAGGACGAGATCGACGAAGACATCCGTCAGCGTCTGTCCAAGATCCCAGGGGTGCAAATCGTGCTGTCTCAGCCTATCTCCGAGCGGGTGGACGAAATGGTGACGGGCGTGCGTTCTCAGCTGGCCGTCAAGGTGTTTGGTGATGAACTGGAAGACCTCAAGGAGGTCTCCGAGCAAGTGGCGCGCATTCTGAAGAGCGTCTCCGGCAGCACCGACATTCGTGTCGAGCGACTCTCGGGACAGCAGGCCCTGACGGTGGACATCGATCGCAAGGCGATTGCCCGCCACGGCCTGAACGTGGCCGACGTGCAAAGCCTGCTGGAATCCGCCATCGGTGGCAAGGATGTCACGACCTTGTACGAAGGCGAGCGCCGCTACTCGGTGGTGGTGCGCTTCCCCGAGTCCTATCGGGGCTCCCCGGAGGCTATCGGTGCGGCGTTGCTGACCACGGCCACCGGTGCGCAGGTGCCGCTGAGTAGTCTGGCCCGCATCGAGCTGGTGGACGGGCCGGCACAGATCAGCCGCGAAGGCGGCAAGCGTCGAGTCGTTGTGGGGGCCAATGTCGAAGGGCGTGACCTGGCGGGCTTTGTGGCTGAGGTCGAGCAGCGCCTGGCGAAGGAGGTCAAGCTGCCCGATGGCTATTACTTCAAGTTCGGCGGTCAGTTCGAGAACATGGAGCGCGCCATGGGCACGCTGCAGGTGATCGTGCCGCTGACCATCGTCGCCATCTTCTTCCTGCTGTTCCTGCTGTTCAACTCCGTCAAGCTGGCAAGCCTGATCATTCTGGTGCTGCCTTTCGCTTCGATTGGCGGCCTGATCGGCCTGTTCGTCACGGGGGAATATGTCAGCGTGCCGGCCTCCGTGGGCTTTATTGCCCTGTGGGGGATCGCCGTGCTCAATGGTGTGGTGCTGGTCTCCAGCATCCGCCACCTGCGCCAGGAGGGAATGGCGGTGGCGGAGGCTGTGCGGGAAGGCTGTACCCAGCGTTTCCGTCCGGTGATGATGACTGCCACCGTGGCCTTGCTGGGTCTGGTGCCGTTCCTGTTTGCGACAGGTCCGGGCTCCGAAGTTCAGCGTCCTCTGGCCATTGTGGTGATCGGCGGCCTGATTACGTCGACCCTGCTGACCCTGGTGGTGCTGCCCACGCTGTACCGCTGGTTTGACGAGAAGCCGACCGAGGCTTGATTTGAGAAAGGAGTGATCCGATGACGATGAAGGAAATCCGCGCCATCGTGCGTCCCAGCCGGCTGGAGCGCCTGCGTACCGAGCTGCGCGCAATTCCGAACTTTCCCGGCGTGACGATCTTCAAGGCCGAAGGTTTCACGGCTCCTGCAGCCGTGGACAAGCGCACGGTCAAGGATGAGCTGACCGATTTTTCGGACAAGCTCATGGTCTGCGTGATCGTGGAGGAGTCCATGGTGGCGGCCATCCGCGAGGCCATCGTCGCGGCCTGCCGCACCGGCCAGATCGGCGACGGCCTGGTCTGGACCGTGGATATCGGCGAAATGCATCGCATCCGCGACGGCGGTGCGGTGAGCTGAGACGGCCTGCCCAGCGAATAAAAGGGATGCTTTCTGCATCCCTTTTTTCATGCATTCGAGAAAATATCGGCAGTTTGGAAAAAGCGGCGAAAACCCTGTGCTACAATTTTTGCATTGCAGCAGAGAAACACTGTTTCATTGCTTCAAGGGGGTATAGCTCAGCTGGGAGAGCGCTTGCATGGCATGCAAGAGGTCATCGGTTCGATCCCGTTTACCTCCACCAAAATTTTGACGGCGAGTCGCAAGACTCGAATCGTTCTAGGAATTGACCCTATCGTCTAGAGGCCTAGGACATCACCCTTTCACGGTGAGTACCGGGGTTCGAATCCCCGTAGGGTCGCCAAGTTTGAAGCGCTTGCAGCTATATAATATGTAGCAAAGCTTCCTGCCAGGAGTGGTAGTTCAGTTGGTTAGAATACCGGCCTGTCACGCCGGGGGTCGCGGGTTCGAGTCCCGTCCACTCCGCCAGATTCAAAAAGCCGCAATCAAGCAATTGGTTGCGGCTTTTTCTTTGCCCGGGATCCGGAGAAAAAGGCCTTGCGGCAAGGCCTTTGATTTACCCGTTATTTCGGGGCCATGCGAATGGCACCGTCCAGGCGGATGACTTCACCATTGAGCATGTCGTTTTCCAGTATCTGCTTGACCAGCTTGGCGTAGTCCTCGGGCTTGCCCAGCCGGCTGGGGAAGGGCACGCTGGCGGCCAGTGCATCTTGAACTTCCTGTGGCATGGTGAAAAGCATGGGGGTGCCGAAGATGCCAGGAGCAATCGTCATATTGCGAATACCGCTGCGCGCCAGGTCGCGAGCAATGGGCAGCGTCATGCCGACCACGCCGCCCTTTGATGCCGCGTAGGCCGCCTGGCCGATCTGACCGTCATAGGCCGCGACGCTGGCGGTGGAAATCAGAACCCCGCGCTCGCCGGTAGGCTCTGGCTCATTCTTGCTCATGGCGTCCGCCGCCAGCCGAATCATGTTGAAGGTGCCGACCAGGTTGACCATGATGGTCTTGGTATAGACGGCCAAGCTGTGTGGGCCGCTCTTGCCTACGGTTTTTTCGGCCGGTGCGATGCCGGCGCAGTTGATCAGGCCCGCCAGCTTGCCCAGGCTTGTGGCCTTGGCGACCACGGCCTGGCCATCGGCCTCATTGCTGACGTCGCAGCGCAGATAGGCGCCGCCGATCTCCCGGGCGACGGCCTCGCCCCGTTCTGCATTCATGTCGGCAATCACCACCTTGCCGCCATTGGCGGCCAGCATGCGTGCCGTTCCCTCGCCCAAACCCGAGGCGCCGCCGGTCACGATGAATACGCGGTCCTGAATCTGCATGTGCTGTCTCCTTGCTCGATGTCTTGTTGACGTTGACGTAAACGTCAATTATGCACAGAGTGAGGCCCGGTACGACCTGAGGAAAGCGCGCATAAAAAAAAGCCCAATCACAGGGATTGGGCTTTGAAGGGATCCATGAAACGGGGGTTTCAGGAGGATCCAAGGAGACAACTTGCGCAAGGTCGGCATCTCTGTCGATGCATGCCGACCTGACATGCTGGTGATTATAAGGGTAAACCCTAGATCTTGCCAAGCATGTCGATAACGATGTTCTTAACGCTTGGCCGTGGCCTTGACCGCTTCCGTGGCGGTCTTGGTGGCGGCGTTGAAATTGGCTTCAGCCATGTCGGAGGCTTGCTTGACGGCCTTCTGCACGGATTCGAATGCGTTGTTGGCAGCCGAGACGGCGCTCTTGACCATGGCCACAGCGGATTCGGAGCCGGCAGGCGCATTCTTGGTGGAGTTGTCCAGCAGAGCGTTGAAGTTCTTGCGAGCTTCGGTGGACTGGACTTCCAGGGCCTTGTTGAACTCGCCGGCCGTGTTGCTGGCGATGTCATACAGATGGCGGCTGTAGGATGCGGTCTTCTCGGCCAGGGGCTGGAACAGGCCTGCCTGCAGAGTCAGCAGTTCCTGGGCGTCCTTGACGCTGAGCACGGCTTGGGTGTGCTGGGCGGCTTCGGTCAGTGCGGCACGCGATGCGGTGACGTTCAGTTCAACCAGTTTTTCCACGCCTTCGAAAGCCTTGCTGGTCAGGCTGAACAGCGTCTCGAAATGGGCTTTTTGTGCGCTCAGGATTTGGTCGGGGGTCAGGCTCATGGCAATTCTCCAAAATTACGGATCTAACAAAGGGATCGGACCGGAGGAAACGTCTGCCCTGACATGACCGCTATCTCTGAGTCAGTCGTATGTTGCAGTGCAGCATGGGTGCATTGTGGAAGAGAATTTGTGGCAATGCAAGCTTTAATTTGTTGCGTTGCAGCAAAAAAGAGGGGCGGCTCATGCTTTTTGATAAGTGCATGATTTTTAAAAGCTTTGTTATGTCCGTTAATTGACAATAAACGGCATGCATGTATTTTCTTGTGCGCTGCGTCATGCGTTGGCGAGCGCTGACGCCGACGCCCTGTCGCGGTGGTGCTGGCGACGTATGGGCCGCGCTGCACAATGGCTGCATGACTGCATCGATCTCTCATGGCAAGCCTTCGCGTGCCCAGCCACAGGCGCGTGACTCCTATCCTGTGTTTCGTGACATCAGCACCCGCTGGTCGGACAACGATGTTTACGGTCATGTCAACAACGTCATCTACTACAGCTGGTTTGACACTGCGGTCAATGCGTATCTGATAGAGCAGGGGGCGCTGGATATCCATATCGGGCAGACGATTGGCCTCGTGATAGAGACCCAGTGCAATTACTTTGCCTCTCTGGCTTTTCCGCAATCCGTGGAGGCCGGCATTCGCGTGGCGCATCTGGGGACCTCCAGCGTGCGCTACGAAGTGGGTCTGTTTGCCAAGGGCGCGGGCCAGTCCGCTGCCGCCGGGCATTTTGTGCATGTCTATGTCGACAGGCAGACGCGCCGACCGGTGCCCTTGCCCCAGCCGTTGCGTGCGGCCCTGCAGCCGCTGCTGCGCGCAGAGTCGGTTGGCGAATAGCAAAAAAGATAGCTTCTTGCGTATGTCTGTCAAGTGTTCAAGAGTGATTTGAATGAGGTATCCGGCGGCGCTTGAAAAGCCGTCATCGGCAGGAAGCACTCAGGGGCAGCGAGTACGGGGCGGGGTGTGGAATCGCCTACACTCGTCAGTCTCTGTTGAGGCCGGCTCATCCTGTTTTGAGCCAGCCTTGTTCCATGACTGAACGGACCGTCAGGCCCACCGTCGTCCATGATCATCACCAGTCTGCTAGACACCGACCTGTACAAATTCACGATGATGCAGGTGGTGCTGCATCAGTTTCCGGGCGCGCAGGTGGAGTACCGCTTCAAATGCCGCAACCCCGGGGTGCAACTGGCTCCGTACGTCAATGAAATTCGCGAAGAGATCCGTTCTCTTTGCAAGTTGCGCTTTCAGGATGCCGAGCTGGCCTATCTGAGTTCGCTGCGTTTCATCAAGAGCGATTTTGTCGATTTCCTGAGCCTGTTCCAGCTCAACGACAAATACATCACGGTCACGCCGCTGGCCAGCGGCGAGATCGACATCACCATCCAGGGCCCCTGGCTGCACACCATCTTGTTCGAGATCCCGGTGCTGGCCATAGTCAACGAGGTGTATTTCCGCAATACCCAGCCCGTGCCCAACTTCCTCGAAGGACGCAGGCGCCTGGACGAGAAGATCGAGCTGCTGCAGGCGCCCGGCCTGGAGTCGCTCAAGATTGCCGATTACGGCACGCGCAGGCGCTTTTCGAGGGCCTGGCATGAAGAGGTGCTGCGTGTGCTTTGCGCCAGGCTGGGCCATCCGGGGGCGGCGCGCGTCAACGGCCAGCGCAAGGGGCAACTGGCGGGCACCAGCAATGTGCTGTATGCGATGAAGCTGGGTCTGATTCCGCTGGGCACGTTGGCCCACGAATACCTGCAGGCCTGCCAATCGCTGGGCCCACGCCTGCGCGACAGCCAGATCTTCGGTTTCGAGTCCTGGGCGCGCGAGTACCGGGGCGACCTGGGCATTGCGCTGTCCGACGTCTATGGCATGACGGCCTTTCTGCGCGATTTCGATCTGTACTTCTGCAAGCTGTTTGACGGTGCGCGCCACGACAGCGGCGACCCGTTCGACTGGGGGGAGCGCCTTATCGCGCACTACAAGGCCAACAAGATCGATCCGCTGAGCAAGGTCCTGATCTTCAGCGATGGACTGACAATCCCCAAAACCATCGGACTGTTCGAGCGCTTCAACGGTCGCTGCCAGCTGGCGTTCGGTATCGGCACCAATCTGACCAACGATCTGGGTAATCCTCCCGAGCATGTGCCCTTGCAGATCGTGATCAAGATGACGCGCTGCAACGGCCAGCCAGTGGCCAAGCTCTCGGACACGCCGGGCAAGAGCATGTGCGACGATGAAAAATACCTGGCCTATCTGCGTCAGGTGTTCAGCATTGCGCCGCCGGAGCCGGTCGCGCCGGCTTAAAAATCAAGAATCAGGGACGGCAGCCGCGCCGGCTGCAGGGCCAGAAGCAGGGAGGATGTGCGTTTGATCAGCAAATCTTGGATGAAGGCCGCAGCCGCCGCGCTGCTGACACTGGCGGTGGGCGCTGCGCGAGCCGCAGAGATCAATGGCGCGGCCATGTCCGTGGCCTGGGGCATACCGTTTGTGGGCATGCTGCTGTCGATTGCGCTGATGCCGCTGCTGCTGCCGCAGTTCTGGCATCACCATTTCGGCAAGGTGACCGCCGGCTGGGCGCTGGCCTTCATGCTGCCTTTTGCGCTGATCCATGGCCTGGCCGCGGCGGGCACGAATCTGGTGCATGCCTTGCTGGCCGAGTATCTGCCGTTCGTGATCTTGCTGACCGCGTTGTATACGGTGGCCGGCGGCATCTACGTGCGCGGCAATCTGCGTGCTTCTCCGGGACTGAATACCTCCATCCTGGCCGTGGGTGCGGTGCTGGCCAGCTTCATGGGCACCACAGGGGCGTCCATGCTGCTGATCCGCCCCTTGCTGCGCGCCAACGACAACCGCCGTCATCAGGCCCATGTGGTGGTGTTCTTCATCTTCATCGTCTCCAATGCCGGGGGCGCACTGACGCCGCTCGGGGATCCGCCGCTGTTCCTGGGTTTTCTGAAGGGGGTGGACTTCTTCTGGACGGTGAGCCATATCTGGGGTCCGATGCTGTTCCTCACGCTGGCGCTGCTGATCATCTTCTACGGGATAGATCGCAGGCTGATGGGGCAAAAGGGAGAGACCGACCTGCCGGATCCCACACCCAGCATGGATGCGACCGGGGCTCAAAGCCGCCTGGGCTTCGAAGGCCGCGTGAACTTCGTTCTGCTGATCGCGGTGGTGGCTCTGGTGCTGGTCAGCGGCATCTGGCGCACTCCCGCAGGCTTCGAGATTGCAGGAACCCATGTCGGCCTGCCTGGCCTGGTGCGCGATCTGGGCCTGCTGGCCGTGACGCTGCTGTCGCTGAAGCTCACGCCGGCCAGCGTGCATCGGGCCAATGAGTTCGGCTGGGGGCCCATGCAGGAAGTGGCCAAGTTGTTTGCGGGTATTTTTCTGACCATCATTCCCGTCATTGCCATGCTCAAGGCGGGGGGGGAGGGGCCCTTCGGCGCCGTGGTGCGCGCCGTGACGCATGCCGATGGCACCCCCGATCCGGCCATGTATTTCTGGGCCACGGGCCTGCTGTCTTCCTTCCTCGACAACGCCCCGACCTATCTGGTCTTCTTCAATACCGCCGGTGGCGACCCTGCGCATCTCATGACAGAGATGGCGCTGACGCTGACCGCCATCTCTGCCGGTGCCGTGTTCATGGGCGCGAACACCTATATCGGCAACGCACCCAATCTCATGGTCAAGGCGATTGCCGAAGATCGTGGCGTGAAGATGCCGGGCTTTTTCGGCTACATGCTCTGGTCGGTCTGTGTGCTGGTGCCGCTGCTCTTGCTGATCACCTGGATCTGGTTTCGATAGGCCGCACCGTCCCATCCCCCCCATCACTTGAAGAGGAAACAATGATGAGCAACAAGCCTCGCATCCTGATCGCCCGTGCCATTTCGCCCGAGGTGGTGCAGCGGCTGCAGCAGCACTTTGAGGTACAGGCCAATCAGGACGATGTGGTCTGGTCTCCTGCGGAGCTGGCCCGGCAGTTGCAGGGCAAGGATGGTTTGCTGACCACGGGTTCGCAGCGCATCGATGCCGAGTTGCTGGCCGCCTGTCCGCAGCTCAAGATCGTGGCCAATATGGCGGTGGGCTACAACAATTTCGACGTGCCCGCGATGACGGCCGCTGGCGTGCAGGGCACGAACGCCCCCGACGTGCTGACCGAGACCACGGCTGATTTCGGTTTTGCCCTGCTGATGGCCACGGCGCGCCGCATTACCGAGAGTGAGCACTATCTGCGTGCGGGGCGCTGGAAGGACTGGCATTACGACCTGTTTGCCGGTGCCGAAGTGCATGGCAGCACGCTGGGGATTCTGGGCATGGGGCGCATCGGCCAGGCGATCGCACGCCGTGCGGCGTACGGCTTTGGCATGCAGGTGATCTATCACAATCGCTCGCGTCTGGATGCAGCCCTGGAGGCCGAGTGCAAGGCCGGCTATGTCGGCAAGCAGGAGCTGCTCGAACGTGCCGACCATCTGATGCTGGTGCTGCCATTCACCCCCGAAAATCGCCACATCATCGGTGCGGCAGAGATTGCCCGTATGAAGCCCACCGCCACGCTGATCAATATTGCGCGTGGCGGCATTGTGGATGATGCGGCCCTTGCCCAGGCGTTGAGAGAGGGGCGCATTGCCGCAGCGGGGCTGGATGTGTTCGAGGGCGAACCCGCCGTGCACCCCGATCTGCTGACCGTGCCGAATGTGGTGCTGACACCCCATATCGCGAGCGCCACCAAGGGGACTCGCACGGCCATGGCCGGTCTGGCTGCGGACAATCTGATCTCCTTCCTGGGCGGCAAGGGGCCGCTGACACCCGTCAACCATCCGGTCTGAAACGTCGCCATTAGGTCGGCTCTCGTCACAGCAGTTTGAGGGCGGATGCGTGGTCTGAGCGCTTTATCGGCTTTGATAATTTCTGCCCGCCTGGCGTCTGAGCGCCGGGCGGGCTTTTTGATTCAAGCGAGACCGCAATGCCATTTATCCGCACCAGCGTCCACAAGGACACCATGCCCGCCCAGCGCCAGGCGATCGTCAACGGGATTCACCAGGCCCTGATCGACGGCATCGGCATGCCCGCCGATGAGTTGTTCAACATGGTTGGCGATTATGACGAGCAGAAGTTCTTCTTCAGCCGCACCTTCAATGGCTACCAGCGCTCGGACCGCGTGGTGGTGGTGGAGATCACCATGCGCCGCGGCCGCAGCGATGCCATGAAGCGCGCCCTCTACGCCCATATTGCAGCCAATCTGGAAAAGGACGCAGGTGTGGCACCCAGCGATGTATTCATTTTCACGCATGAAAACGACTACTCG
Organism: Comamonas sp.; assembly: GCF_009360615.1. Taxonomy (GTDB): domain Bacteria; phylum Pseudomonadota; class Gammaproteobacteria; order Burkholderiales; family Burkholderiaceae_C; genus Comamonas. Next base: position 146,204 of record NZ_SPEY01000023.1, read on the forward strand.
GACTGGTCTGTGGGGGGCGGCAGGTTTGCCATGGCCATTGCCCAGCAGGTCGGCCCCGACGCCTGATTCTTGCGTCAGCCGGTTGCTGCCGCGCTGTCACCGAGGCAGCAACCAGGTGCCGCACTTCGGACTGCATTGAATTTTTCGTGGCGTTGAGGGCTGATAATTTGCCAGCGCGCTAGCGCTTGCAAACTTCGGTCTGCAATGTCCATGGCGGATATTCAATGAATAGCTCTGCAACGCTTATTTGTCAAGCGCTTGAAGCTATTAAAAACAGAGTGCGAAAGGCGTGGCAAGACAGTGTCTACGTGGTGGCTTGGGTTGGCGGCGCTGGCCGCATTGATGGTGGTCCTGCTCCTGGTGCTTCTTTGGCGGCTTCAGGGGCTGCACCGCCAGGCGGAGCTTGCTCTGGGGCCCGACGCCATGAGACTGCAAGCCCAGCTTCTGCAGGGAGTGCAGGCGCTGGATGTCAGGCTGCAGCAGCTGGAGCGCAGCAGTCAGAGTACCCAGATGGCCGTGGCCAAGAGTGACGGTGCCCTGGATCGCGTCACCCAGCATGTACAGACCCAGTTGGCCCAGGTGCAGCAAGATGCACTGGCCGCTCGGCGTGAGCAGGGGGCAGCGCTGGCATCCTTTCGCGAGGAAGTCGCACAGCTTGCACAGCGGCTGACAGGCGACAGTCAGCAAGCCCGGGCCGCACTCGCGCAAAGCAGCGCGGAGCAGAGCGTCCATGTCCAGCAGCGCTTCGAGGCCCTGGCCGAGACGACGCGCGGCACGCTGGATTCGCTCAAGGGCGATATCCTGCAGCAGCTCACGCATATGAGCACCCATATGGGGGCTGCGCTCAAGGACCAGCTGGGCAGCAATGGCGAGCAGCTGCGTCATCAGTTTGCCGTGCTGCAGGATGCGGTGAGCCAGCAGCTTGCAGCGCTGACCCAGGGACAGCAGACCACGGCGGAGCAATTGCGCGCAACGCTCAACGAGCGACTGGCCACGATCCAGAGCGACAACGCCCTGAAGCTCGACGAGATGCGTCGCACCGTCGATGAGAAGTTGCATGCCACGCTGGAGCAGCGTCTGGGCGAGTCCTTCAAGCTGGTCAGCGACCGTCTGGAGCAGGTGCACAAGGGATTGGGCGAGATGCAGACCCTGGCGGGCAGCGTGGGAGATCTCAAGCGGGTGATGACCAACGTGAAGTCCCGGGGCACCTGGGGCGAGCTGCAGCTGGGCAACATCATCGACAACGTGCTCACGCCGGAGCAATACGCCAGAAACGTCAAGACCGCGCCCGATAGCGACGAGCTGGTCGAGTTCGCCATCCGGCTGCCGGGGCGCAACGACGACCAGCCCGTCTGGCTGCCCATCGATGCCAAATATCCGGTCGAGCATTACCAGCGCCTGCAGGATGCACAGGACAGTGCGGATCGTGTGGCCCTTGTCGCGGCGGGCAATGCCTTCGAGACATCGATTCGCGGCGAAGCCAGGAAAATTGCCAGCAAATACATTGCGCCGCCGTACACCACGGACTTCGCCGTCATGTACCTGCCCACGGAAGGCCTTTTTGCCGAGGTGTTGCGTCGTCCGGGGCTGGTCGAGGCGCTGCAGAACGAGCACCGCATCGTGATTACCGGTCCAGCGAATCTGGCCGCCATGCTCAGCAGCCTGCAGATGGGCTTCAAGACGCTGGCCATCGAGAAGCGCTCCTCCGAAGTCTGGGGCGTGCTAGGCCAGGTCAAGACCGAGTTTGGCAAGTTCGGTGAGGTGGTGGAGGCCACCCGCAAGTCCATCGATGCTGCCGCGCGAAAATTTGATCAGGTGGGCGTGCGCACGCGCGCCATCCAGCGCCATTTGCGCAATGTTCAGGAGCTGCCGAATGGAACAGGGCAGGAGCCGCCGTTGTTTCCGGCCCCATCGTCCGGCGGTGACCAGACTGTCAGCGAGGACGACGAATGAATGCAGCCCTGCTGCGCCTCATCCTTGCGCAAGTCTGTATCCACGGCACCATGACCGGCATGCGCATGGCCACGCCGCTGCTGGCACTCAGGGAAGGATACAGCCCAGCTGCGGTCGGCATGCTGCTGGCGCTGTTTGCGCTGACCCAGGTGTTTCTGTCCCTGCCTGCGGGACGTTATGCAGACCGTCACGGGCTCAGGCGCCCGCTCATCATCAGTGTGACGGCTGCGTGTTCCGGGGCTGGGGTGGCCGTGCTGTTCCCGCTCTATCCGGTGCTGTGCCTGAGTGCTTTGCTGACGGGCGGCGCCGCAGGCATGGCGCTGATCACCCTGCAGCGCCATGTGGGACGCATGGCGCACAACAAGGACGAGCTGCGCAAGGTCTTCAGCTGGCTGGCGATTGGCCCGGCCATTTCCAACTTTCTGGGGCCGTTTGCGGCCGGGCTGCTGATCGACTATGCAGGCGGGGAAGCGGCCAGCACCACGGGCTTCAGGGCCGCCTTCCTGCTGCTGACCCTGATGCCCCTGGCGGCATGGTTCTGGGCGAGAACGGTGCAGGAGCTGCCGGCGCTGCAGACCGAGAGCGTGAACCCGAAGGCAACGGCCTGGGACCTGGTGCAGAACCGGGGCTTCAGGCGCTTGTTGCTGCTGAACTGGGCGCTTTCCTCTTGCTGGGATGTGCATACTTTTGTCGTGCCCATTCTGGGGCACGAGCGTGGACTGCCTGCCTCGGTCATCGGCAGCATCCTGGGGGCTTTTGCGATTGCTGCGGCCGTGATCCGCATGCTGATGCCCATCATCACGCGCCATCTGGCCGAATCGCAAGTGGTGCTGGGAGCCATGGTTGCTGCCTGCGCCCTGTTCATCGCCTACCCCTTCATGCCCGGTGCCTGGAGCATGGGTGCCTGTTCGGTCTTGCTGGGCGTGGTACTGGGATCGGTGCAGCCCATGGTGATGAGCATGATTCATCAGATCACGCCACCCGAGCGCCATGGCGAGGCGCTGGGATTGCGCATGATGGCCATCAACGGCTCCAGCGTGCTGATGCCGGTGCTGTTCGGATCGCTGGGCACCGTGGTCGGTGTCTCGGCCCTGTTCTGGGCCGTGGGGGTGCTGGTTGGCGTGTCCTCGCGCCTGCCCTGGCTGATCGGCAAGCAGGATATGCCGTCCGATGAGTGGAGTGGCCATTAAACAGGCCGGCTGCTTGCATTAAAAAGAGCGCCCTGGGCGCTCTTTTGTCTTCTGGAAGTGCGTTTACAACTCTTCGACCCTGCGTGCCGGATAGCTGTCCCAGCTCTGGCAGCCGGGGCAATGCCAGAAATGGGTGCGGGCCTCGAAGCCGCAGGCAGCGCAGCGGTAGCGGGTCAGGGGCTTGGTGGCGTGGTTCAGTGCCTTCTGTACGGTGGCATGGTATTGCTCCTCGGTCAGGGTCTCGCCTTCCAGCCACTGGGCGGCCGCCACCAGGGACGACTCGTGTTCCAGATGCTGCACCAGGCGCTGGCGGCCGGGCGCTGCCGCATCGCCGCTTTTCTGGTCGAGGGCGACCAGTGCCTGCAGCAGATCCAGTGAGGGGGCCTGCGCATAGTGCCTGAGCAGCAGATCGCGCGCCTCGGTCAGCGCACCCGTCGCCTCGGCCACCTCCACCAGCAGGCTGGCCGCCAGGGGCAGGGCTGCGGGGCTGTTCTGCGCCAGCGCCTGTAGGCTGGACAAAGCCTGCGCGGACCGGCCCTGCCGATGCTGGAGCTGGGCCAGCTCCAGTCGGGGGCGCGGAGCTTGCGGAGCCGTCTCCAGGGCCTGCTGCAGCTGTGCAAATGCCTTGTCGAGTTGGCCATGGGCCACCTGGGACTGGGCGTCTTCGCAAAGATAGTGGGCCAGTCGGGTGCTGAAGTCTCCCTGGCCGGCGGCCTGCATTTTGCGCACGATGGCTGCGGCCTGGGCCCAGTCGCGCGAGCGCTCGTAAATGGCCAGCAACGCCAGGCGTGCCTCGCCCTCGTACTGCGTGCCTTCCAGGCGATTCAGCGCTTCCTCGGCGCGGTCCAGCAGTCCCGCCTTGAGGAAGTCCTGTGCCAATGCATGCTGTGCACGGTCCCGGTCGGGGCGAGTGAGGTCGGCACGGCTGAGCAGATGCTCGTGAACCCTTACGGCGCGGTTGTATTCGCCGCGGCGGCGAAACAGATTGCCCAGGGCAAAGTGCAGCTCGGTGGTGTCGGGGTCGTTCTGCACGGCCTCGATAAAGGCATCGATGGCCTTGTCCTGCTGCTCGTTGAGCAGAAAGTTCAGGCCCTTGAAGTACGCCTTGGGCGCCTGACGGCTGTCGGCGCGCACCTGGCGCAAATCCCAGCGGGAGGCCAGCCAGCCCAGCACAAAGGCGGCCGGCAGTCCCAGCAATATCCAAGTCAGATTAAATTCCATGCACGTCGCCCGGCGCAATGATCGAAGAAGAGTTCTGTTCCTTCACCGCAGGTGCTGCACTGGTGGCGTTGGCTGCGGTGTTCGGTGCCTGTTGAGTGGCCTGTGCTTCGCGCGCTGCGCTGCGATGCTTGAGCCAGCGCGGCACCATGCCCAGCACCCCGACAAAAAGGCCCAGCGCAAAAGCCGCCAGCACCACCAGCACCAGAGGTGCAGTCCAGGCCGTGCCAAAGAAGAAATGCACGGTGGCGTCTTGCTGGTTGTTGAGTGCGAATGCGAACAGAGTGAAAAAAATGGCTGCCTTGAGCAGCCACAGCAGGTATTTCATGCTTCCCTTTATGCGCCTTGTGTGACGGGAAGATTTTAGGCCAGCCCATGCGTGGACTGGCAAACGGGCGGCATGGTCAGCCCTGAGGGGGCTGATGGTGCCTGCGGACTTCAGGCAGTCTGCGGCTGGTGGGCGGCAGAGTCGTCGGCCTTGAGATTGTCCACGGCTTCGCGCAAGGCCTTGCCGGGCTTGAAATGAGGAACGCGCTTGGACGGAACCTGGACGGACTCGCCGGAGCGGGGGTTGCGGCCGATGCGGGGCTGGCGGTGATTGATGGCAAAGCTGCCAAAGCCCCGAATTTCAATGCGGTGACCGCGTACCAGGGCATCGCTGACGGCATCCAGAATGGTTTTGACGGCCTGCTCGGCATCACGTTGGTTGAGTTGACCAAATTGGGCGGCAAGTTCTTCGACGAGATCGGATCGGGTCATCGGGTGGCGGAGGCTCTAGGTTGAAAACAACAACGGGCGCACAGGGCGCCCGTTGTCTTCGACGCTTGACGGTCAGTCAGACGAACTGGCCGACCGGCTGATCCAAGATTTACTTGTCAGCGTCCAGCTTGGCGCGCAGCAGGGCGCCCAGGCTGGTGGTACCAGCGTTTTCCTTGGAGGACTGAGCCGACAGGGAAGCCATGGCGACTTGCTGTTCAGCGTGATCCTTTTGCTTGATGGACAGCTGGATGTTGCGGCTCTTGCGATCCACGTTCACCACCACGGCCGTCACTTCGTCGCCTTCCTTCAGGACGGAACGAGCATCTTCCACGCGGTCTTGCGAGATTTCGGAAGCGCGCAGGTAGCCGATGATGTCTTCGCCCAGGTCGATTTCAGCGCCCTTGGCGTCCACAGTCTTGACCTTGCCGGTCACAACTTGGCCCTTGTCGTTCACGGTCACGAAGGTCGTGAAGGGATCGCTGTCCAGCTGCTTGATGCCCAGGGAGATGCGCTCGCGCTCAACGTCCACGGCCAGCACGATGGCTTCGACTTCTTGACCCTTCTTGTAGTTACGAACAGCGGCTTCGCCGGCTTCGTTCCACGACAGGTCAGACAGGTGCACCAGGCCGTCGATACCGGCAGCCAGACCCACGAACACGCCGAAGTCGGTGATGGACTTGATGGGGCCCTTCACGCGGTCGCCGCGCTTGGTGTTCTGGGCGAATTCTTGCCAGGGGTTAGCCTTGCACTGCTTCATGCCCAGGGAGATGCGACGCTTGTCTTCGTCGATTTCCAGAACCATGACTTCCACTTCGTCGCCCAGGGACACGAGCTTGGTGGGAGCAATGTTCTTGTTGGTCCAGTCCATTTCGGAAACGTGCACCAGGCCTTCGATGCCGGGTTCCAGTTCCACGAATGCGCCGTAGTCAGCAATGTTGGTGACCTTGCCGAACAGACGGGTAGCGGAGGGGTAGCGGCGAGCCACGCCCATCCAGGGATCGTCGCCCATTTGCTTCAGACCCAGGGACACGCGGTTCTTTTCGGTGTCGAACTTCAGGATCTTGGCAGTGATTTCCTGACCAGCAGTCACCACTTCGGAGGGGTGACGCACACGGCGCCATGCCATGTCGGTGATGTGCAGCAGGCCGTCGATACCGCCCAGGTCCACGAACGCACCGTATTCGGTGATGTTCTTGACCACGCCCTGAACGATAGCGCCTTCCTTCAGGGTTTCCATCAGCTTGGCGCGCTCTTCGCCCATGGAAGCTTCCACCACAGCGCGGCGCGACAGCACCACGTTGTTGCGCTTGCGATCCAGCTTGATGACCTTGAATTCCAGGGTCTTGTTTTCGTAGGGAGTCAGGTCCTTGATCGGACGTGTGTCGATCAGCGAACCGGGCAGGAAAGCGCGGATGCCGTTGACCAGAACGGTCAGGCCGCCCTTGACCTTGCCGGAAGTGGTGCCGGTCACGAATTCGCCGGATTCCAGAGCCTTTTCCAGCGACAGCCAGGAAGCCAGACGCTTGGCGGTGTCACGGGACAGGATGGTGTCGCCGTAGCCGTTTTCGATGGAGCCGATGGCCACGGACACGAAGTCACCCACTTGGACTTCGACTTCGCCCTGGTCGTTCTTGAACTCGTCGAGGGGCACGTAGGCTTCCGACTTCAGGCCGGCGTTCACCACCACGAAGTTGTGCTCAACGCGCACGACTTCAGCGGTGATAACTTCGCCAGGACGCATTTCGGTGCGTGTCAACGACTCTTCAAAAAGGGCGGCAAAAGATTCAGACATGTAGTTCCTTGCCCGCAACCAGGTTTCCGCCGGCACCATTGCCAAGCGTTTTTAAGACTGATTGCGGAGGTTGTGGGTTTTTGGGCCCACGGGGTTAAAGGTTAACAACCTTGCTGCCGGTTCGCGGTCTGCGAAAGCCTGGCATCAAGGGCCAACAAGCCAGATGCGGGGCTGCCTCGAAAACTTCAAGCCGAAGTCTCAAGAGCGGCCGAACGGCTGGCGTTCCTGCCACCACGACAGCACCTGGGCAACCACTTCTTCAATGGTCATTTCGGAGCTGTCGAGCTGCAAAGAATCCTCGGCGGGCTTGAGCGGGGCGGTGGTGCGATTCATGTCGCGCGCGTCGCGCGCCTCAAGGTCTGCCAAAAGGGTGGACATATTAGCTGAAATTCCTTTGGAAATCAACTGTTTATATCGGCGCTCGGCGCGGCACCGGGCAGACGCCCACAAATAGACCTTGAGCGGGGCGTGGGGGAAGATGACCGTACCCATGTCGCGGCCATCGGCAACCAGTCCTGGCAGGGCCTGGAAGGATAGCTGCAAATCCACCAGCGCGGTGCGCACGGCAGGCAGTGCCGAGACGCGCGAGGCGTTCATGCCGGCTTCCTCGCTGCGAATCGCCAGGCTGATGTCCTCATCGCCGAGCCAGACACGCTGCTGAGCATCGAAGCGCACGGGCATGTCCAGCGCCATCTCGGCAATGGTTTCCTCGTTGGACTCGTCCAGCGTCAGGCCGGCACGCGATGCGGCCAGGCCGGTGATGCGATACAGCGCGCCGGAGTCCAGTAGCTGGTAGCCCAGCGCCTTGGCGACCTCAGCGGCAATCGTGCCCTTGCCCGAGGCCGTGGGCCCGTCGATGCAGATCACGGGAACATGCGCGCGCTCGGCTTCGCTGACGGAGAACAGCGCCTCGAAATAGTCGGGGAAGGTCTTGGCCACGCATTTGGGGTCTTCGATGCGCACGGGCAGCTTTGCCGGATTGAAGGCCGCCAGAGAAAAGCACATGGCGACGCGATGGTCGTCGTAGGTGTGGATGCTGGCCGCGTTCCAGGCGGCCTTTTCAGCGGGCGGTGTGATGCGGATGTAGTCCGCACCTTCTTCCACCGAGGCGCCCAGTTTGCGCAGTTCGATCGCCATGGCGGCAATGCGGTCGGTTTCCTTGACGCGCCAGCTGGCAATATTGCGCAGCGTGGTCACGCCGTCGGCATACAGCGCCATGGTGCCCAGCGTCATGGCTGCGTCGGGAATGTGGTTGCAATCGAGGTCGATGGCCTTCAGAGGCCAGCTGCCGCGGCTGACCTGCAGCCAGTTGGGGCCGCTTTCGATCTTTGCGCCCATGGCCTGGGCGGCCTCGATGAAGCGGATATCGCCCTGGATCGAGTCCCGGCCCACACCCAGAATGCGGATGCTCTTGGGTTGCGGCGCGTTGTCGGCATCGGCGTCATCGGTGGTGCCGGTGGCAATCGCGCCCAGCGCGATGAAATAGCTGGCCGAAGAGGCGTCGGCCTCCACATGGATGGCGCCGGGCGACTGGTAGTGGCTGCCTGCGGGGATCACAAAGCGCTGCCAGCGGTCGTTCTTCACGGCGATGCCGAAGCGCGCCAGCAGCTCCAGCGTGATGTGGATATAGGGCCTGGAGATCAGCTCGCCCACCACCTCGATGCTGATGTCGCGTTCCCTGGCCAGCAGGGGCAGGGCCATCAGCAGCGAGGTCAGGAACTGGCTGGAGACATCGCCGCGCACCTTGATGGATTCACAGCCCAGCTGGCTGAAGTCGGGCTGTCCGATCTTCAGGGGCGGAAAACCTTCATCCTTCAGATAGTCGATCCTGCAGCCCAGCTGGCGCAGCGCATCGACCAGGTCGCCGATCGGGCGTTCGTACATCCGGGGCACGCCGGTCATCTCGAAGTCGCCGCCCAGCACCGACAGCGCCGCAGTCAGCGGGCGCATGGCCGTGCCGGCATTGCCCAGGAACAGCGTGGCCGCGGTGCCGGCCGGCAGCTGACCACCGATGCCGGTGACCGCAATGGCCTGGCCGGGCGTGACGACGTCCGGGCTGATGCTGCATCCCAGCTGCTTGAGTCCGCCCAGCATGACGCGGGTGTCGTCCGAATCCAGCAGGTCGTGAATGGTGGTGGTGCCCTGGCTCAGTGCTGCCAGCAGCAGCACGCGATTGGAGATGCTTTTGGAGCCGGGCAGGCTGACGCTGCCGTTGGCGGAATCCAGTGCAGGCAGATCCAGAAATTCGGTGGTGAACATAAAACTCTCGTAACCCCTGCGCAGCCTGGCTGCTTCGACACCGGGCTGCGCGGCGGGCGTTGCCCAGTGTCTGTGGCGGTTGGGTGAATAGATCGACGCTGCTAGTTTAAGAGCCCCGCTTGCCGCCCAGGGTCCATTCGGCGCGCGCGGCGCTGGCCAGGGTCAGACGGTCCTGCAGGCCCTGGCCGTCGTTGGCCTGCATCAGCCCTTCGAGCTGCTCCAGTGCCTGGCGGAACTGGCGCGACTGGGCCAGGACCTGATCGCGGTTGGCCAGCAGCACATCGCGCCAGAGCTTGGGGTCGCCTGCACCGATGCGGGTGAAATCGCGAAAGCCGGGTCCGGCCAGCGCCAGCATATCGTCGGCACCGGGCTGGTTCAGCACGCTTTGCATCATGGCAAACGCCAGCAGATGGGGCAGGTGGCTGACGGTGGCGAGTGCGCTGTCATGGGCCTCGGGCGACATGGCTGTGACCTTGCAGCCCAGGGCCTGCCACAGCGCCTGGGCCTTGGCCAGATGCGCGGTCAGCGTGCGCTCCGTCGGGGTCAGCACGACCTGGGCGCCCTGGTAGAGCTTGACATCGGCGTGTTCCACCCCAGCCACTTCCTTGCCGGTGATGGGGTGGGCGGGCACAAAGCTGCCGATCTGGTCGCGCAGCGCCGAGCGCGCGGCCTGCACCACATCGACCTTGGTGGAGCCCACGTCCATGATCATCATCTGAGGCGTGACCAGATGCTTGATGGACTTGAGCGTGGCTTCGGTGGCCGCCACGGGCACGGCCAGCAGCACCAGGTCGGCGCCGGCCGCAGCCAGCAGGGCGGAAGGCGCTTCCACGTCGATCACGCCCATCTGCCGGGCACGCTCGGTGGTCGAGGGTGATTTGCTATAGCCCACCACGCGCTTGACCAGGCCGGCTTTCTTGAGCGCCAGGGCGAAGGAGCCGCCCATCAATCCGCAGCCGATCAGGCCGAGCTGCTCGAACGGCTGCAATTCCTGAGCTGCCATCACTTGCTCACCGGGTAGGTGCCCAGCACCTTGTAGAACGCGCACAGGCCCTGCAACTCCTGCAGGGCGGCGGCCACATTGGCCTGGGCCGGGTGGCCTTCGACGTCGATGTAGAAGTAGTACTCCCATTGACCGGTGCGTGCCGGGCGCGACTCGAAGCGCGTCATCGAGACGCCATGCTTCTTCAGCGGCACCAGCAGGTCATGCACGGCACCTGCGATATTGGGCACCGAGACCACCAGGCTGGTGCAGTCGCTGCCGCTGGGTGCGGCCGTGGCCAGCGTGTGCGGCAGACAGATGACGGCAAAACGGGTGCGGTTGTAGGCATCGTCCTGGATTGCATGGCTGACGATGTGCAGGCCGAACTGCTGCGCGGCGCGCTCACCGGCAATGCCGGCCCAGTTGGGGTGCAGGGCGGCCAGGCGCGCGCCTTCGGCATTGCTCTCCACGGGGCGGCGCTCGGCGTGGGGCAGATGCTTGGACAGCCAGCCCTGGCACTGGGCCAGAGCCTGGGGGTGCGCTGCCACAACGTCGATGCCGTCCAGCGTATTGCTGGTGCGCATCAGATTGTGGCGGATCAGCATGCTGACCTCGCCCACCACGTGGCAGGGCGTGTGCAGGAACATGTCCAGCGAGCGCGTGACCACGCCTTCGTTGGAGTTCTCCACACCCACTACGCCGTACTGGGCGCTGCCGGCGGCCGTGGCATGGAAGACTTCCTCGAAGCTGTTGCAGTACATCAGGTCGGCCGCACCGCCAAAGTACTGGATTGCCGCTTCTTCACAGAAAGTGCCGGCCGGGCCGAGCACGGCCACGCGCTGGGGGGATTCCAGCGCCAGGCAGGCCGACATGATCTCGCGCCAGATGGCGGCCACATGCGCGCCCTTGAGCGGGCCGGGGTTGTTGGACTTGATCTTCTCGATCACCTGGGCCACGCGGTCGGGGCGGAAGAAGGCCGAGCCTTCCTTCTTCTTGAGCTCGCCCACCTGCTCGGCCACATGGGCGCGCTGGTTGACCAGCTCCAGCAACTGGCGGTCCAGGGAGTCGATCTGGTTGCGCAGCGACAACAGCTCGGGGCTGGCTTGAGGTTCTTGGCTCATGAATTTCTCAAATTTCGTAGCTGCTTCCGCAAGTCGGACAATGACTTCAGACCAATACCTTGGTGAAGTACTTGCAGATAAAGCGTTGGCAGCTCATCTTCTTATGTGGCTAAGGGCGGGGCTCAGGCCTGGCGTTGCTCGAAGTCCCGCATGTAGTCGACCAGCGCCTGCACGCCTTCGATGGGCATGGCGTTGTAGATGCTGGCACGCATGCCGCCCACGGACTTGTGGCCCTTGAGTTGCAGCAGACCGGCCTGCTTGGCACCGGCCAGGAAAGCGTCGTTGCGCGATTCGTCGTTCAGGAAGAACGGGATGTTCATGCGCGAGCGGCAGTTCGCGGCCACCTTGTTCACATAGAACGAGGACTGGTCCACATAGTCATAGAACAGCTTGGCCTTGGCAATGTTGCGCGCCTCCAGGGCGGCCACGCCGCTGAGGCCGCCTTCGGTCTGGCGTTTGAGCCACTGGAAGGTCAGGCCGGCCATGTAGATGCCCCAGGTGGGAGGCGTGTTGTACATGCTGCCGTTGTCGGCCACGATGCGGTAGTCAAAGGCGCTGGGGCAGACGGGCAGGGCATGGCCCAGCAGGTCTTCGCGCACGATGACAATGGTCAGCCCTGCGGGGCCGATGTTCTTTTGAGCGCCGCCAAAGGCCAGGCCCACGCGGCTCCAGTCGATGGAGCGCGAGGCTACGTGCGAGGAAAAGTCGATGACCAGAGGCGCATCCGAACCCAGTGCGCGGAGGTCGGGCAGCTCGTGGAACTCCACGCCGTGAATGGTCTCGTTGCTGCAGATATGGACATAGCTGGCGCCGCGGCTCAAATTCCAGCTGCTGGCGGCGGGAATCGTGGTGTAGTCGCTGTCCTTGGCGCTGGCGGCCACATGGGCCTCGCTGGCGTATTTGGCCGCTTCCTTGGCCGACTTCTGGCTCCAGCTGCCGGTCACCACGAAGTCCACCACGCCGGCGCGCGAGAGATTCATGGGCACGATGGCATTTTCGGCAATGCCGCCGCCCTGCATGAACAGGATCTTGAAATGCGCTGGCACGGCTAGCAGCTCGCGCAGATCGGCTTCCGCGGCTTCGTAAATGCTGATGAATTCCTTGCCGCGGTGGCTCATTTCCATCACCCCCATGCCGGAGCCGCGCCAGTCCAGCATTTCGGCGGCTGCAGTCTGCAGCACTTCTTCAGGGATGGCGGCGGGGCCTGCGGAAAAGTTAAAAGGGCGGTTCATCAGATTTACGCTCATAACATGTGAAAGCGCTTGTCCAGCTTGCGCTCTCAGCTATCAAAACATTGAGCCACGGACATGCGTGCAGGTCGCGTGGCATCGGGCCCGGATCGGCCCAGCCCGGGGCTGGTTGATCAGGCGGCGTCGCCGGACTCGGCCGCGCCTTCATCGCTGGCGCTGGCGGCGCCATCGGCTTCGCCGCTGTCGCCAGCACTGTCGTTGGCATCATTTTCGACGATGCGTTGCAGGCCGATGAGCTTGGCTCCTTCGTCCAGGTTGATCAGCGTCACGCCCTGCGTGGCGCGGCCCAGCTCACGAATCTCCGCCACCCGGGTGCGCACCAGCACGCCGGTGTCGGTGATCAGCATGATCTCGTCCTCGGGCGCCACCAGGGTGGCGGCCACGACCTTGCCGTTGCGCTCGGACTGCTGGATGGCAATCATGCCCTTGGTGCCGCGGCCGTGGCGGGTGTATTCGCTGATGGCCGTGCGCTTGCCGTAGCCGTTTTCGGTGGCGGTCAGCACGCTCTGGGAGCCGGCCACCACGTTACCTGTGCCGTCGTCGGCCTCTGCGACCAGCATGGCGATCACATTCTGGTGCTCCTCGATGTTCATGCCGCGCACGCCGCGCGCATTGCGGCCCATGGGGCGCACATCGTTCTCGTCGAAGCGCACCGCCTTGCCGCCGTCGCTGAACAGCATCACGTCATGCTTGCCGTCGGTCAGGGCGGCGCCGATCAGGTAGTCGCCATCGTCCAGGCCCACGGCAATGATGCCGGCCTTGCGCGGGTTGCTGAACTCGGTCAGAGCCGTCTTCTTGACGGTGCCCATGCTGGTGGCCATGAAGACGAAGTGATCTTCGGGGAAGCTGCGGTTGTCGCCGGTCAGCGGCAGCACCACATTGATCTTCTCGCCGTCCTGCAGCGGGAACATGTTGACGATGGGGCGACCGCGCGAGCCGCGCGAGCCCGATGGCACTTCCCAGACCTTGAGCCAGTACATGCGGCCGCGGTTGGAGAAGCACAGCAGATAGTCGTGCGTGTTGGCAATGAAGAGCTGGTCGATCCAGTCGTCTTCCTTGGTGGCCGTGGCCAGCTTGCCGCGGCCGCCGCGCTTTTGCGAGCGGTATTCGGAAAGGGGCTGGCTCTTGATGTAGCCGGTGTGCGAGAGCGTCACCACCATGTCGGTGGGTGTGATCAGGTCTTCGGTGGACAGGTCCTGCGCGCTGTACTCCACGGTGGAGCGGCGTTCGCCCTTCTTGCTCTGGCCGAACTCGGCCTTCAGCGCGTTCAGCTCTTCGCCGATGATGACCGACACGCGGGCGGGCTTGGCCAGAATGTCCAGCAGGTCCTCGATGACCGCCATGATGTCCTTGTACTCGGCCACGATCTTGTCCTGCTCCAGGCCGGTCAGGCGCTGCAGACGCATCTGCAGGATTTCCTGGGCCTGGGTTTCGGACAACCGGTACAGGCCGTTGGCCTGCATGCCGAACTCGACCTCCAGGCCTTCGGGGCGGTAGTCGTCTGCATTGACCACGCCGCCGTCGGCACGGGTGCGGGTCAGCATCTCGCGCACCAGCTTGCTGTCCCAGGACTTCTCCATCAGCGCGGCCTTGGCGACGGGGGGCGTGGGGGCGTTGCGGATGATGGCGATGAAATCGTCGATATTGGCCAATGCAACGGCCAGACCTTCCAGCACATGGCCGCGGTCGCGTGCCTTGCGCAGCTCGAACACGGTGCGGCGGGTCACCACCTCGCGGCGGTGCTCCAGGAACACCTGGATCAGCTCCTTCAGATTGCACAGCTTGGGCTGGCCGTTGACCAGTGCCACCATGTTCATGCCGAAGGTGTCCTGCAGCTGGGTGAGCTTGTAGAGGTTGTTGAGCACCACCTCGGGCACCTCGCCCCGCTTGAGCTCGATCACCAGGCGCATGCCGGACTTGTCCGATTCGTCCTGGATGTGGCTGATGCCCTCGATCTTCTTTTCATGCACCAGCTCGGCCATGCGCTCCTGCAGCGTCTTCTTGTTGACCTGATAGGGCAGCTCATCGACGATGATGGACTGGCGCTGGCCGCGGTCGATGTCCTCGAAATGGCACTTGGCGCGCATCACCACGCGGCCGCGGCCCGTGCGGTAGCCTTCCTTGACGCCGTTGATGCCGTAGATGATGCCGGCCGTGGGAAAATCTGGCGCGGGAATGATCTCCATCAGCTCGTCGATCGAGGCTTCCGGGTTCTGCAGCAAATGCAGGCAGCCGTCCACAACCTCATTGAGGTTGTGCGGAGGAATGTTCGTGGCCATGCCCACGGCAATGCCGGAGGAGCCGTTGACCAGCAGATTCGGCAGGCGCGTGGGCAGTACCAGCGGCTCCTGCTCGGAGCCATCGTAGTTGGGGCCGAAATCCACGGTCTCCTTGTCGATGTCGGCCAGTGTTTCATGGGCGATCTTGGACAGGCGGATTTCCGTGTAACGCATGGCCGCAGCACTGTCGCCGTCCACCGAGCCGAAGTTGCCCTGGCCATCGACCAGCATGTGGCGCAGCGAAAAGTCCTGCGCCATGCGCACGATGGTGTCGTAGACCGCGCTGTCACCGTGGGGGTGGTACTTACCGATGACGTCGCCGACGATACGCGCCGACTTCTTGTAGGGGCGATTCCAGTCGTTATTGAGTTCGTGCATGGCGTATAGAACGCGGCGATGCACGGGCTTGAGGCCATCACGCGCATCAGGAAGCGCCCGGCCCACGATCACGCTCATGGCGTAATCGAGATAACTGCGACGCATCTCCTCTTCAAGGCTGATGGGCAGAGTTTCTTTAGCAAACTGGGTCATGTCTAGTGATACTTTGACGGCTGGAAAACAGCCATTTTAGGTCGAATGGCGTGTGGCAGCAGAGCAACATAACTGAGGAATTACATAGCTGTCCTACTTGTTGGTGCCTAGTTGACAACACTCTTGCATGTTACGTATGGCACAATCATTTCAACGTTTTTGGTGATGGTCACTGATGACGTCCACAGATTCGCAGCCCTGCTGCGGCTTTTTCCCCAAGAGGAGAACCATGAAGAAACTGAACAAAGTGGCGATGTTGTTTGCCTCTGCTGCCCTCGTGACAGCCGCTGGCGCACAAGTGAAGGCTGCTGACGGTGGCAAGACTATCGACAACTGGCAAAACGGCACCAGCGAACTGGTGTGGAAGAACGGCACGAACGAACTGTGCTGGCGCGATGCCAACTGGACTCCTGCCACTGCCGCTGTTGATTGCGACGGTGCTCTGAAGGCCCAGGTTACCGCAGCTCCTGCTCCTGCCGTTGTGCCTCCCGCTCCTGTGGCTCCCCAGCCTGCAGTGGCATCCAAGGTTACCTACTCTGCTGACGCTTTCTTCGACTTCGACAAGTCCGTGCTGAAGCCCGCAGGCAAGGCCAAGCTGGATGACCTGACCGGCAAGATCAAGGACATCAATCTGGAAGTCATCATCGCCGTGGGTCACACCGACTCCATCGGTTCCGATGCCTACAACCAGAAGCTGTCGGTGCGTCGTGCTGAAGCAGTGAAGGCTTATCTGGTGTCCAAGGGCATCGAAAAGAGCCGCGTGTACACCGAAGGCAAGGGCAAGAAGCAACCCGTGGCAGACAACAAGACTGCTGCTGGTCGCGCTCAGAACCGTCGCGTGGAAATCGAAGTCGTGGGCACCAAGGCTGCCCAGTAATCTTTCGATTGCTACACAAGAAAGCCCCGGTGACGGGGCTTTTTTTATGCCTGATTCACGGCAGTAATCGCGGACAATGGCTGCATGAGCAACACTATCAATGCCGACCCGGCAGAACTGGAAAAATTCTCCAGCCTGGCCCATCGCTGGTGGGATCCCGAGAGTGAATTCAAGCCACTGCATCAGATCAATCCCTTGAGACTGGACTGGATCAACGCCCAGGTGCCGCTGGCGAACCAGCGTGTTCTGGATGTGGGGTGTGGCGGAGGCATTTTGGCGGACTCCATGGCACGTAAAGGGGCCAATGTTGTGGGCATCGACCTGGCAACCAAGGCTTTGCGCGTCGCACAGCTGCATGCTCTGGAAACGGGGACGCCCAATATCCAATACCATGAGGTCAGTGTCGAGCAGCTGGCGCAGGAGCAGCCTGCCAGCTTCGATGTGGTGACCTGCATGGAAATGCTGGAGCATGTGCCCGATCCCGCATCCATCGTCCGGGCCTGTGCCCAGCTGGTCAAGCCTGGTGGCTGGGTGTTCTTTTCCACCATCAACCGCAATGCCAAGGCATTTGCCCTGGCGATTGTGGCTGCCGAATACCTGCTCAAGATGATTCCCCAAGGCACGCACGAATATGCCAAGCTGCTACGCCCTAGCGAGCTGGCCCGCTTTGCGCGCGACGCAGGTCTGGATGCCCAGGGCACCAAGGGACTGGAGCACAATCCGGTGTCGGGGCGCTACTGGCTCAGCAATGACACCTCTGTCAATTACATGCTGGCAACCCGCCGCCCGCAGGAGTGACAGTCATGTGGAGACATGTGAAAGCCGTTCTTTTTGATCTGGACGGCACATTGATCGACAGTGCCCCCGATCTGGGTGCTGCCGCGGACAAAATGCGCGTCGATCGCGGCATGCCCTCGCTGCCTCTTCATGCGTACCGCCATATGGCCGGAGCTGGTGCCCGCGGAATGCTGGGAATTGCATTCGGCATGACGCCAGAGTCTGCAGGCTTTGCAGAAATGCGGGAGGAGTTCTTTCGCAATTACGAGCAGTGCATGACCGAGCGCACCTATGCTTTTGACGGGGTGCCGGAGCTGATCCGGGCCTTGGAAGCAGGTCCGTTGCGCTGGGGAGTGGTGACCAACAAGTCCATGCGCTTCACCGAGCCGTTGACACGTCAAATGTCCTTGTTTGCGCAGGCTGCAGCGGTGGTTAGCGGGGATACGACACCGCATTCCAAGCCGCACCCCGAGCCTCTGTTGGAAGCCGCGCGGCGCATGCAGATTGCTCCCGAGCATTGCATCTATGTCGGTGACGATGAGCGCGATATCCAGGCAGGGGCGGCGGCGGGTATGAAAACGGTAGCTGCTCGCTATGGCTACCTGGGCGCAACGGCAGATACGGCCCATTGGGGGGCCGATGCCCATATCAATTCACCGCTTGAGCTGTTGAAGTTGTTGGGATGAGGCTACAATAGATCCTTGAGGGGCTGTCCTGGTTTCGACGTGGGTTCGGGACCGGTGCGGTGCATGTCGAGCTTGAGTGATGCTCGTAAATCTCCATTCAAAAAACTAACTGCAAACGACGAACGTTTCGCACTCGCCGCTTAATCCGGTGAGCCTTGCAACAGCACGCTAGTGGGCTGGGCAAGGGGGTAGCAATACCTCCCGGCTGCAAGGGAATTTACATTAGCTGGCTGGATACCGGGCTTCTTGGTATCAGGCGAGATTCAAGGAAGCTGGCTACCCAGATAGCGTGTGCCTGCGGGGTCTGGGTGGCGAGATTCAAAACAGAGCACTAAACATGTAGATCTGTCCGGCGAAGGCTTACGGACGCGGGTTCAATTCCCGCCAGCTCCACCACTATTTGAAAAACCAACCGTTCTCGGTTGGTTTTTTTTCGTCTGTTCCCCCCAGTGTTGGCGTGGTTTCCAGGCCTGGTCTCACGAGCGCCATCTCTGCAAAGGCGGCCTTTCCGCCCCCGCCGACGCATCTCTGTTCTCCGTTTTCTCTGGTGGCCACGCGAGCGTTCTCGAGGTCATTTCCTTTGCTGGCGCGGGTTTAGATGCGGTCGGTTGTAGTCGGCAACTCCTGTAGGGGTGGCGACTGAGGGTGACGATATGCACCGCTACGCGGTAGGCTACTCCCGGCCAGAAGCCGACGCTCTATAAGGAGGACTTATGGCGAGCTATGGCATGCATGGAGGCTCGATAAAGGTACGCGCCTGGTAAGCTGTGCCACTTGATTCTTAGCTACAGTGCTCAGTCATGAACATCCTTCTATTTCTCGGCGGGCTTTTCTTGCTGGTCATGGGTGCCAGCTTGTTGGTGCGAGGCTCTTCCAAGCTGGCCCTGTCGTTTGGCATCAGTCCGCTGGTCGTGGGACTGACGATCGTTGCGCTCGGCACAAGCGCACCCGAGGTTGCAGTCAGCGTGGGGGCCGTGCTCGATGGGAAAACCGACATTGCCATTGGCAACGTGGTGGGCAGCAACATATTCAACGTTCTGTTCATCCTTGGCATCAGCGCGTTGATTGCACCGCTGGTGGTCAACATTCAGCTGATACGCCAGGAGGTACCGATCATGATCGGTGCATGTTTTCTCTTGCTCGCCTTGGGGTTGGACGGTCAACTTTCGTTTTTCGATGGCGGTTTTCTCTTCGTGCTGCTGGTGTCTTACACAGTGTTCCTGATCGTGCAGTCACGGCGCGAAACCCAGCTCGCCAAGGACGAATACGCGGGTGAGATCAAACCCTCTGCCCCCGGCGCCTGGGACGATCGGTTGCTGGTTCAGTTGCTGCTGATTGCCGCTGGCCTAGCTGCGTTAGTGTTCGGCTCCGAGTACCTAGTGCAAGCATCGGTGAGTTTCGCAAAGGCCATGGGTGTGAGCGACCTGATCATTGGGCTGACCATCGTTGCCGCTGGTACCAGCATGCCCGAGGTTGCCACCAGCATCGCCGCAGTCATCAAGGGCGAACGGGACATCGCAGTAGGCAATGTGGTGGGAAGCAATACCTTCAACATTCTGGGCTGCCTGGGTGTCTCGGGCCTAGTGTCGGGTGACCTGGGGTTGGACATGGCTCCATCGCTGCTGGCCTTTGACATCTGGGTCATGGTGGCAGTGTCGTTTGCCTGCCTCCCCGTGTTCATGACTGGTCGCGAGATCGCTCGCTGGGAAGGCGGGGTCTTTCTGGGCTACTACGTCGCATACGTGGCTTACTTGATCATGGCCGCGCAGCAGCACGATGCGCTGCCAGCATTCTCGGGCGTCATGCTCAGCTTCGTCGTACCGCTGACGGTCGTGACGCTGGTTGTTGTGTTGATCCGCCGCCCAGTAAAGAAAGGATAGAGCACTAAAACTTTGCCCTCTATCACTAGCTAATGACTGCTATGGGTCGAAAGCGTTAGTTCAACTTTGGACAGTATCGTGCAGTACTAGTTTCTGGGCAGCCCAGCCGTTGGGCAAGGGGCGGCGCATCACCTTCTCCAGCACGGCATCGGGCGAGCCCACCAGCCGTTCCACGACCTCCGGGGCCAGGAGCGTCAGCCGCATGACCCGGCGCACCTGCGTCACGTCCATGCCTTCGGCCTTGGCGATCTCGGCCACCGATGCCGCCCGCTGCTCATCCAGCAGGCGTTGCCAGTGGTGCGCCAGCCCGAGTGCCCGCATCAACGCAGTGTCCTGCGCGGCCGACCGGGCTTCTCGCTCCAGGGTGGCCTCGGACAGAAATTCCTGTGGCGCGTCCAAGGGCGTGATGACCTGCTTCTTCAGCCCCCGCTTCACCAGCGTCCAGGGCACGAAGGTTTCCAGTTGCACGCCGCCTGCCGGGTTCGGCAGTTGATAGGTGACCGGATCACCCTTGAACCGGCCCCGGTGCTTCTTGCTCATGCGTCCTCCTCAAAGCGCTTCACGATCTGGCGTTGCGCCTCCCAATCCACCGGCAGCGGGTTGCGCTGGAACCAGATCAAGTTCATCCGCCGAGGCTGCCGCCCGGCCATCAGCAGTTCGAGGATGTCAGGTGCGAGCAGGGTCAGGCGCATCAGCTCGTTGGGCACCGAGGGGTGCAGTCCTTCGGCCCGGGCAATGTCTGATCCACTCTTCATCACACCGGTGTCCACGAGGTGCTGCCAGTAGAAACCGCGTGCCACCCCCTCCAGCAGCGTCACATCGTGAACATGGCGGTCGTCGGCGGCCACGCGCCGCGCGCCCCGGCGGCGAAACGTCAGGGGCACGAAGGTTTCCAGTGTGTCGTCCATCAGGCTTCGACCTCCACCAGTTCCGCGCCGATGCCCCTTGGGGCGAACTCACCGATCAGGGCGTCCCAGCCCAGTTCCCGCCACTTCACCTTGATGCCCTGCACCTCGCCGACGTGGACGAGGTCGATGCGCTCGATCATCAGGTTGGCGATGCGGTGGCGCTCGACCGGGAACAACTGATCCCACACGTCGTTGAGCCGTCCCATCGCCATCACCGTGGTGGCCTCGTCAACCTGTCTGCCGTTGCGCTGGATGTGGCGCACGACTGATGCGATTGATTCCGGGCTAGTCAGCACCGTGCGGATCTGGGCCACCACCGCTGCCTCGATCTCAGCCGCAGGAAGACGCTCGTAGCTCTTGCCCGGTGCTCCGAACCGGCTTTCCGACTTGGACACGTAGTAGTGGTACTTGCGCCCGTTCTTGCGCGAGTAGGTCGGGTACATCCGTTCGCCCGAGGGGGCGTACAGCAGGCCGCGCAGCAAAGCGTCGGTGCGCGACCGGATCTTGGTTTCCACCGACCGGGTGTGCCCATCCCTGGCCAGCACCGTGTGGACCTTGTCCCAAAGCTCCTGGTCGATGATCGGCGGGTGAGCGCCGGGGTACCAGTTCCCTTTGTGCGACAACTCCCCCAGGTAGATGCGGTTGCGCAGCAGCTTGTGCAGGTACTTCTTGTCGATGCGCGTACCGCTGCGGGTCTGGCCCTCCTGCGTCGTCCAGGCCTTGGTCGTGGTGCCGTCGGCAGTCAGATTGACGGCGATCTGGGTTGGAGAACCAATGGTCAGCATCTCCTCGAAGATGCGACGCACCACTGCCGCCTCGGCCTCGTTGATGACCAACAGGCGGTTGTCGACGTCGTAACCCAGGGGCGGGACGCCACCCATCCACATCCCCTTGCGCTTGGCGGCGGCGATCTTGTCGCGGATGCGCTCGCCGGTGACCTCGCGCTCAAACTGGGCGAAGGACAGCAGGACGTTGAGCATCAACCGACCCATCGAAGTGGTGGTGTTGAACTGCTGGGTGACCGACACAAAGGACACCCCGTGGCGTTCGAACACTTCGACCATCTTGGAGAAATCGGCCAAGCTGCGCGTCAGGCGGTCGATCTTGTAGACCACCACGATGTCGATCTGGCCGCGCTCGATATCCGCCATCAGGCGTTTCAGCCCCGGCCGATCCGTGTTGCCGCCAGAGAAGCCGGGGTCGTCGTAGTCGTCGGCCACCGGAATCCACCCCTCGGATCGCTGGCTGGCCACAAAAGCGTGGCCCGCCTCCTTCTGCGCGTCGATGGAGTTGAACTCCTGGTCAAGCCGTTCATCCGATGACACCCGGCAGTAGACGGCGCAGCGCTTGCGGGCGCGGGTAGCGGCAATCTCGCTCATCGCGCACCTCCCTTGCTCAGGCCAAAGAACAGCGGCCCAGACCAGTGCGCGCCCGTGATGTGGCGGGCCACCGCCGTCAAGCTCTTGAAATTGCGCCCCTGGTACTCGAACAGCCCCTCGGCGGTGACTGTCACCCGGTGCTCGCGTTCGCCCCATTCGCGCAGCAGGATCGTGCCCGGCGCGAAATCGAACTCGCGCGGCTTGGCCCGCAACTTGATCTTGGAGTGTTTCGCGCCGATGGCTTCCAGACGCTGCTTGGTCTCGGGCGCGAGGCCACCGAAGGCCTCCTCCTGTAGCTTGTAGGCGATCCGGGACTCGACGTGGGTGCGGTTGGGGTAGTCCGGGCGGCGCGGGAAATACCGATCCCAGACCGTCCAGAGCTCGGACATCGGCAGACAGGCCAGCTCCGTGATCCGTGCGGCGACGGATGCTTGTTTCTCGTTCATCACAACTTCTCCTGTTGATAGGGGGTTGTATGAACGCGCTGGTCGGGCAGGAAGCCAAGGCCAACTTCTCTCTGTTTCGGCTCGTCCGCAGCAAGGGTGCGGACGATGGCAGCCGCAAGGATGGCGGCGATTTCACCAGCACGGGCGCTGGCGCTCATCTCTGGGGGAGATGCGAGTTCGAGGTTCTTCATGACGGCTCCGAGGAATTGCAACCGTCATGGATAGTGAACTTGATCCTTCGGAGAGGATGGCAACGCAGGGTAATCGGCGAAAAATGATTGCGCGTTTACGAAACAGTTGAACAGAGCACCTGATCGCTCTATGATCGACAAATTAACAAATCACGCAATTAGGAAACGGCCATGCCTTTCGGAGACTTCATTCGCAAAATGCGCGAAGAGAAGCAGATCCAGATGAACGACTTCGCGCGTCAGCTGGAGATTTCGCCTGCCTACTGGTCACGCATCGAGCGCAACATGGAAAAGCCCCCCAAGGACGAGCTGATCCGCAAAGCAGCAGAGATTCTGGGCATCGACCCGGACGACGCTTTCGTGGAGGCCAGTCGTCTGCCGCCCGACATGCGCAAGGATGTGGGCAACGTTGTGCGGATGTACCGCCGTGAAGTCTCGGAGAAAAAGTGAATGCCGGTTCTGACCCTTGACTACCGGCATTGCGACCGCAAGCGCCCCAAATTCATCAAGCATGTTGAAATCGAAGCCATCGCAGCGTCTGCCCGCCAGCAGCTGGTGGAGAGCGGTGTGGAGGCAATTGCCTTCGACAGGCTGCGCCAGATCGAGCGCCTGAAGATCAACGGCATCGACTTTGCGCTCGAGGTCAGTACCGAGTGCGAGGTGCATGACGAGGACGGCAACCACGTCTTCGGCATCTGCGAGTATGACCCTGGTGTCCCGGACACCGCGATGGTGTGTGTTTCTCCCGTCGGCGAAAAACTCAGCGAGCTGCTGGCACTCAGCACCCTGGCCCACGAATTGGGTCATGCGGTGTTCGACGCCCCTGGCTGGATCATGGATGGCAGCAAGGGACCGGGACTGTTTGACGCCTTTGAGCCCAGTGCGCAGCGCGCCTACCGTACCACCACGCCGGACAGCGACCATTTGGCGAAAACGCCCACAGCTGCAACGGCAGCACCAGCTACAGACGTGCAGTTTGCCGAGCTTCGCGCCAACGAGTTCATGGGCTCGCTGCTGGTGCCACGTCGTCTGTTGAGTGCGGCCGCAGAGGAGTTGGCCCCGGAATACAACGTCCGCGTCCATCGAGGCCCATCACTTGATCCGGAGTTCCCTGGCACCAGCCTGCACCTTGCTGCCAGTGACGCTGTCGACATGGGATTACTGGAGCGGGCGCTGGCCATGCGCTTTGGCGTCAATCCGCGCTTTGTGCAGGTGCGCTTGCAGCGCTACGGTATCACTCGACCGGGGGCTGCCTTGCGCTGAACATTGCCCCAACCATCCCGCGCCGACCTCGGTCGGCATTTTTTGAACCCCTCTATTAACCCTTCGCGCAATCGCGCACATTGTTTTTTAAGGAGTGGCGTGTATGACAACCATCGAACTGAACACCATCCAATCCGGCGACGTGTCTGCGGTTGCCGAGAAGGAAGATGGCAAGCCCCGGACGCGCGGCAAGGACAACGGCCCCACCACCTTGCCGCATCTGGAGCATCTCGTTCACATCACCCGCAAAGTGCAGCGGCCGATGCTGCTCCGGGTGCTTCTGGAATCGGCGCATGGCCAGGCGCTCCCTGCTGCACAGGCGCTGACTGATGCCGCCAAGGGTTCGCTGCCCATTCCATCGCGCAACGTGCTGTTTGCACTGGTGGCCGAGATGGAGATGGAAGTTCAGGCACGCCTTGAGCGCGCCGCCGAGCGCATCGCGCTGCTGGCCGACGAGTACGGTGCAATGGCGGTAACGGAACTGATGGATGCGGGCAATCCTGACGATGCTGCCGTTCTGGCGGCCCCGTCCGACAAATATAGCCGGGCCCTGTACCTGTACCTGGAACAAGAGTTTTCTCCGTCAGGGGCGACGGAAGACCGCTTCGATCACGCCGAGCGCCGCCAGCAGATGCTGCGGCATTTTCAGAGCGAAAAATACTCCAGCCATTACCTTGGCCCCAAAGGCGCGCAGCCTTCACTGGGCGATGCTGCAGTGGAAAGCCTGAAGCAGCGCTTGGCAGAACTGTTTCCGCAGGTCAAGCCAGAGGACATCCTGGTCGAGCCGTTTGCCCACAGGGAAAGTGATGCCCAAGATGCGCCAGTACTGCTGTTCACGCTGTCGGCCAAATTCAACGGCAAGCACATTCACTACCCGAAGATCATCGATGGCGAGGACACCGACGTGGATGACTCGTCGACGGTCTGTGTGCGCTATTCCTGGCACTCCAGCAAAGGCGAGTTGGCGGTATTCAGTGATGATGAAACCGTGCGCCCCGAGCTGGCCAAGGCCTTCCGTGACGTGTTGCTGGGTGGAGACGGCAACATTCACGCCATGCCGATGCGCGAGTTCGATCTCATGGGGTTTTGCACGCCCGCCATCCTGGCGCGGTTCAAGAAGGATCGCATTGACGGCATTGAATCCATCGACATCAAGCAGATTCTGATTGCCAACCCCGAAGTGCGTCAGACCACCCTGAAAAACCGGCTGATTGCCCGTCGCGTGGAAAACCCGCTGCTGATCAAGCGTGACCGATTTGAGGATCGCAACATTTACGAAGTGGCGGGCCAAGCTTATCCGCTCGTCGATCTGACGAATTACGTCATCAAGCAAGTCAAGCTGACCTTCCGGATCGCAAGGACAGCCCATCGCAAAGCGCACGACGTGACGGTGCAGATTACTACGCCCAACGGTTTCAATGATGCCAAGCTGACCAAGGCCGACAGTGAACTGGTGTTTGCACAGCTCATGAAACTCGACTGCGCACGCCAATACTGAGGCTGCCATGCTGCATTCGGAATACCTGCTGGTGCTGGAGCGTGCCCGCAGCCTGGAGAAAAGGTTGCTGGCGGACGAGTTGCGTGGACAAGCGGCAGCTTTCCTCTCGCGGCGATGGATGGTTGCCGATGGCCACCTCACATCCATCCTGGTGCCGGTACTCGACAGTGATCAGGAGGTCGAGGTCGAGATCAACGATGACCGGCAAACCTACTTCTACCGAAGCCCGAGCTGTCGGGGGCGGGTTGTAACCCGTCCCCTGTCGGACATCACGCTGTATGCGATCAACCTTGATGCGTGGATGGACGACGTCTGCGACCTGCTCGAAATCGAACTGTCACGTCGCGCACGCAGCCGTGAAGTCATCGCAGAGCGCCTCTGGCATTTAGGCGACGTTCGGGTCGGGCAGACGCACCGTTTTGCACCCATTTACCTTGCCCGTCGTCTGCCGTCGTCCGCAGCGGATTGGCAGCACGCGCTACTCAGTGCCAAGCGGCCAAGCCAAGGCATCGTTCTGACCGCACACGATGTTGATATCGAACTCCCGAACAGTCACCAGACATGTGGCATTGGTCGTCTGCTGGTGGATTCCGGCGATGGCATCACCTATGACGCGGATCTCCTTCATCGCTTGCTGAAAGGCACGGGTGCCGACGCAGATGACCCTGACGAGTATTTCGATGCGGATATCGGGGAGCTGAAGCTGGCCTGCGTTGCAGAGCCAAAGACCTTCAAGGGCAAGCAGAAGGACGTTATTGCGATGTTCTGGAAGGCGCGCCAGCAGCACAGCCTCAAATGGGCTGAAGTCGTGACTCGAACCAGTTGCCAAAAAGATCCAGACAGCGTTTTCGGCAGTGAATGGTCAAGATGGCTTGAGCGTATCGAAGGCCAGCGTGGTCATTACCGGCTGCGAACGCGGCAGTAGTTTTCCGGTGATTTTTCCGGAAAAACATCCGGACACCATCCGGATTCATATTCGAAAAATGAGCAGTGCCCGTTTAGTTCAAAGGAGCACTGCAAATGGCAAATACTCACCCAGCAAGTCGATATGGGCACGCATCCCGTGTGTCGTCGACTCCCACCGCACACCCGTGCATCGCACTGACTGAAAACGAACTGGCCACGCGCTGGGGGCTTTCCGTCAAAACCCTGCGCCGCTGGCGACAGGAACAGCTCGGCCCGATCTTCTGCAAGCTCGGTGCCCGCGTCACCTACCTGATCTCCGAGGTCGAAGCCTTCGAGCGTCGCGTTTCGCGGCACTCGACCTTCACTCGTGCATACCAGTGAGGAGAGCGGCCATGAGCGATCTGACCATCTTTCCCGCCGACCTCGCTGCCATGAGCACCGCCCAGTTGGTGGCGCTGCCGATCACCGATTTCGTCGCTGCCGAGCGCAATGTCGACGAGGCCACTGCTTACCTCAAGCAACTGCGTGCCAAGCTGGATGCAGCCAAGCTCCAGCGCTATGGCGAGCAGGCCCGAAATGCACTGCGTGACTCCGGCCGCGACTTCGGAACCGCCCACGTCAGCGACGGTGCGCTGCACGTCAAGTACGAGCTGCCCAAGAAGGTGACCTGGAGCCAGACCATCCTCAAGGAGATGGCCGAGCGCATCGTCGCCTCGGGCGACAAGGTCGAGGACTACATCGACGTCAAGTTGTCGGTGTCCGAGTCCCGCTACACCAACTGGCCCACGGCGCTGCAGGAGCAATTTGCGGCTGCGCGCACAGTCGAGGAAGGCAAGCCGACCATCACCCTGACGCTCGATGGGGGTGCCGCATGAAAAAGCTCCCCATCGTGTCCGCCATCGAGCGGATGGCCGAGCGCAAGGGCGTGAAGCTGCTGATGCTGGGCAAGTCCGGCATCGGCAAAACCACGCGGCTCAAAGACCTCGACCCGGCCACCACGCTGTTCCTCGACATCGAGGCCGGTGACTTGGCGGTGGCCGATTGGCCGGGCGACACCATCCGCCCAGCCTCGTGGCCGGAGAGCCGCGACTTCTTCGTGTTCCTCGCGGGCCCGGACAAGTCGCTGCCGCCTGAGAGCGCCTTCTCGCAGGCGCACTACGACCACGTCATCGAGAAGTTTGGCGACCCGGCGCAACTCGACCGCTACCAGACCTTCTTTCTCGATTCGATCACCCAGCTGTCCCGCCAGTGCTTCGCGTGGTGCAAGACGCAGCCGGGTGCCGTCAGCGACCGCTCCGGCAAGCCCGACTTGCGCGCGGCGTATGGCCTGCTCGGCCAGGAAATGATCAGCGCGTTGACTCATCTGCAGCACGCCCGGGGCAAAAACGTCGTGTTCGTGGCCATCCTCGACGAGCGACTGGATGACTTCAATCGCAAGGTGTTCGTCCCGCAGATCGAAGGCAGCAAAACCAGCTTGGAGCTGCCCGGCATCGTCGACGAGGTCGTGACGCTGGCCGAGATCAAGGCCGAGGATGGCAGCACCTACCGCGCCTTCGTCACCCACACCGTCAATCCCTACGGCTTTCCGGCCAAAGACCGCAGCGGTCGCCTCGACCTGCTGGAGCCGCCGCATCTGGGCGCGCTGATCGCCAAGTGCGCGGGCACAACCGCCGCGCCTGCCGCCTCGACCGCCCCCGCACAAACCGAATCTCAGGAGTAATCGCCATGAACAGCCAATCCACCAGCAGCAACTGGAACGACTTCAACGACGCCGAATCGCAGCAATCCGGCTTTGATCTGATCTCCAAGGGCACCGTTGTCCCGGTGCGCATGACCCTCAAGCCAGGCGGGTATGACGATCCGTCGCAGGGCTGGGGCGGCGGCTACGCTACTGAGTCCTTCGAAACCGGCTCGATCTATCTCGCCGCCGAATTCGTGGTCACTGCTGGCGACCACGCCAAACGCAAGATGTGGTCGAACATTGGCCTGTACTCCAAGAAGGGCCCGACCTGGGGCCAGATGGGACGCAGTTTCATCCGCGCCGCGCTCAACAGCGCCCGCAACGTTCATCCGCAGGACAACAGCCCACAGGCTTCTTCTGCGCGCCGCATCCAGGGCTTCCACGAACTGGATGGCCTGGAGTTCCTCGCCCGCGTCGACATCGAGAAGGACGGCAAGGGCCAGGACCGCAACGTGGTCAAAGTAGCGGTCGAACCCGACCACCCCGACTACGCCAAGCTGATGGGCGTGCCGACCAAGGCTTCAAGCGGTGGCACTTCCGGCGCACCAGCGCAGGTAGCACCCGCGTACCAGGCACCGGCTCAGCAACGCACACCCGTGACGGGCAAACCGTCGTGGGCGCAGTGAGGGAAATCGCCATGAACGCATCCATCCTCACTGCCAGCCACTACGGCGTCGTGCATTTCGGTGACCTCTACTGCGAAGCGGTCGTGCTCACATCGGGCGAGCGCGGCTACATCCAACGCCAACTGGCCCGCGCACTGGGTCTGCGGGAGAAAAGTCCGGGTACGCAAATCGGCGCTTTGATCGAGGAATTCTCCGCTAAGTCCTTGTCAGAGTTCGAGAAAAAAGGGTACGCAAAGGTGCGCCTGCCCTCCGGTCAAACCGGAACTTTCTTTCCGGCAGGAATCGTCGGTGATGTGGCGCTCGGGGTCATCGATGCCGCGTTGCTCGGGCATCTGCATCCCAAGCGTCAACGCCTCATTCCCAACTGCCGAAAGATTCTGTCAGCACTGGCCACCACCGGCGAGGTCGCGCTGATCGACGAGGCTACTGGCTACCAGCACCACCGTGCGCCCGATGCGCTGCAGGAGCTGATCTCCAAGTTGCTGCGCCAGTCCTGCGCATCGTGGGAGCGCCGCTTCCACCCGGACTACTACCGCGCCATTTATCGGTTGTTCGGCTGGAAATACCAGGGCCACGACCAGAACCCTCCGCATGTCGTTGGCCAGATCACGCTGCGCTGGGTCTACGGGCCGGTGCTGCCAGAGGACTTGCTGGGCGAGATCCGCAATCGCAAGGGCATCTCGCAGAAGCACCACCAGTGGCTGTCCGATCAGGGACTCGCGCATCTGGAATCGCAGATTCACGCCGTCACGGCGATTGCGCGCAGTTCGCAGAGCTATCCCGACTTCAAGCGCCGCTGCGAGGCCGCCTTTGCTGGCGCTGCCCTGCAGTTGGGCCTGCTGCTCGATGAACTCGAGGAGGGGGCGTGAAATGCTGGGTCTGCAAACGACAGGCCCGGGGCTACGGCCACACCGACAACCGCCACGGTGTGGGCGATCCCCGGCGCTATCCCATCGACTGGGTGTTCTGTTCCCGTCGCTGCCAGGAGGCGTTTCACGCGCTGTACGGCAACTGGCAGCGGGCCAAGGAAGGTCGCATCGACAAGACGGAGGTCGCCATGATTGATCCGTCTAACGTCGAACTGGCCGCAATGCGTCATTGCCTCAAGGCCTTCGGCGAGGCAGCGGGCGAGATCGGCTTCACCAAGCCGCTGGGCGATTACTCCGAAGCCGAGGCCCTGCGGGTAATCGACGCCATCGTCACCTGCTGGTCGGATGCGATGGTCGCGCACCACGAGGCCACCAAATACCCGCCCGTGCGGGGGATGACCCCTGCACCCGATCAGCTGGCACCCGATGCCGCCAATCCGTTCGCGGACCTGGAGGACGACCTGCCCTGGGAAGAACCGAAGGGGAAGAAGCCATGATGGACTTCAACTCCACTTCGAGCATTTCGGGTCAGATCACTGCGCTCGTCGATGCCGGGTTGCAGCAGGCCCGCGCCCGCCAGTCTGAGCGCCAGTACCTCGGGGCCTCGCGCCTCGGGGTGGCCTGCGAGCGCGCGCTGCAGTTCGAGTACGCCAAGGCACCTATCGACCACGGGCGGGACACTTCGGGCCGGATGCTGCGCATCTTCGAGCGTGGCCACGTCATGGAGGACTGCATGGTCGCCTGGCTGCGGGACGCAGGTTTTGACTTGCGCACCCGAAAGGCCGACGGCGAGCAGTTCGGCTTCTCGGTGGCCGATGGTCGCCTGCAGGGCCACGTCGACGGCGTTGTCGTTGGAGGCCCCGAGGGCCTCGCCTATCCCGCGCTCTGGGAGTGCAAGTGCCTGGGCAACAAGTCCTGGAGCGATCTGGAGAAAAAGGGCTTGGCCATCTCCAAGCCCATCTACGCCGCGCAAGTGGCGATCTACCAAGTCTATCTCGAACTGCACGAGCACCCCGCGATCTTCACGGCGCTCAACGCCGACACGATGGAGATCTACACCGAGCTCGTGCCATTTGACGCGGCGCTGGCCCAGCGTATGTCGGATCGTGCGGTGAAGGTCATCACGGCGACCGAGGCTGGCGAGCTTCTGCCACGCGCCTTCCATGACCCGACCCACTTCGAATGCCGGATGTGCGCGTGGCAAGACCGCTGCTGGAGGACGCAGGCATGAATGCAAAAACTAATGAAACCATGATCGATGGCCGTGAGGCCTCAATCGCCTTGCGCTTGCCGTATTACTGGTTCCGGGACCCCACAGAACGTTCGCGCTACCGCATACCGCACTACGTTATGGGTGGCTTGATTCGATACCGTTTGTCCGAACTGTCGGAGTGGGCTGCCAAGAGTTCTGCCGTCAAGGAGTGGCGACCTGAAGAAGCACAGGGAGGCGACGCATGATCGATTTCAACGACGTGCCTCAACCCCCTGTGCCGGAAACCCGCGAAGCCGAGCGCGATGAAATTCGTGCTGAACTGATTGCGCGTCTGGAGGCTGTGCTGATCACGCTGTTCCCAGCTGGCAAGAAGCGCCGGGGTAAGTTCCTTATTGGGGATGTGCTGGGCAGCCCTGGCGATAGCCTGGAGGTGGTGCTCGAGGGTGACAAGGCGGGACTGTGGATGGATCGCGCCACCGGCGATGGCGGCGATATCTTTGATCTTATTGCCTGCCATTTAGCGCTATCCATACACACCGACTTCAATCGCGTGTTGGATGCCGCCGCCGATTTGCTTGGGCGTGCGCGCTCTGCGCCGGTGTCAAAGAGCAAGAAGCAATCGGCGCCTGTCGATGAACTTGGCCCGGCCACCGCCAAGTGGGACTACCTCGACGCCAATGGCAAGCTGCTCGCGGTCGTGTACCGCTACGACCCGCCCGGAGGCAAAAAGCAGTTCCGCCCCTGGGACGCTAAGCGGCACAAGATGGCACCGCCCGATCCACGCCCGCTGTACAACCAGCCTGGAATGGTCAGCGCCGCGCAGGTGGTGCTGGTCGAGGGCGAGAAATGCGCCCAGGCCTTGATCGACGCAGGTGTCAATGCCACCACGGCAATGCACGGTGCGAATGCCCCGGTCGACAAGACCGACTGGTCGCCGCTGTCCGGCAAGACCGTGCTGATCTGGCCTGACCGCGACAAGCCGGGCTGGGAATACGCAACACAAGCCGCGCAGGCCGTTCTGGTGGCAGGAGCGAAGTCCTGCCACATCCTGTACCCGCCCGAGGGTGCGCCGGAGGGTTGGGATGCGGCGGACGCCGTCGCCGAAGGCTTTGATGTTGCCACCTTTCTCACCCACGGCCCACGCCTGCAGATGCACGACGTGGCCGATTCCGATGAGCCCGTGCTCGGCAACGACGAGTCCGTTTGGGGTACAGAGGATGCGCTGGCGCTGGCCTTCACCCGCCGCTACCACCGCGACTGGCGATATGTCGCCGCGTGGGGCCGCTGGCTGGTATGGGACGGACAACGCTGGCGCACCGAGGACACACTGGCTGCAACTGACCTAATTCGCAGCGTCTGTCGCCAGACCGCCCTGCGCGCCGACAACCCCAAGGTGGCAGCCAAGCTCGCCAGCGCTGGAACGGTCAGTGGTGTGGAACGGCTGGCGCGTGCCGACCGCAGGCACGCCGCCACCACAGATGAATGGGATGCCGATCCGTGGCTGCTCAACACGCCCGGTGGCGTGGTCGATCTCAAGACCGGACGCAAGCGGGCAAATGAGCGCTCTGACCGGATGACCAAGATCACCACGGCCACACCGGACGGCGAATGTCCGCAGTGGACGGCGTTTCTGTCAGATGTGACGGGTGGCGATGTCGAACTGCAAACCTACCTGCAGCGGATGGTGGGCTATTGCCTGACGGGTGCGACCAGCGCCCACGCACTGTTCTTCCTGTACGGCACCGGTGCCAACGGCAAGAGCGTGTTCGCCAACGTCATCAGCACCATCCTCGGCGACTACGCCGCCACGGCGTCGATGGACACCTTTGTCGAAACCCGTGGAGACCGGCACCCGACCGATCTGGCGGGGCTGCGCGGCGCGCGCTTCGTGACGGCCATCGAAACCGAGCAGGGGCGGCGCTTGAACGAGTCGAAAGTCAAAGCCATCACGGGCGGCGACAAGATCTCTGCGCGCTTCATGCACAAGGATTTCTTCGAATACACGCCGCAATTCAAGCCGGTGATTGTCGGCAACCACAAGCCCGCTATTCGCAACATCGACGAAGCAATGCGGCGACGTCTGCACATGATTCCGTTCACGGTAACGATCCCGCCTGATCGGCGCGATCCACGTTTGACGGAAAAGCTGCTGGCCGAACGTGACGGCATCCTCGCCTGGGCCGTCGCCGGATGCCTTGCGTGGCAGCGTGAGGGCCTGAAGCCTCCCGCCTGCGTGCAGGCTGCGACCGAGGAGTACTTCGAGGCTGAGGATGCGCTGGGCCGATGGATCGACGAGCGCTGTGTGCGGGAGGTCAACGCCAAGTCACTGACCGCAGAGCTGTTCACGGATTGGAAGCAGTGGGCTGAAGCATCGGGTGAGTTCATCGGTTCGCAGCGCCGTTTTTCCGATCTGCTGATCACTCGTGGAATCGAGAAGTGGCGCAACAGCGCAGGTGTGCGCGGCTTTCAGGGCATTGGTCTGAAGTACCAGCCAGCACCGTCTTACACCCCCTACGCGGACAACTGAGCCAACCATGACAAACACACGGTCTGACGCAACTGACATGGCTCAACGTAACTTCTCTATACGCGTGCGCGTGCGTGCGCCTCACGGAGAAGTTATGTCTGACTGCGTCCGATGCGTCAGTCCAGCCAAGACAAGGACTGACACCATGAGCACAACCATCCTCGCCCTCGATCTGGGCACTACTACCGGCTGGGCGCTGCGCGGCAGCGATGGCCACATCACCAGCGGTTCCGAGATCTTCCGTCCGCAGCGTTTCGAAGGCGGCGGAATGCGCTTCCTGCGATTCAGACGCTGGCTCACTGAGATCAAGCAATCCTGCGACCGCATCGACTGCCTGCACTTCGAGGAGGTGCGTCGCCATGTCTCGACCGATGCCGCCCACGCCTACGGAGGATTCCTCGCCACGCTCACAGCTTGGTGCGAGCACCACCAGATCCCGTACCAAGGCGTGCCCGTAGGCACAATCAAGAAGCACGCCACAGGCAAGGGCAACGCGGGCAAGGAAGACGTCATCGCAGCCATGCGTGCGCGCGGCCACGCTCCGGCCGATGACAACGAAGCTGATGCGCTTGCCTTGCTGCACTGGGCTGTCCAGACCCAGGAGGTGTGACGTGAAGATTCCGACACCCCAATACCGCTGCCCCCTCGGTCGGCTGCTACCCCAAGCCACGGATCTGGACGCCGTCAAGGAACGTGGCTGGCGCGACCAACACATCCTGGTGGTGTCGCCCGATGACGAACGCCTCGACTGGATGGAGCGTGAACTGGTGCGCCAGATCGGCGAGCGTCTCTACGGCGCAGGAGGGCGACGTCATGGCTAACCGACACACAAACTGGACAATTGAGGATGTGGCCGCGCGCTTCGAGGAGGCGGCCGGCACCGGACGCCGCCTGCCACCCGTGCGGGTGCAGGGCTACTTCAACTGCTGGCCTGCCTTTGTGCGCAAGGAGTGGGAGTCGTTTGCTGCCGACGAGAAGGTGTACCGACCGTTGCCACCCAGTCCTGATGCTATCGACCGGATGTTGGAGACGATGCGCTGGGTGCAATGGCTCGAGGTGGAGCAACGGCATCTGGTGTGGATGCGGGCCAAGCGCTACGGCTGGAGGGACATTGCGATCCGCTTTGCCTGCGACCGGACGACAGCGTGGCGTCGCTGGCAAAGGGCACTGGAAATCGTGGCCACGCAGCTCAACGATGCCGCACATTGACGACTTGGCGGGCACGGCGGATAATAAATATTATTAATAGTTAGGAAAGCTGCCATGCCCACCAGTGTCGCCCTTGGCAATCACTTCGAAACCTTCGTCCGAGATCAGCTGCAAAGTGGTCGGTTCAACAATGCCAGCGAGGTGGTGCGTGCCGGGCTGCGTCTGCTGGAGGAGCGTGAGGAGCGCAAGCAACTCGAACTCGAGGCCCTGCGTGCCGAAATCGCGGCAGGTCGGGCCAGCGGCCCTGCCAAGTCAGCAGATGCGGTGTTCGACCGCCTCGAGGCCAAGTACGCGGCACAAGCTGAACGCTGATGCGCCTGGCCTTCACCCCGTTGGCCGAGCAAGACCTCGAAGCCATTGCCGACTACATCGCGGCTGGCAACCCTGTGCGCGCCTTGAGTTTCGTGCGTGAGCTGCGCGCGCAGTGCCAGCGCATCACCCTCAATCCATCCGGCTATCGCTTGCGCCCCGAGCTGGACGACGGCATCCGATCCTGCGCCCACGGCCACTACGTCATCTTCTTTGAAGCCACGGCCGAGGCAGTTTTGGTCGTCCGTGTCCTGCACGGCGCGCGTGATTTGCCTGCTGTGTTCAGGGCAGACGAACAATAGCTTTCAACTTCCCGAGCAACGTAGGGCAATGCGTGATGTGTTTGTCCTTGCTTTGACGCGTTTGTCCTTTTTGGGGACTGCCGGGTATGCAACAAAACAGCCCGGTCGGGGGTAGTATTTGAGCTATCTTCTGGACAGCGGTGACGGTTAAGGAAGTGGCCCAAGGCAAAAGGGGTCCTTCCTCGCCGAAATCCAATGCGGGGGGCGCGAGCGCGACGCTTTTTTAGCGTCAGGGCGCGGGCAAGGTTACCAGTCGGCCAGGTTACCGGCCCCGGTTACCACCCCCAGGCGCGGTTACCGCCCCACCAGAATCTTCATTCACCCAACCCGCCCGGCGGCAACGCTCGGCGGGTTTTGCTTTTGGGACTTCCACTTTGAACACGCTCAACGTCGAGTACCGCAAGGTCGAGGCGCTGATTCCCTACGCCCGCAATCCGCGCACGCACGCCGAGAGCCAGATCGCCAAGATCGCGGCCAGCATCGTCGAGTACGGCTGGACGAACCCGATCCTTGTCGATGGCGACAACGGCATCATCGCCGGGCACGGGCGTTTGGCCGCCGCGCGCAAGCTCGGGCTCGATCAGGTGCCAGTGATCGAACTGGCCCATCTGAACGTCGCGCAGAAGCGGGCACTGGTGATCGCCGACAACCGGCTGGCACTGGATGCGGGCTGGGACGAGGAGATGCTGGCCCTGGAGCTGGCCGATCTGTTCGAGGCGGGATACGACCTCGCTCTGACCGGTTTCGAGGATGCCGAGATCGAGGCACTGCTCACCGGTGACGTGACCGACGCCGATGCCGATTCCGATGCCGATGCAGAGCCGGCCACCGAGGAACCGGATGCCGCAGACGACGTGCCGGAAGCGCCCGTCGTAGCGGTGTCTCGCCCCGGCGATCTCTGGGCAATCGGCGCGCACCGCCTGATCTGTGGCGACGCCACCGACCGGGACGTGGTCGCTGTGCTGATGCAGGGTGACCTCTCTCGCCTGTGTTTCACCTCGCCGCCCTACGGCAACCAGCGCGACTACACCTCGGGCGGCATCACCGATTGGGATGGTCTGATGCGCGGGGTATTCGCGCACCTGCCGATGGCGGCCGATGGTCAGGTGCTGGTCAACCTGGGCCTGATCCACCGCGACAACGAGGTGATCCCGTATTGGGACGCTTGGCTGTCTTGGATGCGCCAGCAGGGCTGGCGGCGCTTTGCGTGGTACGTCTGGGATCAGGGGCCCGGGATGCCCGGCGACTGGGCAGGCCGCTTCGCCCCGAGCTTCGAGTTCGTTTTCCACTTCAACCGCGAAAGCCGCAAGCCGAACAAGATCGTGCCCTGCAAGCATGCTGGACAGGAATCGCACCTGCGCGCCGATGGCTCGTCCACGGCAATGCGCGGTAAGGATGGCGAGGTGGGCGGTTGGACGCACAAGGGCCAGCCGACACAGGACACCCGTATCCCCGACTCGGTGATCCGCGTGATGCGCCACAAGGGCAAGATCGGTCAGGACATCGATCACCCGGCTGTGTTCCCGGTGGCGCTGCCGGAATTCGTGATCGAGGCTTACACGGACGCGGGCGACATCGTTTTTGAGCCCTTCGGCGGCAGCGGCACGACGATGCTGGCGGCCGAGCGCACCGGTCGCATCTGCCGCAGCGTGGAAATCGCCCCGCAGTACGTGGATGTCGCCATCAAACGCTTCCAGCAGAACCACCCCGGCGTGCCGGTCACCTTGATCGCCACCGGTCAGTCCTTCGAGCAGGTCGCCGTTGAGCGCTCCACCACCCTGGATGCCGAGGAGGTGGCATGAACTGGCTGGCCGACAAGATCGAACAGTGGTCGACCGCCAAGCTGCTGCCCTACGCCCGCAACGCGCGCACCCATTCCGAGGAGCAGGTGGCGCAGATCGCCGCCAGCATCGCGGAGTTTGGATTCACCAATCCGATCCTGGCGGGCAGTGACGGCATCATCGTCGCGGGCCACGGTCGTCTCGCCGCCGCCCAGAAGCTCGGGCTGGAACGGGTGCCTGTCGTGGTGCTCGACCATCTAAGTGCGACCCAGCGCCGCGCCTTGGTCATTGCGGACAACCGCATCGCCGAGAACGCGGGCTGGGACGACGCGATGCTGCGGATCGAACTGGAAGCCTTGCAGCTCGAAGGCTTCGATCTGGACATCACCGGCTTCGACGCCGATGCCCTGGCCGAACTGATCGCCGGCGACGAGCTGGACAACGAGGGGCAGACCGATGAGGATGCGGTGCCCGAGGTCAGCGAGACACCCATCTCGCGCCCGGGCGATGTCTGGGTCATGGGCCAGCACCGGCTGCTGTGCGGCGACTCGACTGTGGCCGAGAGCTACGAGCAGTTGATGCAGGGCGACCTGGCGGACATGGTATTCACCGACCCACCGTACAACGTGAACTACGCCAACAGCGCCAAGGACAAGATGCGCGGTAAGGATCGCGCGATCCTCAACGACAACCTCGGTGATGGCTTCTACGACTTCCTGCTGGCGGCACTGACGCCCACCGTGGCTCGTTGCCGGGGAGGTATTTACGTGGCCATGTCATCCAGCGAGCTGGATGTGCTGCAGGCAGCCTTCCGCGCCGCCGGTGGCAAATGGTCGACCTTCATCATCTGGGCCAAGAACACCTTCACGCTGGGACGCGCCGACTACCAACGTCAGTACGAGCCGATCCTGTACGGTTGGCCCGAGGGGGCGACACGCCACTGGTGCGGCGACCGCGACCAGGGCGACGTCTGGAACATCAAGAAGCCGCAGAAGAACGACTTGCACCCGACGATGAAGCCGGTGGAGTTGGTCGAGCGCGCGATCCGCAATTCGAGCCGTCCCGGCAACGTGGTGCTCGATCCGTTCGGTGGCTCGGGGACGACCTTGATCGCCGCCGAGAAGGCAGGCCGCAAAGCACGGCTGATTGAACTGGATGCCAAGTATTGTGACGTCATTGTTGGGCGCTGGCAGGAGTGGTGCGGTGGGCAGGCCGTGCGGCAGGTCGATGGTGCCCGGTTCAATCATCTGGTCAGCGGGGCATCTATGGCAGAGGAGAGTCCCGGTACCAATGTTTGAGCGAATCCTGGCCAAGAGTAGGCCGTGGATACTGGGAGCCATTCCTTATCTGGTGCAAACTTCGCATTCTCAGATTTTGATTGCGAGCTGGCATGTTCACGCTTCACTGCACCAAAAAGCTACTCGACCGAATTGACCCGCAGGTCGCAGCGCCTGCACATTCGACTTCACGGCTTGGTGCCTGGTATGCCACGGCAATGTTCTGGAAACCGCAAATGGCGCTTCTGGTCAATGAGCGAACATTGTTGCCCGTGCTCTGCCCCTTGGCTCCGGCGGTCACGCTGGTGCAGCGTTTTCCTCAGGCGTTGAGTGTGATGTTGCAGGCGTTGGATTTGCCACCCGAATTCATTCGGGCTGAGATCGAGGAGATGCGCGAAGTGGTCTATGCCAAGACAGTTAATCGAAGTGTGGTTGGCATAATGAACGAGTTTTCCTTTCTCGCCGAGGGCTATCGCAGCCTGGAGGGCAAGATGGATCCATTGGAGATCTCTCTCAAATTGGCGAATACCCCGTGTGGTCCCCTTTACAAAGGGCCGGTCTTTCCAGAAAAGGCTGTTCGCGAGCTGGTCACGGGGGGCGTTTTTCACTGATGTTTCAGTGTCGGCCCTGGTCCCTGCTTTGCGCCAGTTCATGCAGGATCGCCTGGGCCTGGGTATCGCCGCGCAAAGCACGATACAACTGCCTGATGGCTTCTTCAAAGCTCACATCACTGCGGCGGTTTTCCAGTAGCCAGCGAATGGCGCTGGCCTGATCTGTGGGGGCTGTATTGCTCATTGCTGTGTCTCTTGATCCGTGTAATTACGCTATGCGATAGACCCGCTCGCCGCCCTGTGGCTTGTCCGACACGATGGTCAGGCCCAGCTTCTTCTTGAAAGCCCCGGCGAAGGTACCGCGTACCGTGTGCGCCTGCCAGCCGGTGGCGGCACAGATCTGGTCGATGGTTGCGCCCTCGGGGCGTTGCAGCATCCGGATCACTTCGGCTTGCTTGCTGTTGTCGCGGGTGCGCGGCTTGACCCACGTTGCTTCGGCGGCGATTACGGCGGCTTCCAGTTCGGGATCGCTCATGGCGGCTGGCGCGCCTTCTGCGTTGGCAATGATCTGGTCGAGATTGGCTTCGAATTGACCGATGCTCGTCTTGTTCACTCCGGGGCGAGTTACCCCCAAGGCGTCGTAGGCCTCGGCGGCGACGAACCAGTCGGTGCCGTCGGTGGTGATCAGGGCACGGTTGAACATCCCGTCTAGCACTTTCTTGCGCGCGCCGCCTTTGATGTTGTCGGGGAACCAGTCGATCTTGCCTGCGCTGGTATTGATGGCCTTGGCCAGGATGGCGTGCTGGGCGGGGGTCAGGTTGGTGGTGGGCATGGGCTGCTCCTTCGGGGGTGGTGGATGACGATGTGATGAACGCGCTGTCCGGGACTGAAGCCAAGCGCTTTCTGCTTGGCTTGGCAGCTTTCCGGTCAGTCCTTGGCGATTTCCCCTTCCGTGGCCTTCGGGATCGATGTGCCGAGTTCAACGCCCGCCTTGAAGGCCGCTTCCAACGCGTCCCGGATGCACCACACCGCCGTGTCGTGGAAGTCCAGGCTGTCGGCGTGGCGGGTTTGCAGGGTGTCGATGCCCAGATGCTTCTCGGCGATCAGGGTGAGGATGGTGTCGATCTGGCTCATGGCGTTTCCCTTCGGGGTGTGGTTGGCGTGACGTGATGAACGCGCTGTTCCTGATGGAAGCCAAGCTCAATCCGCAGGAATGACGAACAGATGATTGAAGAAGGTGACGATGGGACTCTCGATTCGCGCCTACGCGCGCCACCGTAGCGTGTCGCACGTGGCCGTGAAAAAGGCCATCGACACCGGGCGGATCACGCCGCTGTCTGACGGCACGATTGATCCGGACACGGCGGACGCCCAGTGGGCACAAAACACATTGCAGCCGCGCAGTGCTGCTGCGCCAGAGAAGGTCAGCACCGCGAAGGCGCGGCGCGTGGTAGCGACGGAACAAGCAGTACCCCAGCGCGATGCTGTCGACGCCAGCACCGCGCCGATGTCGACGAGCGGCACCTCGCTGTTGCAGGCGCGCACCGTCAACGAGGTGCTCAAGGCCAAGCTCAACAACCTGGAGCTGGCGCACCGCAAGAAGGAACTGGTGGATCGGGCGCAGGCCGTGGCACACGTTTTCAAGCTCGCGCGCATTGAGCGTGATGCGTGGTTGAACTGGCCTGCGCGCGTCTCCGGCCAGATGGCATCCACGCTCGGCATCGACGCGCACCAGATGCACGTGGCGCTCGAATCTGCCGTGCGCGAACACTTGATTGAGTTGGGCGAGTTGCGTCCGCGCGTGGATTGATGATGATGGACTACGAAGGTGCCCAGGAAATCGAACGGGCGTGGCGCGATGGGCTCACTCCCGACCCGCTGCTCACGGTATCGGAATGGTCAGATCGCCACCGGATGCTCTCCAGCAAGGCGTCTGCCGAGCCGGGGCGCTGGCGCACCAGCCGCACGCCGTACCTCAAGGCGATCATGGATTGCCTGTCGCCGACTTCTCCGGTCGAGCGGGTGGTGTTCATGAAGGCAGCGCAGCTCGGTGCGACCGAGATGGGGTCGAACTGGATCGGCTACGTCATTCACCACGCGCCGGGGCCGATGATGGCTGTCTGGCCGACGGTGGAGATGGCCAAGCGCAATTCCAAGCAGCGGATTGACCCGCTGATCGAGGAGTCGTCCGCCTTGGCCGAACTGATCGCCCCGGCGCGCTCGCGCGACTCGGGCAACACCATTCTGGCCAAGGAGTTCCGGGGCGGCGTGCTGGTGATGACCGGGGCGAACAGTGCAGTAGGCTTGCGCTCGATGCCGGTGCGCTACCTGTTCCTCGACGAGGTTGACGGGTATCCGCTGGATGTCGAGGGTGAAGGCGATGCGATCTCGCTGGCCGAGGCGCGCACGCGCACCTTTTCCAGGCGCAAGATCTTCATCGTGTCGACGCCAACGATCTCGGGGGCATCGGCCATCGAGCGTGAGTACGAGGCCAGCGATCAGCGCCGCTACTTCGTGCCGTGCCCGCACTGCAACCACCCGCAGTCGCTGCGCTTCGAGCAACTGCGCTGGGACAAGGGGCAACCGGAAACCGCTGCCTACATCTGCGAGGCCTGCGACACCGCGATTTCCGAGCACCACAAGACCTGGATGCTGGAGCGCGGCGAGTGGCAGGCGATGGCGCAGGGCAAGACGGCAGGCTTTCACTTGTCGTCCCTGTACAGCCCAGTGGGTTGGCGCTCCTGGCGTGATATCGCTGCTGCGTGGGAAGCCGCCGTCAACAAGGAGTCGGGATCGGCCGCCGCGATCAAGACCTTCAAGAACACCGAACTGGGCGAGACCTGGGTCGAGGAAGGTGAAGCACCTGACTGGCAACGGCTGGTCGAGCGCCGTGAGGAGTACCGCATCGGCAGCGTGCCGCAAGGCGGTCTGCTGCTGGTCGGCGGCGCGGACGTGCAGAAGGATCGCATCGAGGCCTCGGTCTGGGCCTTCGGGCGCGGCAAGGAATCGTGGCTGGTCGAGCACCGCGTGCTGATGGGCGACACCGCCCGCGACGCGGTGTGGAAAGCCTTGGCCGCGATGCTCGCCGAGCAGTGGACGCACGCCTCGGGCGCGGCGATGCCACTGGCGCGCTTCGCGCTGGACACCGGCTTTGCCACGCAGGAGGCCTATGCCTTCATGCGTGCCTGCCACGATCCGCGCGTGATGGCGGTCAAGGGCGTACAGCGCGGTGCCGCTCTGATCGGCACGCCGACGGCCATCGATGTCTCGCAGGGCGGAAAGAAGCTGCGCCGGGGCATCAAGGTTTTCACGGTGGCGGTTGGGATCGCCAAGCTGGAGTTTTACAACAACCTGCGCAAGAGCGCGGATGTGGGCGAGGACGGCTTGACCCCGGTGTTTCCGGCTGGGTTCGTCCATCTGCCCAAGATCGACGCCGAGTTCATCCAGCAACTGTGCGCCGAGCAACTGATCACCCGCCGCGACCGCAACGGATTCCCGGTGCGCGAGTGGCAAAAGATGCGCGAGCGCAATGAAGCGCTCGACTGCTACGTCTACGCCCGCGCGGCCGCATCGGCGGCCGGACTGGATCGCTTCGAGGAACGCCACTGGCGGGAGTTGGAGCGGCAACTTGGGGTTGCGCCCCCACCGGATGAGCCACCGCCCATCCAAGACATCGAATTGAACGAGGCCACCCATAGCGGTGGCCTCGCTGTTTCTGGCAACCGCAATTCTGGTAGGCGGGTCATCAAGAGCCGCTGGCTCGGCTGACTGACACGCCGATGAGGACACCGTGACTTACACCACCACCCAACTCGAAGCGCTCAAACGGGCTCTTGCCACCGGCGAGCGGCGTGTGAGCTTCGGCGACAAGACGGTCGAGTACCGCAGCGTCGAAGAGATCCAGGCCGCAATCCGCACGGTCGAGGCGGAGATCGCGCGCAACGCCGGTGCCAGCCCGAAGCGCCAGATCCGCATCACGACTGCGAAGGGCTTCTGATGGCTTGGTACTCGAAAATTCGCAGCCTATTTGGTCAGCCGCCCGTTCACGAGGCGGCCGGTCGTGGCCGTCGTTCACTGGCGTGGATGCCCGGCAACCCCGGCGCGGTCGCCGCGATGCTGGCGACCAGCAACGAACTGCGCGGCAAGAGCCGTGACCTCGTGCGCCGCAATGCGTGGGCGCAGGCCGGGATCGAAGCCTTCGTGGCCAATGCGGTCGGTACTGGCATCAAGCCGCAAAGTCTGTCCGGTGACGAGCGGTTCAAGGCCGAGGTGCAGGCGCTGTGGCGTGATTGGGTCGAGGAAGCCGACGCGGCCGGACAGACGGACTTCTACGGCCTGCAGGCGCTGGCCTGTCGGGCGATGCTCGAAGGGGGTGAATGCCTGATCCGGCTGCGGCCACGGCGCCCGGAGGATGGCCTGTCGGTGCCCCTGCAGCTTCAACTCCTGGAGCCGGAGCACCTGCCCATCAACCTGAACACCGATCTGCCGTCGGGCAACGTCGTGCGCTCCGGCATCGAGTTCGACAACCTTGGACGGCGCGTGGCCTACCACCTGTACCGCTCGCACCCTGAGGACGGGCGATTGGCTCCGATGTCGGGTCAGGGCGGGATGGACACGGTGCGCATCGAGGCCAAGGAGATCATTCACCTGTTCCGCGTGCTGCGCCCAGGCCAGATCCGGGGCGAGCCGTGGCTGTCGCGGGCGCTGGTCAAGCTCAACGAGCTCGACCAGTACGACGACGCCGAGCTGGTGCGCAAGAAGACCGCAGCGATGTTCGCGGGCTTCGTCACGCGCGCCAACCCGGAGGACAACTTGATGGGCGAAGGCGCAGCGGACGCCGACGGGATTGCGCTTGCCGGACTGGAGCCGGGCACGTTGCAGATCCTGGAGCCGGGCGAGGACATCAAGTTCTCCGATCCGGCTGACGTTGGCGGTTCGTACTCCGAATTCCTGCGCACCCAGTTCCGCGCGGTTGCCGCCGCCATTGGTATCACCTACGAGCAGTTGACCGGCGATCTGACCGGCGTGAACTACTCGTCCATTCGCGCCGGGATGCTGGAGTTCCGGCGTCGCT
Organism: Comamonas sp.; assembly: GCF_009360615.1. Classification (GTDB taxonomy): domain Bacteria; phylum Pseudomonadota; class Gammaproteobacteria; order Burkholderiales; family Burkholderiaceae_C; genus Comamonas. Next base: position 189,828 of record NZ_SPEY01000023.1, read on the forward strand.
GCGAGATGGTGCAGCACGGGGTGCTGGTGCATCAGATGTGCCGTCCGGTGTGGGCAGCCTGGATGAAGCAGGCGGTGCTTGCCGGTGCAATCGACGCCCCCGGGTTCGCGCGTGGCGGGTCAGCCCGTCGTCGTCAGTACCTCGCGGTGAAGTGGATTCCCCAGGGCTGGCAGTGGGTCGATCCCGAGAAGGAATTCAAGGCGATGTTGCTGGCGATCCGCGCAGGCTTGATGTCTCGCTCGGAAGCCATCTCAGCCAACGGCTACGACGCTGAAGACGTCGACCGGGAGATCGCTGCCGACAACCAGCGCGCCGACGACCTCGGACTGATCTTCGACTCCGACCCTCGCTACACGTCGAAGGACGGCGGCAGTGCGGAACCCAACCGCAATACCGCCGACGCCGACGCATCCGGCACCAATTCGACTGCCTGAAGGACTTCCCATGACCTTGCTGCCGCATCTGGCGGCGCGCCTCTTTGGCGTGCCGCTGGCCATCCATCGCCCAAAACTTGACGTGATCCTGTCCGTGCTTGGCCCCCGGGTCGGCATTGCCGATCTGGCCGCAGCCCCTGGCTATACGCAGCCCCAACGTGACAACAGCGCCGCATCCGGATCGCCGCACGGCGTGGCCGTCATCCCGATCCACGGCACGCTGGTGCGCCGCACCGTGGGGCTGGAGGCCGAGTCGGGGCTGACCAGTTACGCGGGGCTCGCCGCGCAACTGGACGCCGCTATCGGCAATCCGGAGGTGTCGGCCATCCTGCTCGACATCGATTCGCCGGGTGGCGAGTCGGGTGGCGTGTTCGATCTGGCCGACCGCATCCGCGCGGCGAGCCAGATCAAGCCAGTCTGGGCCGTGGCCAATGACATGGCCTTCTCGGCTGCCTACGCGCTGGCGTCCGCCGCCAGTCGGGTATTCGTCTCCCGCACCGGCGGTGTCGGCTCGATTGGCGTCATTGCGATGCACGTCGATCAGTCTGAGAAGGACGCGCAGGACGGCGTTCACTACACCGCCGTGTTCGCTGGCGACCGCAAAAACGATCTCAACCCACACGCGCCGATCTCCAGCGAAGCCCACGCATTCCTGAAAGCCGAGGTCAATCGCATCTACGGCCTGTTCGTCGAGACCGTGGCCCGTCACCGGAGCATCGAGGCATCTGCCGTGCGGGACACCGAAGCCGGACTGTTCTTTGGGCAGGCCGCCGTCGCCATGGGCCTGGCCGATGCCGTCGGCACCTTCGACGACGCGTTGGCGCAACTGCTCGCATCGCTTTCCCCCAACCCGACTCCGGTGGCCGTGGCCGCGCGGGCGGGCTTTCTCAGCAACCACCCCAAGGAGTCATTGATGAATGATCGAACCGACCCCGCTGCTCTTGATCGGCCTCTTGCTGATCCTGCTGGCAGCCCTGCTCAACCGCCCGCCGCCACGCTGAGCGTGGCCGACGCCGTCGAGATCGCGCAGACCTGCACGCTGGCCGGGCGAACCGACCTGATTGCGGGCTTCCTCGAAGCTCAGTCCTCGCCCTCCAAGGTGCGCAGCCAACTGCTTGCGGCGCAGGCCGAAGCCAGTCCCGAAATCACCAGCCGCATCGCCCCCGACGCCGCGCGCCCTGTGGCCAGCAATCCGCTGATCGACGCCGCCAAGCAGATCGCAGCGCAATCCACCAATAAGGAGATCTGAGATGCCCGCTCTAGCCGAACCTCTGAACCTGGGCGACCTGCTCAAGTACGAAGCCCCAAACCTTTACTCGCGCGACCGCGTCACGGTCGCTTCAGGTCAAAACCTGCCGCTGGGCACGGTGGTCGGCATCGTCACCGCAACGGCCAAGTTCAAACAACTTGATCCGTCCGCAGAAGACGGCACGCAGGTCGCCGCTGGCGTGCTGCTACAGGCCTGCGACGCCGCGTTGATCGACCGTGACGACGGCCTCGTCGTCACGCGCCACGCCATCGTCGCCCACCACGCGCTCGCGTGGCCCGACGCCATCACCACCGCCGAAAAACTCGCTGCCCTCGCGCAACTGAAGGCGCTGGGCGTGCTCGTCCGTCAAGGAGCCTGATCATGAACAACCCCTTCAGCAATCCTGCATTCTCGATGGCAGCGCTCACCGCCGCCATCAACATCCTGCCCAACCGCTATGGGCGACTGGAAGAACTGAACCTGATGCCGCCCAAGCCCGTGCGTCAGCGCCAGATCATCGTGGAGGAGATGAACGGCGTGCTCAACCTGCTGCCTACGCTGCCACCGGGTTCACCCGGCACGGTTGGCGTACGCGGCAAGCGCAAGCTGCGCTCCTTCGTGGTACCACACATCCCACACGACGACGTGGTGCTGCCGGAAGAAGTGCAAGGTCTGCGTGCCTTCGGTTCAGAAACGGAAACCGAATCCATCGCCAACGTCGTCGCCCGGCACTTGGAGACCATGCGCAACAAGCACGCCATCACGCTGGAGCACCTGCGTATTGGGGCGCTCAAGGGTGTGATCCTCGACGCCGATGGGTCGGAGCTGGTCGATTTGTTCGATGCCTTCGAGATCGATCAGACCGTTGTCGAGTTTCCGTTTTCCAACGACAAAGGTGACGTCAAAGGCGCCTGCATCGCTACGGCAGCAGCGATCGAAGAAGGTCTCAGCGGCGAATTTTCGACTGGTGTTCATGTGCTGTGCTCGCAGGAATTCTTTGCGGCACTGATTGCCCACCCAACGGTAAAAACGGCCTATACCAATTGGCAAAACGGTGCCATCTTGATCAACGATGTGCGCAAGGGCTTCACCTATGGCGGCATTACCTTCGAGGAGTACCGAGGGAAAGCTGTAGCGAGAATCGGCGAGAACGTTGTCGTGCGCCGCTTCATCGAGGCAGGCGAGGCCCACGCCTTCCCGACCGGCACCATCGACACCTTCGGCACTTACTTTGCACCAGCCGACTTCAACGAGACGGTGAATACGCTCGGCCTGTCGCTGTACGCCAAGCAGGAGCCGCGCAAGTTTGACCGGGGCACCGACCTGCACACGCAGTCCAACCCGCTGCCGATGTGCCATCGCCCTGGTGTGCTCGTGAAGCTGGTGGCTGCATGATGGGTCTCGTCGAGCAGGTTTATGCCGCCGCTTTGAGCGCTGGTCTTCTGCGTGACTGCAGGTGGCATCCAGCCGATGGCTCGCCGTCGCAGACACACGCGGTCGGCTTCACTGCGCCGGACGACACCGTGTTCGACGGGCTGGCTTCGTCCACCGATTACCAGATGTCCTATCCGGCTTCGGTCCTCAAAGGTCTGGGGCCGCGCGAGGCGGTCGAGATCGATGGCGTGATCTATCAGGTGCGTAGCACCCGGGCCGTGGGCGACGGCTCGGAGATGCGCGCACAGCTCACCCGGGTGTAGTGCCGTGTCCACCAACTCAATCCGCGAACAGATCCTGCTCGCGGTGATGGCGGTCGTCCGCACGCCTGTGGAATCGCTCGGGGCCACGCTGCACCGCTCGCCCACGGTGGCCATCAGCCGGGAGCAGTGCCCGGCGCTGGTGGTGTTTCCCGAGTCCGAATCCATCACCGAACGCGCCAACGACCGCGTCACGCGCGAGCTCACGGTGCGCCTGGTCGCGCTGGCCCGCGCGGTGCCTCCCGCCATTCCGGAAACCGAAGCCGACCGGCTGCTGACCGCCGCCCACGCCGCGCTGCTTGCCGACCGGAATCTGGGCGGCCTTGCCTTAGGGCTGCGCGAGCAGGACTGCGAGTGGGACGTCGAGGACGCCGATGCAGTGGCCGCCACGATCCCCGCGCGCTACGCCATCACCTACCGGACGCTCGACACCGACCTTTCAGCCAAAGGATGACCCCCATGACTTCCATCGTTCTGACCCAACCGCACACCCACGCGGGCCAAGCCCACAAGGCGGGCGAACGGCTCGATGTGGATGGCAGCACTGCCGACTGGCTCATCGCCAACGGCATCGCCCGCCACGACCGCCAGCGCTTACCCGAGCCCGAGCCCCAGCCGCAAGGCGACGGCACACCCATTGAGCCCATCCGACCCATCACCACTCAACGCAAGGAATCCAAATCATGAGCACCTACGCCAGTTTTCAGGGCCGCGTCTTCCTCGGCAAGCGCGATATCGACGGCCTTCCCATCGAAGTGCGCTCGCCCGGCAACGTCGCCGAACTCAAGCTCTCGCTCAAGACCGACGTGCTGGAGCACTACGAGAGCCAGACCGGCCAGCGCTCGCTCGACCACCGGATGGTCAAGCAGAAGTCGGCCACCGTGAACCTCACCATCGAGGAGTTCACCAAGGAAAACCTCGCCCTGGCGCTGTACGGCAACCACATCACCGGCAGCACCGGCTCGGTGACTGCTGAAACCATCGGTGGCGAGGCTCCGGTGGTTGGCGACCGCTACTTCTTCGCGCACCCCAAGGTGTCGGCGGTCGTGGTCACCGATTCGGCAGGTACGCCCGCGACACTGATCGCAGGCACCCACTACACGGTGGACACCGACTTCGGTGCCCTCCAGTTTCTGGAGATCACCGGCTTCACCGCGCCTTTCAAGGCCGCTTACACCTACGGCGTGACCACCGAAATTGGCATCTTCACGCAGTCGGTACCGGAGCGGTATCTGCGACTGGAAGGTATCAATACCGCGCAGGGCAACGCCAAGGTGCTGGTCGAGCTGTACCGCGTGGCCTTCGATCCGCTCAAGGAGATCTCTTTCATCTCGGACGAGTACAACAAGTTCGAACTGGAAGGCTCGCTCCTGGCGGACACCACCAAGCCCTATGACGCGGTGCTGGGCCAGTTCGGCCGCATCGTCCAACTGTGAGGGCTGCCATGAGCGATCTGGACAAACTCGTTCCGCAAGCCGTCGAGATCTCCCTGGCGGGCGACGTCGTTGCCATCAAGCCGCTGAAGATCGGTCAGATGCCCGCCTTTCTGCGGGCCATCACCCCGGTGATGCAGCAGCTCGGTGGCAATGGCATTGACTGGCTGGCATTGTTCGGCGAACACGGCGACGACTTGCTGACAGCGGTATCGATTGCCATCGGCAAACCGCGCGCGTGGGTCGATGCACTCGATGCCGACGAAGCGATCCTCGTGGCTGCCAAGGTGATCGAGGTCAATGCCGATTTTTTTACCCGGACCGTGATGCCGCGTCTGAACGAGCAAATGGGCGGCCTGTTCGAGCAGGCGAGCACGGCGACGGCTGGTTTGACACCGTCCAGCACCTGATTGCCCACGGCCACCGACTGCCGGACATCCTCGACTACACCCTGGCGCAGGTGCGCGGCTTCGCCGCCGCCACCGTGCGTGAGGACGCGGCGCGCGATGCGCGGCTGCTCTCGCTGATCGCCATCGGCGCACGCGGCGATCCGCGTCACCTTGACCAGACACTCGATAGGCTCCAAGACCATGCGCATCTCCGTTCGCATCGATAGCAAGGCCGCACAGGCGCAGTTGCGCCGCTGGGGCGGCGACTTCCGCGAGAAGGTGCAGAAGGCGGTTGCGCACGGCATCGCCAGTGAGGCCGCCGAACTCAAGCAGGACGTACGCAGCCACGTTGCGGGTCAGATGGCGGTGGTCAAGAAGTCCTTCGTCAAGGGCTTCACCGCCAAGGTGCTGGACAAGGACAAGAACCGGCTGCCCGCGCTCTACGTCGGCTCGCGCATCCTGTGGTCGGGTATTCACGAGCGGGGCGGCGTCATTGGAGGCCGGATGCTGATCCCGCTACACGGGCGTGTCGGCCGCAAACGGTTCAAGGCGCAGATCGCCGAGCTGATGCGCGGCGGCAACGCCTATTTCATCAAGAACGCCAAGGGGAACATCGTGTTGATGGCCGAGAACATCAAGGAACACGACCGGCCACTGTCGGGATTCAAGCGCCGCTACCGCAAAGCCGAGGGGATCAAGCGGCTCAAACGCGGCGCGGATGTGCCCATCGCCGTGCTGGTGCCCAAGGTCGTGCTCCGCAAGCGCCTCGATGTCGAACGTCTGGTCGCGGGCCGCATCCCGCGTCTGTTGTCTGCTATCGAGAAGCAGATCCGGACGGTGAGTTAAAGGGCTGAAAAAACTTTATGGCGAACCGAATTTCCGTCCTCGTCTCACTCGAAGGGGCCGACGAGGGGCTCAAGCGCGCTATCGCGTCCGCCGAGCGCAGTCTCGGTGAACTCTCAAGCACCGCCAAGACCGCCGGTGAGAAGGCGGCCGCCGGGATGGCCGAGGTCAAGGCAGGAATGTCGGCCTTTGGCGATCAGGTGGCGACTGCCAAGACGCAGTTGCTGGCCTTCCTGTCGATCAACTGGGCCGCAGGCAAGGTGCAGGAGATCGTCCAGATCGCCGATGCCTGGAACATGATGTCTGCTCGCCTGAAGCTGGCGACTGCGGGACAGCGTGAATTTACGACCGCGCAGGCGGCACTGTTCGACATCGCCCAGCGTATTGGCGTTCCGATCCAGGAAACCGCCACGCTGTACGGAAAGCTCCAGCAGGCGGTGCGCATGCTCGGCGGTGAGCAAAAGGACGCGCTCACGATCACCGAAAGCATTTCGCAGGCGTTGCGCCTCTCAGGTGCATCAGCCACTGAAGCGCAGTCGTCTCTGCTGCAATTCGGGCAGGCCCTGGCGTCGGGCGTGCTGCGCGGCGAGGAATTCAACTCAGTCGTCGAGAACAGCCCCCGTCTGGCGCAGGCATTGGCCGATGGTTTGAACGTGCCCATTGGGCGGTTGCGCAAGCTGGCTGAGGAAGGCCGGCTGACTGCTGATGTGGTGGTCAACGCGCTGATGAGCCAGAAGGACAAGCTGGCCAGCGAGTACGCCCAACTGCCACAGACCGTCAGCCAGGCCTTCGAGCGCCTGCGCAATGCCTTCGGGCAGTGGATCAACCGGGTCGATGAATCGACGGGCCTGACCAAGAAGCTGGCCGAGGCGCTGACCTTCCTCGCCAACGACCTCGACACGGTGATGCAGTGGTTGAAGCGCATCGCTGAAGTCGGTCTGGCCGTACTGATCTACCGCCTAATCCCGGCGCTGATTACCGCGTGGCAAACCGCTGGTGCGGCGGCCGTCGCAGCAGCCAGCGCGACCTCGGCAGCATGGGCAACAGCGAATTTGTCGGTGTCGGCGGCCGTGGCCAGCGTGGGCGTTCTCAAGACTGCGTTCGCCGCGTTGGGGGCCTTCCTGGTCGGCTGGGAGATCGGGACCTGGCTGTCCGAGAAATTCGAGATCGTGCGCAAGGCAGGCATCTTCATGGTCGAGATGCTGATGAAAGGCATCGAGCAGTTGCAGTACCGCTGGGAAGTATTCAAGGCGGTATTCACCTCCGACACCATCGAGCAGGCCACCAAGCGCCACGAGCAGCGGCTTGCGGAGATGAACCAGATCTTCACCCAGATGTACGCTGATGCCGCCAAGGGGGCGGACGCTGCCAAAGGCGCGATGAACACCGCTGCCACCGCCGCCGAGGAGATTGCCAAGCGGCTGGAAGCCGTTCGCCAGGGAACGCAGGAAGCGGTCGGGCGTGGAATCGAGGCCGTTCACAGCGCGCTGGAGAAGTTGAAGTCCCGCCTCGGCGAAGTCGAGCAGGCGGTCGGCAAGGCCAACCAGACGGTCAATGACTCCACCGCCAAGATGGCCGAGGCCTACAAGGATCTGACAAGCATTGTTGAGGCCAACCTGCAGCGACAGGTCGATGCCGTGAAGGCACGCTATCAGCAGGAGCAGTCTGCGTTGGAACTGTCCAAGCAATCGGAAGCCGCGCAGATCACCAAGTCGACTCAGTTGCTGACGGAGGCGCTGACCCAGCAGACCACGCTGCGTCGGCAGGCTACGACCGACACCCTGAAACTTATCGACGATGAGTCCAGAGCCCGGGTGGAGTCGGCCCGCCGCCAGGGTCAGACCGAGGAGGAGCGCCGCGCGAACGTCCAGCGGGTCGAGAACGAGATTCTGGCTACCAAGCGCCAGACGATGACGCAGGCGCTGTCCGAGTACCGGCAGCACATCGACGCCCTCAACGCCGAGGCCAACCGGCATCTGGCCGAGATCAAGCGCATCGAGGAGGAAAAGCGTCAGCTCTCGATGACAACGGAGGAGCGCATCCGCGACATCCGGCGTCAGGGCATGACCGATTTCGAGGCGACCGAGGATCGAAAGCGCCAGATCGCCGAGTACCAGCAGAAGGCGCGCGAGGCTCTGGCCAACGGCGAATTTGAGCAAGCCCGGCAACTGGCGCAGAAGGCGATGGATCTGGCCGCGCAGGTGGCGAGCAGCCAAACCAGCGAGGCCAAGCGCGGCGAAGATGCCCGCAAGCAGTCCGAGCAGGCAGTGTCGCAGGTCACTCAACTGGAGGCCCAGTCGCGCGAGGCCTACCGCAAGCAGGAATACGCGCAGGCCGAGGCCCTGATGCGTCAGGCGGACGCGTTGCGCGCAGAACTGGCCCAGAAGACCAAGGACGCCGACGCGCAGATCGCCCAGGGCAAGGACGGTGTCAATCAGGCCATCCAACGCATCCGCGAATCAGAGGAGATTCTGAACAAGACGCTGGACGCCGAAGCCAAGGCCCACCAGACGGCGGCGCAGTCGGCATTGACCGCCCGCGACCAGATCCGCCAGACGCTGGAGCAGACACAAACCCAGATCGACCAGATCACCGCCAAACTCAAAGACGGTCTGAAGGTCACGCTGGACGCCGACACCACGCGCTTCGACCAGGCCATCGCCGATCTGGACAAGGCGCTGGCCGAAAAGGAATACCTGCTCCAGATCCAGGCCGATCTGCAGGAAGCGGAGAAGAAGCTCAAGGAATACGAAGCGCTGCTCAAGGAAGGCAAGACGCTGCCGGTGGATGCCGACGTGTCCAAGGCCAAGGAGGCGCTGGACAAGCTCAAGACCTACGCTGACCAGAATTCGCAGTTCGAGCTGAAGGTGGCGACCGAAAAGGCGCAGGCGGCCATCACCAATGTTGAGGGGATGATCAAGGCGCTGGATCGCATCCAGACCGAGTCACAGCATCAGGTGGCCAGCAACGTCGGTGCGGTACGCGTGGAGATCGACAGCCTCAATGGGCGCAACACCTCCAGCACCCACACCATCTATGTGACCAAGGTGGAAACCAATGCCACGGGCGGTCTGGTCGGTGGCGCGGGTGGTGGTGTCCGTCGCTTTGCCGACGGTGGCGCGGTGGCTCCGGCCTTTCCCCGGATGAGCGGTGGCTCGGTGCCTGGCTCCGGCCACCACGACACCGTGCCGCGCACACTGGACGCCGGTGCCTTCGTGATCCGCAAGGCAGCCGTGCAGAAGTACGGCAGCGGCGCGCTCTCGCGTCTGGCCAGTGGTGTCGCGGGCTTTGCCACCGGTGGCTTTGTGGGCGGTGGAACGCCCAAGAAAAACCGCGAAGTCGTCCAGGCGCAAAAGATGATGGAACTGGGCATGCAGAGCATCAACACCGGCAGTTGGGGCGGTCCGATTGCCAATCAGGCCACGCGCAATCACTGGTCGAAGCTGTGGAACCTGGACAAGCCTGTGCTCGAACGCATGGAGGCACTCAAGACCTTGACGAGCCGGGAGAAGGGGGCGCTGACGACCATTGCCGAGCGCTGGCAATGGGCCATGAACAACAGCAAGCAAGACCTGGAGCGCGAGCTGATCGAGTACATGGAGCAGCACCAGGGCGAGTTCTACCGGCGCGGCGGTTTGGCGAAGTCCGACACCGTCCCGGCGATGCTCACCCCCGGTGAGTTCGTCGTGAATCGGCAGGCCGTGTCTCGCTACGGCGCAGGCTTCTTCGAGGCCATCAACAACCTGAACGCTCCGGCGCAGGTACTGGCGGGACGCGCGCTGGCGGGCATTCAGGGCTTTGCCTCGGGCGGTCTGGTGCAGCCCGCAAGCCGCAGCCTGCCGCGTCCCTCGCTGCCCGACAGCGCGCCCGCACTCACATCGATACGCACCGTGCGCGTGGAGCTGTCCTCGGGACAGCAGAAGGTCAACGCCACGGTCGATGCGCGCGACGAAGCGCGACTGCTGCAACTGCTAGACGCCGCCCGCGCCCGCACTGTCTGAGATTCCCTGATGCAACTGAAGAACCTCGCCACCGGGGTGGCTTTGCCATTGCCGGACGACTTGCTGTGGGCGGACGAACACGCGTGGTCGCCTGCGGTGGCCAGCACTTCCTACCTGATTACCGGAGCCTTGCTGATTCAGTCAGCGACGCGGCAGGCAGGTCGGCCGATCACCCTGGTGGGAGCACCCGATATGGCCTGGGTGACGCGTGCCGCCGTCGAGCAGTTACGCGCATGGGCGGCGATTCCGGTGGGCGGCAGCACAGGCCGCTTCGAACTGACTTTCACCGATGGCCGGGTCTTCACGGTCGCTTTCCGTCACCAGGAGGTCGCCATCGAGGCCGAACCCGTGCTGGGCATCCCGGCGCGATCCGGCAACGACTTCTACCGCCTGACCCTTCGATTTTTGGAGATTGCCTGATGCCAATTCAATCTGGCGACGTGAAGCTGCTCAAGTCCGCCGTGATGGCGGATGTGCCCGAGGGCGGCGGTGCGCCCACAGGCCTTGTGATTGCCGATGGCGTATCGAACGCCATCTTCCCCGACATCTCCGAACTGGATCGCGCCGGAGGCCGTGTCAACCTGCGCAAGAGCTTCGTGCAAGTGGCCACGGATGACACCGACACCTACTTCGGGGCCAACGTCATCGTGGCCGAGCCGCCGCAGGACGAGCGCGTCAGCGTCACGCTGTTTTCCACCCGCAAGACCTTCGACACCCGTGAGCAGGCGCAGACCCGCATCGAGGCGTACCTCAACAAGGGACCTGAGTGGGCGGGCTACCTGTTCGAGAACCACATTGCGGGCCAACGCGTGGTGCAGCTTTTCCAGCGCTCGAGCGACGCCGTGCCCAACGTCGGCCAGACCCTCGTCCTGATCGAGAACGAAGGCTTGCCGACGCAGAAGGAGCAGTACATCCGCGCCACCGCCGTGTCGGTGGTCGAGCGCAGCTTCACTTACAACACCGACCAGGACTACAAGGCGGCGGTCGTCACCGTCGCCATCAGCGACGCGCTGCGCTTTGACTTCACGGGCTCGCCCGCCAGCCGAACGTTCACGCGGGCAACCAATAGCACGAAGACGCGCGACACGGTGGTGGCCGACGCGGGCACCTACGTCGGCGTCGTGCCTTTGATGCAGGCTGCCAATGTGGGCGACTTCACCATCAAGGGAGCGTCTATCTACACGCAGCTCGTACCCAGCGCCCAGACCGAGACCCCGATCTCCTCCGTGCCACCCTACGCTGCAGCAGGTTTGCCGGTGCCGGGCGCGGTGCCCGTGAGCTACACGGCCAGCCACGCCTGGAACACCAGCATCAAATTCAACCTGCCGGGTGGCTGCCTACCGGGGTCGCTGTCCATCGTCACCGATGGCATCACGATCTTCGACGATGCGGGCCTGCTCAAGACCGCCAGCGGGACGCTGGGCACCATCGATTACGCCAACGGCATTCTGAGCCTGAACTCCGGCTCGATGTCCAACAGCAAGGCCATCACCTACACACCTGCTGCACAACTGCAGCGCGCGCCGCAAAGCGCGGAGATCGCGGTCACGCCGGAATCGCGCAGCCAGTCCTACGTCGGCTCCGTGAACCCGGTGCCGCAACCCGCCACGCTTGCCATCAGCTACATGGCGCAGGGCCGTTGGTACGTGCTTTCGGATGGCGGCAATGGCTCCCTCAAAGGGCTGGATGCCAGCTACGGCGCGGGTACTTTCAACAAGAACACCGGGGCATTCGTCGTGACCTTGGGGGCACTGCCCGACGTGGGCTCATCGCTGATCCTGACGTGGAACGTGCCGACCCAGGAAACGCAGCAGCCAACCGCCGCCCTGAAGGCATCGCAGGCCCTGCAGCTTGCCCCGCCCGAAGGCAAAAGCGTTCAGCCGGGGACGCTCACCATCACCTGGCCACACGAGAGCGGCACGGGCACGCGCACGGCGTCCGCCACCATGTCTGGCGAGCTCAGTGGTGCTGCCACCGGTAGTCTGAACGTCGCGCAGAACCTCTTGAGCTTCGCGCCGAATGTCCTGCCGCCAGTCGGCGCACTGCTGACCGTGGACTACGTTGCGGGCCCCAAGCAGGAAGACAGCTTCGCGCACCCCTCGCGCGATGGCCAGGGCAAGGTGCCGGTGACTGCAACCCTGGGCTCCATCGAGCCGGGTTCATTGGAGATCGAGTGGAACACCCTGACGGACACCGCCGTACTCGGGGTCTACACGCTGCAGCAGATTCAGGCGATGGGGCTAGGCCTGTGGAACGGGGTCGATCCCACGCAATACGCCCGCGACGATGGTGCGGGCAATGTGCTGCGCGCAGGCCAAGTCATCGGTAGCGTCAACTACGCCACCGGGGCGGTGCAGTTCCAGCCCGACGTCACGGTCAAGATTCCAAGTCCTGTCTACGGGGCGCAGCGCCTTGGTTGGGCCTCGGGCGTGGGCCAGATGTTCCGCCTCAACTACGGCGGCATCAGCTACGTGGATGCGCCGTCGCTCTACCCGAACGACGAGTCCGGCTACGTCAAGCTGCGCTACAACAGCGCGGGCTCGACCAGCAACCACAGCGAGACGTTCACGTTCAGCCCATCGTTCCGGCTGGTGCCCAGTGTCAACGCGCAGGTGGTGACGGGCACGGTGTTGCTGGCCATCGCGGGTAGCCAGCCCTGGGGCGACAACGGTCAGGGCACGCTGCGCGAATTCACGCCCAGCGGCTGGGTCACGCGCGGCAGCATCAACTACCTCTCTGGTGCGGTGACGCTCACCTCGTGGTCGGCGGGCGCGACCAACAGCATCACGCGCGCCAGTTGCGTGACCACTGTGGGCGAGAACATCTCCAGCGAGTACGTGTTCCGCACCGGTGCCGCGCCACTGCGCCCAGGATCGCTCTCCATCCAGTTCGCCCGCGCGGTGGGTGGGACACAGACCGTGACGGCAGGCATCGACGGCACGATCACCGCGTCTGGCGTCATCGGCAGCGTCGATTACGACACCGGCCTCGTGCGGGTGCGATTTGGCACCGTGGTCACGGCGGCGGGCAACGAGAGCGAGCCGTGGTTCGACGCCGAGAACGTGCGGCCAGACGGCAAGCTCTTCCGGCCAGAGCCGGTCGCGGCCTCCAGCCTGCGTTACAGCGCCGTGGCCTACAGCTATCTGCCCCTGGATGCGGCGTTGCTGGGCATCGACCCGGTGCGCCTGCCCAGCGACGGGCGTGTGCCGATCTTCCGTCCAGGAGGCTTCGCCGTCGTCGGCCATACCGGTCGCATAACTGCCTCGGTCAGCAACGGCCAGACCATCGATTGCGCGCGGGTGCGTCTGTCGCGCGTGCGTGTGGTCGGCCACAACGGCGTGGTGATCCACACAGGCTACGTTACCGATCTGGAGGCAGGCACCGTCACGTTCACCGACGTGACTGGCTACAGCCAGCCAGTGACCATCGAGCACCGCATCGAGGACATGGCCGTGGTGCGCGACGTGCAGATCAACGGCGAGATCAGCTTCACGCGCCCGCTGACGCACGCCTATCCGCTGGCCAGTCCCGGTGATCCGGTCTCTGGCAGTTTTGTCTCCAGTGCGCTGGTGGCCGGTGACCTGTTCGCCCGCGTGAACCTCGTGTTCGACCAGAGCACCTGGAACGGCAGCTGGTCGGATGAACTGATCGGCAGCGCCGCCACCGCCACCTTCAACCACACCCAGTACCCGATCACTGTCACCAATCGCGGGGCGCTCACCGAGCGCTGGGTGGTTCGGATGACCAACAGCACCTCGTTCGAGGTCATCGGCGAGAACGTAGGTGTGATCGCCACCGGAAATACCAGCGCCGACTGCGCCCCCAACAACCCGGCGACCGGCGTGCCGTACTTCCGTCTGCCCGCGCTCGGCTGGGGCAACGGCTGGGCCACCGGCAACGTGCTGCGCTTCAACACCATCGGAAGCCAGTTCCCGGTCTGGGTGGTGCGCACCGTCCAGCAGGGACCGGAGTCCGTGCCCGACGACCACTTCACGTTGCTGATTCGCGGGGATGTCGACACGCCTTGATGGTGTGGGTGCCCCCTGATCTTTGAACCCTTCTCGCAGGAATTCCTATGACCGACCTGACCGTCAAATACTTCAGCAGCGGCATGACCGGCGCGCCCCAGATCGCCAACAACTGGGGTGATCTGGTGACCATGCTCGATGCGTGCCTGATCAATGGCTTCGCCCTGAAGGCCATCGACACGTTGACCTTCGCCGACGGCATCGCCACGGCGACCATTTCCTCGGGCCACGCCTATCGGCCATTTCAAGTGGTCGAGATCGCTGGCGCTGAGCAGACCGAGTACAACGGACAGTTCCGCGTGCTGACGGCGACGATGACCACGTTCACCTATGCAGTGACCGGCACGCCCGTCTCACCCGCCACGACGGCGACGAGTCTCTCGGCCAAGGTTGCCCCGTTGGGGTGGGAGAAGCCGTTCTCGGCGACTCACAAGGCTGCCTACCGCAGCAAGAACCCGCAGTCACCGCAAAACCTGCTGCTGATCGACAACAGCCTCAAGACGCCCAACTACACGACGGGCTGGGCCAAGTGGGCCAACGTCGGCATCGTCGAAGACCTGTCGGACATCGACACCATCGTCGGCGCGCAGGCTCCCTATGACCCGAACAACCCGACGCAGAACTGGAAACAGGTCACTGCCAGCCAGTGGGGTTGGTACAAGTGGTTCCACGCGCGTGGCCCCCAGTATGAGAGCAATGGCGACAGCGGCGGCGGTGGGCGCAACTGGGTGCTGATCGGTGACGACCGCCTGTTCTTCCTCTTCTGCACCAATGCAGCGGGCTACGGCTGGTATGGCCGCAACAGCTACTGCTTTGGCGACCTCATCAGCTTCAAGCCGGGTGACAACTACGCCACGGTGCTGGCTGCCGATGACAACTACTCGGGGATGAGCAACTATTGGAGCTATCCCGGCCAGTTCAGCGGCTACGGGCTGGTCTCGTCCCTGGACTTCACGGGCAAGGTGCTGCTGCGCAATCACACCCAGCTCGGCAACCCGGTGCGGTTTGGGCTCACGTCCCTGAACACGAACAACGGCCAGCAGATCTGCGGTCGGGGCCCGACGCCGTTCCCGAATGGAGCCGACTACAGCTTGTGGCTGCTGCCCACCTACGTGCGGCAGGAGGATGGCCACATGCGCGGCATCCTGCCTGGAATGCTGTGGATGCCCCAGGATCGTCCGTACAGCGACCAGACCATCGTCGACAACGTCGTCGGTCAGGAAGGCAGAAGGTTCCTGTTGGTCAGGACGCAGTACAGCTCGGAAACCGAAGGCGCGCAGATCGCGTTCGACATCACCGGGCCGTGGAGGTAAGCGATGAGCTATCCGCTGAGCGAGTCCTTCGCCACGGCGCCTGCAACCGGCTACACCGCAGTCCTGGGCGGAATGTCCGCGACGCACAACAGTGCGCAGCAATCCATCGACATCTCGGCTCCCAACAGCCAGTCTATCCTGCGCTTCAATGAAACCGCCCACGGCGATTTTTGGTTCGAGGCCGACGTTGAGTTGCTGACCGACCCAAGCGCCCGTAAGCACATCGGCCTGTGGATGACGACCGGCAACGGTTCCGAGGGCTACCGGTTCGCCCATCTCGATGGCGGTTGGAGCGTTTCCCGCTGGAACAGTGGTTTCGGTGACGGGGCTGGGGTGACGGGTGGCGTCAATGATGGGGCAAGGCCCATTGCTGGGTTGGCCGACGTGGCTCCGACCTTCAACGTCGGCCAGCGGTTGACCCTGCGCTGCGAGGTGATCGTCGGAGCCTTCGACGCCAATGGTGTGCCGTGGGCGCGGTTGATTCAGTTCAAGGCTGGTGGCGTGCTGATGTTCCAGATCGGCGATGCTGCCTACCGGGGCAAGCTGATTCCGGGCGTGTTCCTTTACGGTGCGACAGCTCGTGTCCACGCCATTGCCGGTGACGTTCCGTCTGGCTTGCCCGCATTTCCAGCGACGGTGAGCGTGAACGCAGCCGATGAACTGCTGCCGCTGGCGGGTGGATCGACGTCGGTGCTTCCTGATCCTGCCGCCGACATCGGCGTCAACGCCGATTGCGAGCTGATGCGCTTGAACAGCCCCAACTCTGAGCTGTGGAACCGGGGTGGTGGCTACGACTGGCACTTCCACGCGATTCCGAATTGCCGCAAGAACATCCACTTCAGTGGCCACGGTTTCATCGCCGGAACCGTCAAGGAGAAGGGTCAGCCCGACCAGCCCCTGGTGCGGCGAGTGCAACTGGTCAGCGAAAACGCCCGCGTTCTGGTGGCCGAAACCTGGAGCGACGCTACCGGTGCGTACCTGTTCGAGTTGATCGACCCGTCCCAGAGATACACCGTGGTCAGCTACGACTACAAGCAGATGTACCGCGCCGTGATTGCGGACAACCTACGCCCGGAGATGATGCCGTGACCGTCGCCATCACTGTCGAACACAACGAGGCGCGGCTGGCAGGCACCCTGGCATTCCTGGATGCAGGCAGCAACCCGGCGCGTCTGCGCATCTACGGCGGTACGCGACCCGCCACCCCGGCGACGACGCCTGCGAGCGCGATGCTGGTCGAGATCAGGCTCACCAAGCCCGCAGGCACGATTGCAGGCGGACTCCTGACGCTGACGCAGCAGGAGGACGGGCTGATCACGACGACCGGCGTCGCTACCTGGGCGCGGCTGGTCAACGGCAATGAGGTGACCGCCCTGGATCTGGACTGCAGCGGCACCGACGGCAGCGGTGACGTGAAGCTGGCCAGCACCAATCTCTATCTGGGTGGCGATGCCCGGATGGTGTCTGCGATCCTGGGGTAGGCCGTGCCTATCGTTCTCAACGAGGTGACCCTGGTCGCCCCGTTGCCTGCGCCCGCCGTCACCGTGGTGGTCGGTCCGCCCTTGGTCGATCTGCTCTTCGATCAACCCGCTGCCACCGACGCCAATTTGGTGTTCGGGGCCAACTACATCGCCCCGCGCGACGATGTGACGTTGCGGGCCACACTGCCGCTGCCGGTCGTCACGATCAAGTTCATCCCACCGACCCGGGCCGAGTTGTTAGCCCAGCTCCCGGGCCTGACGGTGCAGTCACTGGTCTTGCGCCCGAGCGTGCCCTTGAATGTGGGGGCTGATGCTGGCTCAAGCCTGCCCGGCGTGGTGTTCACCGGCGAGGTCAGGTACGCGTCGCACACGCAGCGTCCCACGGTGGGTCGGACTTCGCACCTCTGGCAGGTGGCGAAGCAGACGGAGGACGGCGCGAAGCAGGGCCAGCAGGATGCGGCTGCAACGCCCGCAGGCTGGAAGACGTTCTGGCGGCGCACGATTGCCACGCCGCAAGGCGTCGACCATCGGTTACCCCCGGTCTTGGCCTCGCTGCCTGCGCACCATCGCACGGGCCAACAACAGGCTCGGCGCTTCCACGACTTGACGTGGTTCGCGCATCAGGATGGCACGTACCTCGAATTGGCTCGACTGAGCTTGTTTCAGAACGCGTCCCGCCTGCGCGATGCGACGGGGTTTCGTCATCAAGACGGCGACCGCACCAAGCGCGCGGGACGGGTGAGCCCTTGGCAAACCGCGCGGCAGCTCACCCAGGGCCAAGGGAGTGATTTTCAGAGCGCGAGCCCATCAGCGATGGGATGGCGTGGCCGGTATCAGGATGCCGTGCCGCCGCTGCCAGGGATCAGCATCTGGGTGATCCCAGAGCCGCCCGCGCCACAACCTTGCCCAAATGGACCGTATAGGCCGAGCACCCACCTGCGGTTCGCGACATTGGCCCCTGCGGACAGCCACTTGCTGTTCGTTTGTGAAAACAACATTGACCCGCCACCTCCCGATGGGGAGCCGGTGGTCGTTCCCGTTCGGAGGGTGTATTTCGTGATCAACAACGTGACCCTGCACCGGCTTCCAGATGGCCTGCCGGTGCCAGTGTTCAGCCTTTCACTGGCGCTCGATGCCGCCTCCTGGACGTGGGGCTTCGATGCGCTGCTGCCCGCCGCCGCAGAAGCTCTTGTCGCCCCCGGAAGCAACGGCGGCCCGGTCGAACTGGTAGCCAGCGTCAACGGCAAGCCGTTTCGCGTGCTGGCCGAGAGCATCAGCCGCGAGCGTGTGTTCGGCGACGCGAGCATCCGCATCTCCGGAAGAGGGCGCAACGCCGTACTGGCCGCGCCTTATGCCCCGGTGATGAACTTCCAGCAACCGCAGGCGCGTACGGCGCGGCAGTTGATGGACGACGTACTCACGCTCAACGGCATCCCGTTGGGCTGGAACATCGATTGGGGCCTGACCGACTGGAACGTCCCTGCCGGGGTGTTCACCCAGCAGGGCACGTGGATAGAAGCCCTGGTTGCCATTGCCAGTGCGGCCGGGGGTTACCTGATCCCGCACCCGTCCGACCAGAGCATCCGCGTGCGCCACCGGTATCCGGTCGCACCGTGGGAGTGGAACACCGTCACGCCAGACTTCGTGTTGCCCGTCGATGCGGTGGCCCGCGAGTCGCTGCGCTGGGTAGAGAAGCCCGGCTACAACCGCGTGTTCGTGTCCGGCCAGGATGTCGGTGTGCTTGGGCAGGTGAGCCGGGCTGGGACTGCCGGGGATGTACTGGCCCCGATGGTGGTCGATGCGCTGATCACCGAAGCCGCTGCGGCGCGCCAGCGAGGCATCTCGGTTCTGGCCGATACCGGGCAACAGATCAAGGTGAGCCTGCGTCTGCCGGTGCTGGCCGAGACAGGGATCATCGAGCCGGGTGCGTTCGTCGAGTTCCAGGACGGCAGCGTGACGAGGCTGGGCATCGTGCGCTCGACGCAAGTCGAGGCAGGAATGCCGGAGGTCTGGCAGACCTTGGGGGTGCAGAGCCATGCATAACCTCTACGAGCAGTTCCGCCAACTTATCCCTGATCCGCCATTGCTGGCGGGCACGGTGGTGGGCGTCGGCTCCGGCGTCGTGACCGTCGCCTTGCCCGGCGGTGGCTTGATCCGTGCACGCGGCAGCGCTGCCATCGGCCAGAAGGTGTTCGTGCGTGATGACGTCATCGAGGGCGGCGCACCCAGCTTGACGGTGGAAATCATCGAAATCTGAAACCCATCTTCCTGATCACCCCTGAACCCGCCTTGGTGCCACGTGCATCAGGCGGGTTTCGCATTTCTGGAGACCTGCAATGACTGAACCCGAACAACAACCCGCCGCCCTCGTGGAAAACATGCTCCTGTTGCGCCGCGAGGACTTCGACGAACTGCTCGACCGTGCCGCCGAACGCGGAGCCGAGCGTTGCCTCGCCCATCTCGGGCTGGAGAACGGCAGCGCCGCGAAGGACATCCGCGAACTGCGCGATCTGCTGGAGGCGTGGCGCGATGCCCGCCGAACGGCGTGGCAGACCACCATCAAGGTCGTGACCACCGGCATCCTGGCTGCGCTGCTGGTGGGGGCCGCCATCAAGTTGAAGCTGATGGGAGGCGTGCAATGACCGCCAAGCCGAAGATCTGCCTTCTGGACGACTGGCGGTGCGTGTTGCGACGGGCCTGGAGCATTCGCTTCTCGCTGCTGGCCGCTGCCTTCACGGCGGCGGAAGTGGTGGTGCCGCTGTTCGGGGACGTACTGCCGCGCGGCGCGTTCGTGCTGCTGGCCTTTGCCGCCAGCATCGGCGCGACCGTCGCCCGCTTGGTCGCGCAGCCGGAGATGCACCGATGATCCGCCCGCCGCAACGCCGGACGGTGGCCGCGCTCACGCTGTCCGCTGCAGCGCTGGTCGGCATCGTGCTTCACGAGGGCTACACCGACCGCGCAGTGATTCCGGTCAAGGGCGATGTGCCGACCATCGGGTTCGGTACCACCACCGGAGTGAAGCTGGGCGACACCACCACGCCGCCGAAGGCGCTGGCCCGGGCACTCACCGACGTGCAGCAGTTCGAGGGTGCATTGAAGCAATGCGTCACCGTGCCGCTGGCCCAGCACGAATACGACGCGCTGGTGAGCTTTTCCTACAACGTCGGCAGCCGCGCGTTCTGCCAATCCACGCTGGTCAGGAAACTCAACGCCGAGGACTACGCCGGGGCCTGCGCCGAACTGCTGCGCTGGCGCTTCTTCCAGGGTAAGGACTGCGCGCTGCCCACCAATGCGCAGCTGTGCGGCGGGTTGGCCACGCGGCGGCAGGCCGAGTACCGCCAATGCCTCGGGGAAACGCCATGAACCTGATTCCGTGGCCTTACCGCTGGCTGGCCATCGCTGCTCTGGCTGTCGCGCTGATTGGCTTCGGCTGGATCAAGGGCGCGGGCCACGTGCAAGCGCAGTGGGACGCCGCCGCCCAGCAACAAACCCTGCAAACCGCCACCATCCGCGAGCGTCAGGCACAAGCCACCGTCAAGGTCGTCACCGAATACGTCGACCGCGTCCGCGTCGTCCGCGAGAAGGGCGACACCATCATCAAGGAGGTTCCTGTCTATGTGCCCGTTCAAGCCGATGCTGCTTGCACTATCAACCGTGGCTTTGTGCGCCTGCACGACGCTGCCGCCGCCGGTGAGCTGCCCGAGCCCGCCCGAGATGCTGATGCGGCCGCCGCAGGCATTGCGCTCTCTGCCGTCGCCGGAACCGTTGCCGCTAACTACCAGATCTGCCACGAGAACGCCGAGCAACTGAGGGCGCTGCAAACGTTGATCAGGGAGATGAAGGTTGCCGGCGAGCAGTAGTGCTCAGCACGTCATCATGGATTGTTCCAGCAACCCGGGCTCCGCGAATCGAAGAACGTGACCTCTGTACCAGGCAAGGACCGGCCAGTGGCCTTGAGCACCTGATGGCAGAACGCCTGCTGATCTCCGTCTGGTTGACCCGTGAACACCGAGACAGCCATTCGCTTCGGCGTATTCGCCGAGATTGCATCAAGCACATGCTGGTCCCGTTCGTCAAAGCTCCAGCCATAAACGACCAAACTCTCGCCGATCGCTGGCAGGACTTCCTCGTACACGTTCGTCAGGTAGTGACTCCGGCGAATCGCGGCGACTTTCTCCTTGCTGGTTCCTTCGCTAACAAACACCGGTACGTAGTGCCCGGACGACCACTTTCGGGTTATCGCTTCGAGCAAATCGCCCGTCGCGCCAGTGGATGCAGCGATCTTTGTCTCGTCACCAATGTAGTCGCGAGCCACAGAAAGACTGCCGTGCGGGTAGAAAACCAGCGTTGCTCCGGCGGCGTGCCCATATGGCCTCCGGAGGTACTCCCAGTCCGTCTGAAATTCACCGTGATGGAAGGCATCCTTGAACCAGCTACCGTTCGCTGTATTGAACAGCAGCATGGCCCAGTACAGGGTGAGGTCGTAGTTCAGGCTGACGACAGTCGGGAACGCGCTCGCGAATGTACCGACCCGTTGTAAGTCGGCGGCGACATCGGCATGTATCGGATGCACGCTGTGCACCGCTTCGATCAGTGCTGTTCGCACTTCCGCATAAGCCGCAGAGATGTCGGCCGACGGTGTCCCCAAGGCAACGTTGACGTGCTCGGCATACCAGCAGGCGAGTAGAACATGCTCGAAGTCGGTCGTCCCGAGTTTGGCGAATATTGGCGCAGTGGTGGCGAGCAGTCCTTTTGCATCAGCAACACTGTGAAGTGTTGGATAGGCAAACTCCTTGTGGATGGCGATGCTGGCGCCGTTACCCAGAAGGAGGGAATTCCAACTTTCCGCGCTGATGTTGGCCCAAGTGTCGATATTGATTCTGTCCATGTTCTTTCACGCGCCCGTATTCATCGCGATGTCTGGCACGCAGAGTCGCAGCAGTTGCGCTCGGATGTCCGCAGGAGTTGCCGTCAAATCCACAGTGGCAAATCGAATGGCGTGCCCCTGGATCAGCACTGTCTCGTCGACCATCTGGCCGATCGCGGGATGCAACAACAATCCACTCGCGTGATCCGCAAGCGCATCGCTGCATCCAACCTGGGAGCGCAGATAGGCGTAGATCTGGTACACGTATCCGCTGCGCAGGGTTTCCTCACGGTACCAACCGCTCGTCACAATCGAGGTGAACTTGGTATCGATGACGATCCTTTTCCCGGTTGACGGGTGGTCGAGCACGACATCAGTTCGCATCGTCGGCAGGATCTTGTCGATCCCTGCTGTCTTCTGCTCGATCTGCCAGCCCATCGTCCCGCCGCATAGCACCCGCCAGCCCTGCGGACTCAATACGACTTGGTAGAAGCCGCCCACCGCTCGCTCAAACAAACGACGTACCCACGTCGCTTCTCTGTCCGGCAGAGAGAGCACATTCGCACCCGACGCCTCCGTAGGTAGCACTAGGTCGAACGCCAGCTTTGCGGCTGCCACCATGAACCGGTCGTCCGCATCGTTACGGCCGAATCGATCGGTGCTCATTTGGGCGCGGGTCGGTGCGTCCCCTGATACACCCATTGCCTTCATGCCACCCGCAAGTGCGCGGCACCGATGGGCAACGTCCTTCCTCTGAACGATCCTGGAGATGGACTCCAAGGCTGCTCGGACGAAACGATTGCGTGGTGTGTCGATGGTGAGTTCGTCGAACCGGCACGCCACCAGGCCTCTATCCATCAACTGATGGCGTTCGGTGGTCAAGACGTCGATCCGGCCACGCACGCGATTGATGACTGCATCACGAGATCGATATCCAAGACTCAAGCGGCGACGCTGTCGCACCTCAACCGCGTGGGCAAGGATCTCCGCGACTAGATCCGGTAGATCGTCCGGGCTGTCTTCCAAGCCGATCTTGCCGATGCCGCGAGTGCGGAACAGGTCAGAGGCGTAGAGCATCAGCAGCCAGAGGTTGCGCACCGGAATGCGTCCGATGAACCCCTCAGCGCTCATGGATGCACTTTCCACCTGTTCTGCGACGGCGGTCATCACCAGCCCTGCGTCAGCCGTGCAATCGCCTTTTGTGCTTCGTCGGGCGCGTCGAACCAGTATTCATCCAGCAACGGGCCGATCTCCGTATCCACGACCTGCTGGAACCACTTCTTCGTGTCTCCCGCCTCCAGTCGATGTGCGGGTGTCACATAGCTGTGACCAATCCGGAATTGCTTGCCAAGGCGCGCATCCGTCGCGATCTGGTCGTTCAGCTCGGCGATACGGCGCTCGATATCCGCGACCAAGCCCGGATCGACAGCGCAATCCTTGACCACCCAATCCCGCCAAACCTGGCCGAGTCTCGGCTCCAGTCCAACGAAAGCAAAGCGGCGACGCAATGCCAGATCGACCAGTGCAAGCGATCGGTCGGCGATATTCATGGTGCCGACCACATAGAGATTCTCGGGAATATGGACGGGACGTCGTTTGCCGTCCGCATCCGGATAACAGAGTTCCAGCGCTTCGTTGGGCGTCCGTTTGCCCGCCTCAAGCAGCGTCAGCAACTCGCCGAAGATCTGCGCCGGGTTTCCACGGTTGATCTCCTCGATTACCACGACAAACTTCGACGAAGGGTCCTTCGATGCAGCCTTGATGGCTTCCATGAAGACACCGTCCGCCAGCGACAACTTGCCTTCGCCAGTGGGGCGCCACCCTCGAACAAAGTCCTCGTAGGACAGGTTGGGGTGGAACTGCACTGCACGGACCTTGCTGTCGTCCTTCTGGCCCATGAGCGCGAACGCGAGCCGTTTGGCTAGCCAGGTCTTGCCCGTGCCCGGAGGCCCCTGAAGGATGAGATTCTTTTTTGTGCGCAGACGATCGAGCAAGCGGTCAATCTCGGCCCGCTCCAGGAAACAGCCGTCCTTGAGGATGTCCTCCACCGAGTAGGGAACGATTGGCGCTGCCACCTGAAAGGCTTCGCGAACTTCACCTTCAGTTTCCTGTTCTGCTCCGGCATTGGTACCGATATCGCCAGCCGGCACAGGCTCGTCAACCGGGTCTTTGTACATCCAGGACGCAAGCGACAAGTCTGGGAAACTGTGGACGGGATAGCCGTCTTCGCCGAAGCGCGAACGCAGATCGTCCAGCAGCTTCAAATAGGCCCGACCATCACATGGGCCTTGCTGACCACTGATGGCGACATTCAGGCCGAGCCGCTTGTTGATGTAGTGGCGCGACTGGCTATCCAAGGTCAGGAATTCCCACGGATGCGCCCAGTAGAGACCTGTCGAAAGGTTCCATGCGACACCCCACACTTGGGTTGCCTCGTCATAAGCCCGGATGAAGGCATCGCGAGTGTCCAACTGGTCGCCATCGACCATCTTGCTCGCGGCAACGAATACCTTCCATAGCGCGTCGATGTCGCCCGCACCACGCTTGTCGGCATAGGCGAAAAACCAGGAACGTTGGTTGTTGAGAACGGGAATGCCTTCGAATGAAGGCGGGACCGGCACCGTCACACCCAGCAACTTGGCAAGTTCACCCGCGATGGTCTTGCGGTTGGCATCGGTCATGGATCGGTTAAAGGTGCCCATCGTGGTGAATGGGCAAATGTCCCGCAGCGGACCACTGGTTCCATCAGGAAACTTATCCTGGAGATAGGTCAGCCCCGGCACCCGGGACGCGATCTCGTGGATGCCCTCGATGAGCGGAGTTCGATCGTCTGCGTGGGCCAGCAGCTTTTCGGCCACTGCCTCGTAAAAGTCAGTCCACTCGAAGCGCTGCTTTTCTGGCAAAGTCGTGCCGTAACGCTCCCGCCAAAAGGGCTCGTTGCGAAAGCGATCTACATCCTGCGGCTTGCCGTCAAACGCAAATGCAATCAGCGCATCGTTCATCCATTCGCCGTGCAGCACACGCCAGATCGTTGCTCGGTGAGTGTAGAAGTACCACTCCCGTACCGGCTCGACCTTGGCCCAGTCCACCTTCACCCGCTTCCCGTCGTTCAGGTTTTCGGTGATCGTGCCGACCGCCTTGATGCCCATAACCGAAACCGCTCGGCCTCGGCTATCGAAAGGCAGGCCGTGCTTTCGCGTGTAAGACGACTTGATGGCGATCCGCTCTCCCGGGCGCATGGAACGCACCACATCGAGGAGCTTGTCGTCGTAGCCGTTCTCCCAAATTCCTTCTGCAAGAAATCGCGGCATCTGATCATCGGTACCGCCGTAGCTGGCGCCGACAAACCAGGTTGCATGCGGTGCACTATCTATCGTCTGAGTGGTCATCCTCCGCCCCCTTTAGTAATACTGTCGGATGTAGCTGTAGGCCTTCTCGAACAGCTCTTCATCCGCATGCAGCTTGTATTTGAAGAGGGCTTTGCGCAGGGCCTTCTTGACTTCACGCTCACCGGCCTGCGTGCCTTGCCAGCCCGGGAAACGGACCAGTCGCACAATCTCGTCGATGTCCGCGACCACGCGTTCGACCATGATGGGCGTCTCGGCCGTCTTGACCTCGTTGAACAGCTCAGTCAGCGCGGCCTTGCCACGATCCTCATCCTCTTCGGGCGGGACCTCCTTCTCGGCTTGCAGCGTCTCCTTGGCGATCTCCAGTAACTGCTTCAGAAATTCGACGCTGTTGATCTGGCCAGACTCGAACCGGTCTTTCAGCGCATCAAGCCGTTCCGACAGCTTCTTGAACTTGGGGTTGCCGCCATGCCCGCGCAGTCGGCGCTTGAGCTTGATCTCGATCTCCTTGGCCTTCTTCGGGTCGGGGTTCGACAGCACGGCCTCCAGCAGATCGGCGTCCAACACCAAGGTATCGAGGTCATCCCTCACCGCGTCGACATGCACGTTCTGGTGGATCAGCTCAATGGTCTTGGCGCCAAGCGAATGCCAGATCAACTTGCCGTGGCCACTGGAGGGCTGTACCGACTGGTACACCTGCGACAACCACTTGTAGTCCTTCTCGAAGGGGCCCAGAACGGTGTCCGGTGACAGCGCCTCCCAGATCTTGTTGAGCACGCTGTACTCGGCAGCAAAGTTGTCTCGCACCTCGTTATTGGGCAGACACTGCTGCGCGGCGATCAGGCCCTCGTAGCCTTGCAAACTGCGATCGCAGCCAGAGAAGAAGGCCAGGCACTTCTGCATCGACTCAGGCAGCTTGTCCTTCAGCTCCTGGATATTGCTGACCACCTGCTTGACGCTCTGGTCGTCGAACTCCAGCGCTGCCGCCACGTCGTCGAAGATGCCGAGGTAATCCACGATCAAGCCGTGGGTCTTCTGCTCGGAGTAGGTGCGGTTCACGCGGCAGATAGCCTGCAGCAGCGTGTGGTCGCGCAGCGGCTTGTCCAGGTACATCGCCTGCAGGATGGGCGCATCGAAGCCGGTCAGCAGCTTGGCCGTGACGATAATCAGCTTCAGCGGGTCGGCCGGGTCGCGGAACCGATCCAGCAGTCGCTCTTCTTCGTCGCGGCTTCGGTCGTAGGGCACGTACTCTGGATGTTCCTTCTTGTCCGCCGCCTGCACCGACATCACGATGTCTGTAGCCTCGGGCGGCAGCAGCTTGTCCAGCTCGGCCTTGAACAGCAGGCAGGACTCGCGATCGAACGTTACGATCTGGCCCTTGAAGCCATTGGGCTCCACCTTGGTCTGGAAATGCTCGACGATGTCCTCACAGACCTTGCGGATGCGCTCGGGCGTTTTCACCAGCACGGCCATCTTGGCGGCGGTCTTGGCAAGGTTGTCCTTGTCCAGATCCGACAGGCCGCCGGTCAGGTCTTTGTAGGCGGCGTCCAGGGCGGCCTTGTCGATGTGCAGGTCGATTAAGCGCGGTTCGAAGTGCAGTTTTAGCGTGGCACCGTCGCGGATCGACTCCTCGAAGCCGTAGCGGCTCATGTAGCCTTTCTCGTCCTCGTCGGCACCAAAGGCGTAGAAGGTGTTGCGGTCGGCACGGTTGATCGGCGTGCCGGTCAGGCCGAACAGAAACGCGTTAGGCAAGGCCTCGCGCATCTTGCGGCCCAGGTCGCCTTCTTGGGTGCGGTGGGCTTCGTCCACCAGGGCAATGATGTTGCTGCGGTCGTTCAGGCTGCCGGTGGCCTCGCCGAACTTGAAGATCGTGGTGATGATGATCTTGCGCACGTCCTGAGCCAGCAGCTGCTGAAGCTTCTCGCGGCTGTCCGCCTTTTCCAGGTTGGGGATGTCCGCCCCGGTGAAGGTGCCGGTGATCTGGCTGTCGAGATCGATCCGATCCACCACGATCAGCACGGTGGGATTCTTCAGGCCGGCATGCATGCGCAGCTTCTGCGCGGCAAAGACCATCAGCAGTGACTTGCCCGAACCCTGAAAGTGCCAGATCAGGCCCTTCCGGGGATAACCCGCCAGCACGCGCTCGACGATCTTGTTGGCCGCTTCAAACTGCTGGTAGCGGCAGATGATCTTGATGCGCTGCTTTTTCTTGTTGGTGGCGAACAGGGTGAAGCTGCCGAGAATGTCCAGCACCACATGGGGGCGCAACATGCTTTCAGCGGACAGTTTGAGCGACTTCAGCGGGTGGTGCTGATCATCGTCACCGTCGCCATCCAGATGCCACGGCCCCCAGTCCTTGACCGGCAGGCCGATGGACCCGTAGTGGTACGCCTTGCCCTCGGTGGCCACCGAGAACACGTTGCAGACGAAGAGCTCGGGTACGAACTTCTCGTAGTCGTCGTGCACCTGCACCGCGCCATCGA
This sequence comes from Comamonas sp., assembly GCF_009360615.1. Taxonomy (GTDB): domain Bacteria; phylum Pseudomonadota; class Gammaproteobacteria; order Burkholderiales; family Burkholderiaceae_C; genus Comamonas. The sequence continues at coordinate 217,390 of NZ_SPEY01000023.1, forward strand.
CCCAGCTGATGCACTTCTTAACCGGCGTCTTGGCCTCGATCAGCACCAGCGGCAGCCCGTTGACCAACAACACCAGATCGGCGCGGCGTTCGGTGGGGCCAGCACGGTAGGTGTATTGTTGGGTGACGATGTATTGGTTCTGCGCCAGATCATCCAGGTCGATCAGCCGCACCGGCACATGCTCGTTGTTGGGGCCGAAGGGCATCGAGCGCTCACCGCGCATCCAGGCGGTCATTTCCTCGTTGGCGCGGATCAGGCCATCCGATCGCACCGACAGCACGATGGCGCGCAGCTTGTAGAGCACCTCGTCGGCGCGATCGGGCTGAGCGGCAATCTCCGGGTTCAGGCGGATCAGCGCCTCACGCAGCCAGGGTTCAACCAACACTTCCTGAATCTGGCGCGGCACGTCAGCCGGGGCGGCGTAGCGCCAGCCGATGCCTTTGGGGCTGGGTCCGTAGCTGGCCTGAGGTTCCTGGGCGGTGTTGGCCAGGACAGCCTTGACTGGGCCGGCGAGCAGATCGCGGACGTAGGCTTCGACGGTATTGGATTCGTTAAACATCGCCGAATACCTCCCTCAAAATTTTCTTGTAGGTGCGTTCTGTTGCCAATTTTCTTTCCTCGGTCAGCCGTACAGACTCGAAGAGCGCATCAATGGCCGAAACAACACCCTCTGCTAGATGATCTGGCGGCAGAGGCACGGGTAGCGTTTGGCAAAGCTCCAGCGTCAAATTCTGCTGACCAGAGGTCTTCTTCGATCTAGACCCCAACCAGCGTTGCGCCCAATCTGATAGCAGATATGCCGCGATAAACCTCGGAGAAATTTCTTTTCTAGCTCGAAAACGAGCGATCGCTTGATTTATGTTTGCGCTCGGGAACTTTGCAGGAACAATCGAAACCTTACCGAGAGGCGGGCCCACGATATTCATGAGTACATCGCCCTCTTGAACCTTCGACCTTGCCAATTCTTTGGAATGCGCTTCGGAACTCAAGAATGTGGGCTCAATAGTGAAATCAAGCGATCCATCAAATGTGAGGTTGTAGACCTTGAGGAATGGGATGCCCGTGTCGCTTACGCCAGTAGCGCCAGATGGCGTAGCTCCCTTTGTGATCGGTGCCACGCAGATATCCGCAGCAGAGACCAATCGCCACTCTGGGCGAACGATAGCTTGGGACATTTCTGTGTTTGCAGGAGAGCACCCTGCTGCTGCAAAGATCGAAACCAGACCCGACCTCAGCATTTCGTTTGCGGCTTCCAGTGCAGATGCATAGGACTCTGCCGATTCTCGAGCACAAGCAAGAAGTTCAAGTAGGCGAACCTGCTCATCCATTGATGGCAGTGCAAACTCAAAGTCCGCCAAACTCGTCCAGTTTGTACGAGGGCTCAGAGACCCCGCCGACGTGCCAACAGCGTGATCGAAGAAGGCATCGGTCTGGCAAATGAATGGCAGCAGCTTCGGCAGCAAGACCTGCGCATCCTTGGTCTCCAGCACGTAGATGTCCCCGGAACACACCCCAGAGAAATCCGCCACAGCCACTTTGCGCTGGTAAGCGCGTCGCTTGCCGAACAGCACCTGCCCAGGTTGAAACACGCTGGTGAAGGTCACGCCGTCAGCGACGCTGCCCCAACGGCGGATGCGCAAGTCACCGGGTTCGAGATGTTCCAGACCGACGTAGCGTTCAATGCCATCAGCTAGCGGATCTTTGCTGCGCTCTTTCGAAAGTCGCACCACGTCGCCGAACTTCACCCGACGCCAGCCGGGCTTCAGGGTTTTATTGTTCTTGTCAGACACGCTCGATGTCCTCCGTAATCACTCCATCCAGCGTTTCCACCAGCGCGTCCATCTGTTGCCAGAAGGCACGGCCATCGGTTTGCCATTGGTCCCAGGCTGAGCGCAGCGATACCGCGTCACCATTGCTGTCGGTGGCGATGGCGGCGGCAATCCGCTTCACGTACAGCGGGATCGAGAGGTTGCCAGCATTGGCGCCGATTTCGGCCAGGGTGGCGACCTTGGCGAACCCGGGCACGTCCGCAAAGGTCTTGTAAGCGGTCAGGATGCGCTGCTGGTGCTCGGGCTTCAGAAAGCTCTGCGCCCGCTCCCGGGTGACCTCGTTCACCGCGTCGATGAAGATCACCTTGCCCTTGCGAGCGGCGACCTTCTTGCGGTTGCAGATTACGATGCACGACTCCATCGGGGAGTTGTAGAACAGGTTGGGACCCAAGCCGATGACGGCCTCGACCCAGTCCTGCTCGACCATCTTGGCGCGCATGGACTGTTCTTCGTTACGGAACAGCACACCGTGGGGCCAGAGCACGGCACTACGCCCCTTGGTGGTGAGGCTGGTCAGGATGTGCTGTTGGAAGGCGTAGTCGGCGCGGCCCTGCGGTGGCGTACCCAGCGAGTTGCGTCCCCACTTGTCACTACTCCAGGCCTCGCGATTCCACTGCTTGATGGAGTACGGCGGGTTGGCCAGGATCACATCGAACTGGCGCAGGCGGTCGCCTTCGATGTGCTTGGGTTCAGCCAGGGTGTCACCCCGGATGATCTCGAAGTCCTCCACGCCATGCAGGAACAGATTCATGCGGGCGATGGATGAGGTAATGAGGTTGCGCTCCTGCCCGTAGAGCTTGAGCGTGCGGTACTCTCCGCCCGAGCGCTTCACTTCGTCCAGCGCTGAAATCAACATGCCGCCGGTACCGCACGTGGGGTCGTAAATCGACTCGCCCGCCTGAGGTGCAAGAAGTTGAGTCATCAAGTGGACGACGGTGCGGTTGGTGTAGAACTCGGCCGCCGTGTGGCCGGAATCGTCCGCGAACTTCTTGATCAGGTACTCGTAGGCGTTGCCGAGCTCGTCCTCTGGGACGTTGGCCACCGAGAGTGTCTGGGTCGAAAAGTGCTCGATCAGGTTTTTCAGTGTTTCATCGGGCAGCCGCTCGCGATTGGTCCAGGGGGCATCGCCGAAGATGCCGTCGAGCAGGTCCGGGTTGGCGGTCTCGATGGCGCGCATGGCCTTTTGGATGGCCGCGCCGACGTTCTTGGGTGCCTGACGGACATCGTTCCAGTGCGCCCCTTCGGGGATCTGGAAGCGGTGGTTCTCGGCAAACTGGGCATAGGAGAGGTCGCCCTTCGAGTTCGCCAGGGCCGCCTGGTATTCCTCCTCCCACACATCCGACACGCGCTTGTAGAACAGCAGCGGGAAGATGAACTGCTTGTAGTCGCCGGCGTCGATGAGGCCGCGCAGCAGAACGGCTGCGCCCCACAGGTAGCTTTCGAGTTCTTGTTGGCTGATGCGTTTGGTGCTACGAGCTTTCTCTTGTTCCATCTGGGCAAATTTTTCCTTCAGTCGAGCGCGCGCAGCATTAGCCAGTTCTTCAGTAAAGATCTTGTTGTCTTTGAATGGGCGGTCCGAACTCATTTCAGCCATCCCCCTTCAGTCATGACCTGCGCGAGCCGCTCTTCGGCTTCACGGCAGCGGGTGAGTGCGTCCTTGAATGCCGCGATGGCATCGGGCAGCGGTGGGATGTCTTCTTGCAATGGCGGCAGGACATAGCGCGAGATGTTCAGCGTCCAGTCCTCGGCTTTGATCTCGTCGAGGCTGACCACGCGGACCGCGTCCCGCACATCGGCAAAGCCGCGATACCAGCCGAGGATTTCGGTGGCGTGCTCGGGCTCCAGATAGTTTTGCGCACGACCCCGGCGGAACAGGCGTGACGCATCGGCGATCAGAACCTTTTTCCTGTGCTTGACCGGCTTGCGTTTGCGCAAGACCAGGATGCACGCGGCGAGGCCGGTGCCGTAGAAAAGGTTGGGCGCCAACCCGATCACCGCCTCGACCAGATCCATCTCCAGCAGCTTCTGGCGGATGTTGCCTTCCACCCCTTTGCGGAACAGGGCGCCCTGGGGCAGCACCACGGCCATCCGGCCGCTGACGTCGGCCATCGACTTGACCATGTGCTGCACCCACGCGAAGTCACCGCTGGATGAGGGCGGCAGGCCGGCAAAGTTGCGGCCGAAGGGATCGTTCAGCCACAGGTCCTCACCCCACTTTTCCAGCGAAAACGGCGGATTGGCGATGACGCAGTCGAAGGTGGCCAGTCGGTCACCCTCGAAGAAGGCTGGGTTACGCAGCGTGTCGCCGCGCACCACCTGGAAGTCCTCGATGCCGTGGAGAAACAGGTTCATCCGCGCGATGGATGAGGTGGTGAGGTTTTTCTCTTGTCCGTACAGCTTGCCCCACAGCCGCTTCACGTCGCCATGCTGTTCCTTCACGTGCTGCACAGCGGCCAGCAACATGCCGCCGGTACCGCAGGCCGGGTCGTAGATGGTCTCGGCTTCTTTGGGATCGAGCATGTCGATCATCAGCCGCACGACGCTGCGCGGGGTGTAGAACTCCCCGGCCTTCTTGTTGGTGGCGTCGGCGAACTTCTTGATCAGGTATTCGTAGGCGTCGCCAAGCAGATCCGAGTTGACGTTCTTGTTGCCAAACGGCAGCTTGGAGAAGTGCTCGATCAGGTCCTTGAGCAAGGCATCAGACAGCCGATCCTTGTTCGACCACTGGGCATCGCCGAACACGCCGTAAAGGGTGTCGGGGTTGGCCTTCTCAATCTCGCGCATCGCGCGCTGAAGGGCCGCCCCGACATTGCTGGCCTTGGTGCGAACGTCGTTCCAGTGACAGTCTTCCGGGATCTGGAAGCGGTGCGATTCCGGAAACCAGGCGAGCTGCTCGTCACCGGTCTCATCAACGATCTCCTGGTACTCCTCGTCCCAGACGTCGCAGATGCGCTTGAAGAACAACAGCGGAAAAATGTAGGTCTTGAAGTCAGCCGCATCCACCGGGCCGCGCAGGATGTTGGCTGACTCCCAGAGGTGACTTTCGAGCTGACCTAGAGTGATTTGGTCTGCACTCATTGTTTTTTGTCCTTTGTGCTTTTTTCTGGCGCGCGGTAGCCCGGCGCGAGCTTGGCGTTCTCGACGCCGTACAGCGCCAGCGGATCGCTGAGCCACAGGCGGTAATGTTCTTCCTTGAGACGATGGTCGGGCGAGCAGTCCACGCTCCAGCGCAGCAGCATGTAGCCCGCGACGGCGGCGCGAACGCGCATCCGGATCGAGCCGTCGGTCATCCCGTAGTCCATCTTGATGATCTCGGGGCGCTCAAGGCGCGGGTGCGGCACGAAGTCCAGCTCGACGATGCGCGTCCACTGGATGTCGTTGTCCGGCCGTTCGTTGGCCTGTGGCTCCTCGTCGAGCAGCGTTGGCGCTTCGATACGGGTGACGACGAAATCCCGAAACTCTCCGCTCTTGCGATCAAAGGCTCGGACGTGCCAGCGCAGGCCGGTATCAACCAGTGCGAACGGAACGATGACGCGCTCGGATTCACCGCTGCTCATCGAGTGGTAGCGGATGGCGACGGGTCGCTTGGCGTGGATCGCCCGGCAGACCGGGGCCAACACATCCATCCTGGGATTGCTCAGGGCGGTGGGTGACTCGCACGGCAGCAGCGGCTGCGTTGCGCCGTTCACGCCATCGCCGAAGCCCAGAGCCAGCGCCGACAGCACGCGCTGCGATGCGTGATCGAACAGAGGGGAGAACGCCTGCCCGATGCGGTAGATCTTGTTGCTGCCGTCGAAGGTGATGTTCTGCGGCGCGATTTCTCGGTACAGCGCCAAGTCGCGTGTCGCCCCTGCCGGAGCCACGCCGAAGCGCTCAATCAGGTCTGGGCGACCGATCTCACCGAAGAAGTAGAGCCGGAAGTCGATGTAGGCCAGCCGCTCGCGCTGGGCGTGGCTCAAGCTCTCGACGCGTTGGGGATGCATGGTCAGGTGATCCTCACCCACGGAAGATGACGGTTAGACCGAAATTGGTTGTTCGATTGCTCATTTCTAGGCAGTTTACATCATCAAATTGATGACATAATACTCTGCGACGGAAGCTGGGGCAATGAGGTATGGCGAGTGAATGCCGGGGTAGTGTGAAGTTGATCGGTTTGCGCTCCTCGCCGTCCAGGATTTCGCTTGTCGTAAGGTGAAGCGTGGAATCGAGATCACTGCCATTCCCTACATCTGCCCCGCAGGCTTCTGGACGATTGGTTACGGCCACTTCTGCGATCCGAAGCATCCGCCGATCACGGAGGCAGAAGCCGAGGCCTATCTGGCGCGAGATCTGCAGACGGCTCTGGCGGCGACGCTGCGCTACTGCCCTGTGCTGGCCACCGAGCCCGAGAGCCGGATCGCGACCATCGTGGACTTCACGTTCAACCTCGGGGCGGGGCGGCTGCAGACCTCGACGCTGCGACGGCGGATCAACCAACGAGACTGGAGTGCAGCCGCAACAGAGCTGCGTCGATGGGTCTATGGTGGCGGCAAAGTGCTGCCGGGACTCTTCGCGCGACGAGAGGCTGAAATTTCCTTACTGGACACCAAAGTGTAGGGCATCGAGTTTCTGCGGCGCGAATACTTCATGCATCCCATCGTTATTCTTTGCCGATCCCCAGAAGTCATCAACTCCAGATCAGGCGCCAGGTTGCAACTCCACGCGCACTTCCCGTGGCTTACCGGCCCGCTCGACTGACAAGACCACAACATCTCCTACCTTTTGGTCGTCAAGCCGTGCGAGCAGTTTGGCGACATCGTCGACGGGAGCGCCGTCTATGCCTGTGATACGGTCTCCCGGCACGATGCCTTCGGGGCCAACGGTGATACCGCTCAGCCCCGCCTTTTGCGCCGCTGAGCCAGGGGCGACACGGAGCACAAACACGCCTTGGGTACTGGTCAGTGCCTGCAATCGGCGGTTGAGCTGCTCGTCTACCTCGATCCCAAGCGCCGGACGGATGTATTTGCCGGTCTTGATAAGTTGTGGCACCACACGCATGACCGTGTCCACCGGTACGGCGAAGCCAATCCCAGCCGATGCACCGGAAGGGCTGTAGATCGCTGTGTTGATGCCGATCAGACGGCCGGCGGAATCGAGCAACGGCCCACCCGAGTTGCCGGGGTTGATAGCGGCATCGGTTTGAATCAGGTGTTCGATGGTCACTCCGCCAGATTCTCCGGGCAGCGATCGATCTAGCGCGGACACGATGCCGTTGGTGAGTGTCCAATCCAGGCCGAAGGGGTTGCCGATGGCGAACACCTTTTGTCCCACCTTGAGGTCTGCGCTGGTGCCGACCGGAACGGCGGGCGGGCGCTGGAAGCCGACGCCGATTTTGAGCACCGCGATATCGTGTGCCGGACTCACTCCGACCAGCGCGGCTTGGTAATCGCGGCCGTCGGCCAGTTTGACCGTGGCCTCCGACGCCCCCTGAATCACATGAAAGTTGGTAACGACATGACCGGCGTCATCCCAGATGAAACCCGAACCCGTCCCGCGCGGCACGGAAAAGACGTTGCGCGTCCAGACATCTCGTACCAGTTGGGACGTCGTGATGTAGACCACCGATCCCCGGGATTTCTCGAACAGTTCGATGGTGGCCTGTTCGTCAGCGGCCAGATCGCCACGCGGCGTGACGGTGCGCTCAGCGGCTTGGCGCGGGCTGAACCAGGCCTCGATGGCGGGCAGGAACTGCCAGAACAGCATGAGTGCGGCAACGCACGCAGTGATGAAGAGCCACCGCCGGACGAAATGATCCGGAGCTGGGCGTTGTGGGTAAGGATCGTGGTAAGCCATGGCGGGGGTTCCTTTCGAGTGATTTAGCGCCAAAGGCCGCTCAGGCCCCGGCGTGGCGGGCGCATCGGGGCGAACGACCTTGGCGCGAGATATTCCGTTTGGTACGGCAGGGCCTGCGATGGCTGAGGCGCCAACGCCATCAGGCGCGCGATACGATCCTCTGTCGCCGGATGCGTGCGCAACCAGGACGGTTCGGGATTCCCCCAGCCGGGCAACAACCAGGCTCGCCACGAGCGGCTCACCCGCTCGATCTTCGCCAGCGCCGAGGCGAGCCCGTGCGGATCTCCCGTCAGCTCTACTGCCATCCGGTCGGCATCGAACTCTCGCACACGTGACAGACCCAACTGTGCGAGCAGTGCAAGTTGCGGCGAAGCGGCCAACAACAGTAAGCCAATCCAGTTAATTTCTGCTGCACCGACCAGCAAGGCTGGCATGCTGATCAGGAGCGCGACCTGACCCAACAACGCCAGCAGGTTCGTGAGCCGGCTGATCGAATCGGCCAAGCCCATGACACGAAGATCTTCTTGAGCGATGTGCGCGACTTCATGCGCCAGCACGGCTTGCAGTTCGCGCATACTCAGGCTGCGGAGCAGGCCATCGGTGAGGGCAATGGAGGCAAGGCGCCTGGAGCCGGTGGCAAAGGCATTGACGATGTCGCTGGGCACATAGTACGGAACCGGCGTGTTCGGCAATCCTGCGCGAGCTGCGAGCGCTCGCAGCAACGACCAGATTGCGGGGGCTTCATCAGGGCGCAAGGGACGGGCGCCATACAGACGCAAGGTCATCGCGGAGGCGGCGACAGGTTCGATCAGCAGGGTCAATGCGCATGTTGCCAGTGCCAGCCAAAGGCCAATCTCGCCGAACAGCAGACTGCCAGCGGCAGCTGCGATCCCCACCAGGGTCAAAACCAGCAGCGCGGTTTGAAAGCGATTGAGCCAGCGGTGCCTCGACCTGGCATCGTGTCGGCCGACTAGACCATAGGGGGTCATGCCTCCATTACTCGCTCTTGCGGTCATCGCGTTCACGCATGAGCCAATAGGTCAGACCCAAGGCCAGTACCGTCCCCGCCAGCGCGGCCACTTTGGCAGGATCAACGTCGGGTTCTAGGATGATGAACTTGCGGGCCAGTGCCAGGATCGCGATCAGAATGACGGTCTTGACCTGGATGATGCTTTCCTTGCGCAGAGCCACTTTGACGATCGAATGCTTGAATTCCATGGCGATCAGCAGCGTCATGGTGGCACCGAACACCAGCTGGAAAACCTTATGATCCAGTGGATTCAGCGCATCCATGACGAGCAGTGTGAACACCAGCCGAATCAACTGAATCAGCGAAATCACAATTACCAACGCGATGACGCCCGAAAGCGTGATGGCAACGAACTGCTCGAAGCGCTCGTAAACCGTCATCAACCGCCACTGGGAGCGTATCTCGTCAAGGGCCGTGTGGCCAGATTCTTTATTCATAAGCGTTGCGCTCTCTCTTTCAATGAAACGTTAATGGAACGGAGAGTCCGAGAAGACGACTCGATCACACCTGAATCACCGGGGCAATTGCGAAGCCACCCAGCGCATAATGTCCTGCGCGCCCATGGCGCCCGCCTGACGTGCAACCTCATGTCCCCCCCGGAACAAAATCAGGGTTGGAATGCTGCGAATACCGAACTGGGCGGCCAGGTGAGGCTCGGCCTCGGTATTTACCTTGGCCAACCTCACCTTGGGTTCAAGCAGGGAGGCTGCCTGCTCGAACTGCGGCGCCATCATCTTGCACGGTCCACACCACGGCGCCCAAAAGTCAACCAGCAGCGGCAGGTCACTGCGCTCCAGATGACGGGCGAAGGTCGCTGTGGTCAGATCAATGGGTTCTCCGGTGAACAGCGGGTGCTGGCACCGCCCGCAATTGGGCTTCTCTGCCAACTTGTTGGCTGGCACGCGATTGATGGATTGGCAGTGTGGGCAGACGATATGAATGCTGTCACTCATGAGGGGGCTCCTTGGGACACAGAGGAAGTAATGGCTCCGGCAGTTGGGCCGCTGTGACATGGGGATTCGAGCTGTAGCCCTTGCGTCAGTTGCCGGATGCTGTATTCATCCAGCGTTTCCCGTGCGAGCAGTTCGCGCGCGCACCGCTCCAGCACTTCTCGGTTAATTTCGAGAATTCGGTATGCACGATCAAACACACCCATCACGATGTCACGGATGGCTTGGTCGATGCGTGTCTGTGTCGATTCGGCTACCCGGCAGCCACCCTGTACCAGTTCAGGCGCATCAAGAAAACGCGGCCTCTGTGCCTCAAAAGCAACGTACCCCAAGCCCTCATCCATGCCGAAGCGCGTAATCATATCGCGGGCGATGTCGGTGGCCCGCGCGAGATCGTCTGAAGCCCCTGTGGACAGCTCGCCAAACACGAGCTTCTCAGCCGCGCGCCCTCCCAGGAGCACGGCGATCTTGTGCTCCAGGTCGGCACGTGTCATCAGAAATCGGTCTTCGGTGGGCCGCTGCAGGGTGTAGCCGAGTGCACCGATGCCACGCGGAACGATTGAAATCTTGTGTACCGGATCGGTGCCGGGCAGCGCCAGCGCCACCAGCGCATGCCCCATCTCGTGATAGGCCACGGTTTCCCGCTCCTTGGGATTGAGCACTCGGTTCTTCTTCTCCAGGCCCGCCACGATGCGCTCGATGGCGGCGGTGAAATCCTGCAACTCCACGGCGGACGCTTTGCGCCGGGTCGCGGCCAGCGCGGCCTCGTTGACCAGGTTCGCGAGGTCTGCACCCGAAAAGCCCGTGGTCAGCGCAGCCACCTGTTCGAGATCGATATCCTGAGCCAGCGTCACCTTCTTGACGTGGACTTTCAGGATGTCCAGCCGTCCCTTCTTGTCGGGCCGGTCCACCAGCACCTGACGGTCGAAGCGACCGGCGCGCAGTAGCGCCTGGTCGAGGATTTCGGGGCGGTTGGTGGCGGCGAGGATGATCAGCCCGACCGAGCTGTCGAAGCCGTCCATCTCCGTGAGCAGCTGGTTGAGGGTCTGCTCGCGCTCGTCGTGGCCGCCGATGGGGCCGCCGACGCCGCGCGCGCGGCCCAGCGCATCGAGCTCGTCGATGAAGATGATGGCCGGCGCCTGCCCGCGGGCCTGCTCGAACAGGTCGCGCACGCGCGCTGCACCCACGCCGACGAACATCTCGACGAACTCCGAGCCTGAGATGGAAAAGAACGGTACCCCGGCCTCGCCCGCCACGGCCTTGGTCAGCAGGGTCTTGCCCGTGCCGGGCGGGCCAACCAGCAACACACCTTTCGGGATGCGCGCCCCGAGCCGTCCATACTCCTGCGGATTCTTGAGGAAATCGACGATCTCAACCAACTCCGCCTTAGCCTCATCGACACCAGCGACATCGGCAAAGGTCACGCCAGTGTTCTTCTCCATGAATACCTTGGCACGGCTCTTGCCGATGCTCAGGAAGCCGCCCATGCCCTGCTTCTCGGCGAAGCGGCGGAACAGGAAGAACCAGACGCCGAAGAAGGCCACCGCCGGCAGAATCCAGGAGAGCACATCACGTAGCCAGGTGCTTTCCACCACCCGCGCGTAAGGCACGTCGTACTTGGACAGCCGCTCGGCCAGGTCGGGTTCGACGCGAGTGGCCACGATGGTGGTCTTGCCCCGGCTGTCCGGCGATTTCAGGCGCCCGGTGACCGTGCGGTCCGACACCAGCACTTCGGCGACGCGCCCCTCGGCCAGCGCCTTCTCGAATTCGCTGTAGGGCACGGGCTCGACGGTCTTGGCCGCCTGCCAGTAGTTCTGCAGCGTCAGCAGCAACAGGCCGGCGACGATCCAGTAGCCAATGTTCCATTGATCTTTCTTTTCCATGGGCAATGTTCCTCGCAAGTCGTGCCGCTAGAGAATGGGGGTGAACAGACGGGCCACCCCGTCGCGCAAGCGGATGGCCAGCGGGCGGGCGCGCAACGCCATGGCCGATATCTCGTTCGATGCATCACGGGCGGCATCAAAAAGGGATTCCAGCCGCGTAGACAGCGCGGTGTCGTACACCTCCACATTGAACTCGAAGTTGAGGCGCAGGCTGCGCGCATCCCAATTGGCCGAACCCAGGCAGCACCACTGGCCGTCTATCAGCATCAGCTTGCTGTGGTCGAACGGGCCAGGCCGTTCGAAGATGCGTACACCGTGCTCCAGCACCTGCCAGTAGTGGGCGCGCGCGGCCCATTGCACCGTGGGATGGTCGCCGTTTGCGGGCGTCAGCACCTCGACGCGCACGCCGCGCAACGCGGCCGTGCTCAGCGCCGCGATCATCGGCTGATCGGGCACGAAGTAAGGTGTCCAGATGCGCACCGAATGCTTCGCCGCGCTCAAAGCGCCCATGAAGGTCCAGCGCATCCTGTCCAGGGCCTCATCGGGACCGGCCTCGATGCCGCGCGCCCAAGAGGTTCCTTGCTCATCAGCCGTTGCGGGCGGTTCGCCCCAGAAACCCTTGCTGAGCCGCTCGCCCGTGGTATCGCACCAATCATCGGTGAAGCACCGCATCAGATGCGCAACCACCGGCCCGCGCAGACGAAAGTGCAAATCGTGACAGGCCTGCTCCGGCGCATCGGGCCGCCAATACGGGCTGCAGATGTTCATGCCACCGGTGAAACCTGTCTCGCCATCGATCACCAGCAGCTTGCGGTGATTGCGCAGATGCGCGGCATGCAGGCGCGCGGGAATCAACGTCGGGTTGAACGTAGCTGCCGGAACGCCGGCGCGTTGCAAGGCGCGGTAGGCGCTGCGGGGCGACCAGCGGGCATAGACGTCGTCGATCAGCACCCGCACTTGCACGCCGCGCTCATGAGCCCGGCGCAGCGCATCGACGAACTGCGCCCCGATGCCTTGGCTGTCGAAGATGTACGAAGCCAGCGCGACGCTGTGCCGCGCCGACTCGATGGCAGCGAGCATGGCCGGGTAGGCCTGCTCGCCATCGACGAGCGGCTCGATGCGGTTGCCGCTGGTCAGCGACTGGCCGGTGGCACGTCCCACCAGGTGCGCCAGGCCGGCAAACGGCGCCGATACGGCCTGGGGCATCGTAGGCACGAGGTCCTGCCGAACAGCAGGATCTGCCCCCGGAAACAGCCGCCGCGCCCGCCGCTGGTAACGGTTGATGCCGAACAGCCCATACAGCAGCGAACCGGCAAGCGGCAACAAGGCGATCAGCAGTACCCACAGCGTGGCCGATCGCGGGTCACGCTTGTAGATGATCGCGTGCCCCGCTGTGGGGATAGCGACCGCCAGCGACACGAGGGTGGCTGCCCATGTCAGCCCGTTGGGGTCGGACACGACAGCCTCCCCATGACTCAAGATTCGCCGCCCGCTGACTTCTTCTTGCGCGCAGGCTTGCTCGCGTCGCTCGGCGGCGTCTCGGCCACGTTCGCGGCATCGGGCTTCTCAGGCTCGGCCGGCTTCGCGGGTGGCTCCTGGCGCTCGAAGACCACCCGTTCGGCCTTGTCGTCCCAGCGGGCGCTGGCGTGATCGGCCTTGCCGATACCGCCACCCAGCATCTCGCGCGCCAGAGCAGTTTCCAGCTCGCTGCGGATCAGCCGCTTGAGCTCACGCGCGCCGAACTCGGGCTTGTAGCCTTCCTCCGCGAAGTGATCGATCAAGGTCTGATCGAAGGCGAGCGTCACGCCCTGGCTGGCGGCGTTGCGGGCCACACGATCGAGCTGCAGGCCGACGATATGGCGGATCTCCTCCTTGCCCAGCGCATGGAAGACGATGATCTCGTCGATGCGGTTGAGGAACTCGGGGCGGAAGTGTCCGCGCAGCACGTCCATCACCTCGCCCTTGGTCTTCTCGTATTCCTCGCCGGCGGCGCCACGGGCCTTCAGCCGACGCTGGATGATGTCCGAGCCCAAGTTCGAGGTGGCGATGATGATGGTATTGGTGAAATCCACCACCCGGCCCTTGCCGTCGGTGAGCCGCCCGTCGTCGAACACCTGCAGCAGGATGTTGTAGACGTCGGGGTGAGCCTTCTCGATCTCGTCCAGCAGCAACACGCTGTAGGGTTTGCGCCGCACCTTCTCGGTGAGCTGGCCACCCTCGTCGTAGCCGACGTAACCCGGAGGCGCCCCCACCAGGCGTGCCACGGTATGGCGTTCACCGTACTCGGACATGTCGATGCGCAGCAGAGCACCTTCATCGCCATAGATGGACTCGGCCAGCGCCTTGGCGAGCTCGGTCTTGCCCACGCCGGTCGGCCCGAGGAACAGAAAAGTCGCCACCGGCTTGCTGCCTTCGCGCAGGCCCGCGCGCGACAACCGCACGGCATCGGCCACCGCGCGCACTGCTTCGTCCTGGCCCACCAGGCGCTCGTGCAGCCGCTGCTCCAGATGCAGCAGCTTCTCGCGTTCTTCCACCGTCAGCTCGTTGACCGGAATGCCGGTCAGGCGCGAGACGATCTGCGCGACATGCTCGGCCTTGACTTCGGCGCTGCCCGAGGCGCGCTCGCGTTCCCATTCCTCGACAAGCTTCTTGAGTTCGGCCTCTTTGGCCTCGATGTGCTTGCCCAGCTCGGCGGCCTTGTCGTACTGCTTGCGCGAGGCCACATAGTCCTGCTCACGCCGCAGCTGGTGCAGTTCGGACTCCAGCTCTTGCACCGCCACCGGGCGGGCCGTGGCCGACAGCTTCACGCGTGCGGCCGCCTGGTCGAGCAGGTCGATGGCCTTGTCAGGCAAAAAGCGCGCGGTGATGTAGCGGTCCGACAACTCGGCGGCGGCGATGATCGCATCCTCGGTGATGCTGACCTTGTGGTGTGCCTCGAAGGTGTCGCGCAGGCCGCGCAGGATCATCATGGTCTGCGCTACCGTCGGCTCGGGCACCATCACCGGCTGGAAGCGACGCTCCAGCGCGGCGTCCTTCTCGATGTACTTCTGGTACTCGTTGAGCGTGGTGGCGCCGATCAGGTTCAGTTCGCCGCGCGCCATCATCGGCTTGAACACGTTGGCCACGTCCAGCCCGCCTTCGCCGCCACCCTGGCCTGCACCGACGATGGTGTGCACCTCGTCGATGAAGAGAATCAGCTCGCCCTGGTGCTCGGTCACTTCCTTGAGCACCTTCTGCACGCGCTCCTCGAACTCGCCCCGGTACTTGGCGCCAGCCACCATGGCATTGATGTTGAGTTCCACCAGGCGCTTGTCGCGCAGCGTCTCAGGCACTTCACCGGCCACCATGCGCTGCGCCAACCCTTCGACGATGGCGGTCTTGCCGACGCCGGGCTCGCCGATCAGCACCGGGTTGTTCTTCTTGCGCCGGGCCAGCACTTCGATGGTCGTCTCGATCTCCTGCGCGCGGCCGATGACCGGATCGAGCTTGCCCTCGCGCGCCATCTTGGTGAGGTCGCGCGAATACTTGTCGAGTTCCGGCGTGTTGGTCGGCGTCTCGGCGCGGCCATCCTCGGCCCCTTTGCCGACCACCTTGCTTACCTGCTGGCGCAGCGCTTGCGGCGTGAGGCCGTAACGGCGCAGCAGGTTGGCCGCCAAACCTTCGCCTTCCTCGGCGAGCCCGATCAGGAAATGCTCCGGCCCGACATAAGAGTGGCCGAGTTCGTTGGAGGCCACGAAAGCACGGCTGAGCGCGTCCTTGACCCGGGGCGACACGCCGATCTCGCCCTCGAACGGCTTATCGCCGCGCTTGGCTTCGGATTCGATCTGGCGCTTGAGGTCATCGACCTTGATCTTGAACTGCCCCAGGATGGTCTTGACCACGTCGCTGTCGGATAGCGCCAGCAGCAGGTGTTCGGTATCGACTTCGGCGCGCCCGAACTCTGCAGCGTGTCGGGCGGCCTCCTGCAATAGGGCCTCGGACTGTTCGCTGATACGGCTGGCGAGCCCACTGCCGCGACGGCGCGCGGTGCCCGTACCGGCCGGGGCGGGTTCGCCGAACGAGGCATCGACGACCTCGTCGGTATCGGCCGCCATGGACGGTGCGTCGTCACCGATGCGGAAGAAGTCGCTGCCAAGGAAGTCTTCGAACAGCCCGCTGCGCGAGCCGAACAAGGCTTCCAGCGGTGAGACGGTGCGCTTTTGCTGGCGCACCAGTTGGCGATAGTGATCGTCACACAACAGCATGGTGCTGTGGCGACCATTGAGATTGGCTTCCACCCGCACCGTGGCGGGCTGGCCGCAGACTTGGCATTGTTTTCTGGCCATGCTGATGCTCCTGTAAAGATTGATCTGACGAGGCACCGCCGATCGCGGTGCCTCATCTCTTTGTGGTTTTTGAGAAAAACGCGCTGCCCCGCGTCAGCCGTTGATCGGGATCGAGCGCCCCTGCTTGGGCGTACTGGCCTCGCGCTTGTCCATCGTGATCGTGAGCACGCCGTTCTTGAAAGCGGCCTTGATCGTGTCCTGGTTGGCATCGGCCGGCAGGTTCAGAGCGCGCTGAAAGCTGCCGTAGGAGCGCTCCACCCGGTGGAAACCGCCGTCTTTCGTTTCCTGCTCCTGACGCTTTTCACCGCGCACCAGCAGCACGTCGTTGTCGAGCGTGATCTGGATGTCTTTTTCCTCGATGCCGGGTACTTCCAGGGCGATCTTGTACTGCTTGTCGGTCTCCTGGATGTCCAGCGCCGGCTTCAGCATGCCCGGCCAGTCCGACGGCCAGCGTGGCATGGCCAGCGTCGGGAAACCGAAGCCTCGAAACGCGTCGTCGAACAGGCGGTCGATCTCGCGATGCAATTGCAGGATGGGACTGACGGGCCCACCCGCCACAGGCAGGTCATTGCGCTGCACCGGCAGCGAGGCAGTGCTCTGTTGTTCTTCCTGCTCCTTTTTGAACCAGTTCCAGGGAGCCAATTTCTTGAAATCAATGTCCATGTCATACCTCCAGAAATCAATTGAAGACTCACTCAATCCGCTTGCCTGCGGCTATGGATAGCGCGCCCAGGCAACACGGGATGTTTCGCTGACTTCGGCTGCTCATCTGTGCGTATCACCTCCTTCTTTCTGCCTGCTTGGATCTGATCATTGATCCATTGATCGATTTCACTTTGACGAAACCGCCACGTCCCGCCGACCTTGAAGGCCGGAATTTCCCCGTGCGCGGCGAGCCGGTAAAGCGTCCGCTTGCCGACCTTTAAGTAGGTAGCCAACTCGTCGAGTGTGAAGATCGCCTGCTGGCGCGCTGTCATACCACCCCCACAAGTTCCGTCGTCACGCGGCCTCGCTCGAGGAAATTCTTGCAAGACTTTGCAAGATATTGCGCCTAACATGCCGAAAGTCAAGAGTCAACATCCAGCGACCTGCTGGCCGATTGATGTGACTCAAATCTTCAAGGACGGTATGCCAGGGCGGGCCGGTCCGGCGCAGGGGACGGTGGGTTGATCGGGACCTTGCGGGCGCCGCCCACGGCCGCAGATCAAACACCGATCCTCACGTTGTAACCGAGCGCCCGCAGCCCCTTGCTCGTGCGCATGTTCCTTGGCGGAAACTCGTCTGGGCGCGCCCAGCCGACGATTTCCCCGAGACTGCTCAGGCCAATGTGCGGAATGGCCCAGTCGTCGCTGCGGATCGCGTTACCCAAGAAGCCCAGTGGCAGCGCAGGACGATTTTGGCCAAATCATCGAATCCACGTCCTCAAGGCCAAGGCGTTACTATTTAGTTCGGATTACGGACGCGGGTTCGGTTCCGTGTTCCACCACCACCTCAAACAACGCCACACAATGGAATCCCCACTGTGTGGCGTTTTCTTTTGCTCTCAGATTGCCTGAGATTGCGGCGAAATTCACACCAGATTCACGCCAATTTCACACCAGCGGATCGCACCGATTCGCACGGATCAGCTCACGGCCTTCAGGGTGGCCTTGGGCTTCTGGTAGTCCTCGCGGATGAACTTACCGTAGGTTCGAAATACCATCTCCACGTCCTCATGCCCCAGTTGCTGGGCCACATACCAAGGGTTGGCTCCGGCCGTCAGCAGGGTCGACGCGAAGGTGTGGCGGATTTGATACGGGTTGCGGTATTCGATTCCAGACCGCTCCATGAGAGGCAGCCATAGCGTCTTGCGGATCTGGGCGTCCGTAGTCCACGGCTGCAGTGTCCGCGGATTCAGCCATACCCGGTGTCCGCGCATCTGGCTGAACGGCCGCTGGAGTCTCAGCGCTTCCATGGCCTCCGCGTTCAGCTCTACCTCTCGCTTACCGGCCTCGGTCTTGGGCGCTTTGATGACGCCGACAACCTGATTGAGCACGATCCTGGCGATGCGCCGATCCACGTCGATGTGCTCCCAGCGCAGTGCTTGGAGCTCGCCGGGCCGCAGGCCGGTGTTGAACCAAAATTGGATCATCGGTCGCTCATCCTCGCGGCATGCCAGCAGGATCTGCTCGCGTTCGGCCTGCGTGAATGGCTGGATCACATAGTCGCTGGCTTTGCTGTTCTGGCGGATCAGCTTGGCCAGGGCGATGCGGTCGAATGGGTTGTACTCGATCAACCCGTCGTTCAAGGCGTCCTCGAACACACTACGCAGCGGAGTCAGCAAGTTACGGATGGCCTTGCTGGTGCAGTCCATCTCGCTGATCCAGTCGCGCAGTTCAGAGGGCGTGGCTTCGTGCAGTTGCTTGCCATGCCAGTGCTTCATGCGGGAGCTGTTGATCGCTTTGGCGTATCCGTTGTAGGTGGCGGGGGACATTTTCCCGTTCGCCACCTGCTTCTCATACAGGTCGAGCTGGGCCTGCAGCTTGTGTTGCAGCGACTGACTGACCTTGTCGGGCCCGCGTGCCTTGGGGCTGTCTGGGAAGTAGTCCGCATATTTGAACGTGCCATCGTTTATACGGCGTTTGATTTCCGCACGGAGGTTGGCGGCGTACAGGATGCTGGACTTGTTGATCGGGCCCAGTGGCAACAGCTCCCGGCACTGTTGCTTTTGCCACGAGAAAGCGATCTGGATGCGCTGTACCGTGGCTTTGACCCGGATTGTTACGCCAGGCGGCGTGGGGAGATTTGGCTTTGGATCCATTTGTCGGCTTCCTTGATGTTTACGTAAAGGCGGCGGGCGACCACGGCGCAATGCTTGCCGTCCAGCCAGACACCAGCGCGGCGGCGGTTGTGCACAGCCATGGGTGTGACGCCGGTCAACTCTTCATATTTCTCGGCCAGCACCCAGTCAACGCTGGGTTCCTGGCCAGGGTCGGTGCGCACGGTATCCCGAGTTGCTGCAGTAGCTGTTTCAGTCTGTTTCATGGTTTTCTCCGGTTTGGCCACGAAAAAGCCGCCTGGAGGGCGGCTGGTAATCGGTGTAATCGTCTGGCGTTCGACCGATAAGGTCTGCTCCGGGATCACTGTGCTGGGGAAATGGCGTATGTTGGTGTCGTGGGCCATATCAATTCACCTTGATAGCGAACACCTGCACCGGGCTTTCGCCAAAATGCGGGTGGGTTATGGTTTTGATCGTGTAGCCGCGCCAGGGGCGGGATAGGCGGCGAGCGAGGTCATCGCGCGCCGGGTAGCCCTTGGCCAGTTCGATACCCTCGTAGTGCCGTCCGTCCAGGCGCTTGCGCCAGTAGGGGGTCACGAGGCGGTATTCCTCCGCTTTGGTGCCGGCCTTGATTGCATCGAAGTACTCGCCCTTGAGCGACAGGTGCAGGGTCTTCACTCCCATGGCTTCCATCCATTCATGATTGCGGCGACAAGGACAGCGCCGGCAGCAAGCCAGAAGCCCAGCCATGCAATGCCATCGCCAATTGCTTTTGCTGCTTCAGTGCTCATGCTTGCTGCGCTCCTTCCTTGGCTGCTTTCTCGTACATCCACCACGGGAGCGGTGGAATGCCTGCTTGAACTGGGGGAGAGGTATCACTTCCCATTGCTCAGCTCCTTCTGTGCCTGCGCGCGCTGAGCGGCTCTGAATGAGCGAAGAATGAATCGCACAAGGCGTGCATGAGCCCGCACAAGATCCTTGTCCTGGGTCCAATGCCATCCGGAGAAATAGCAAAAGCCTTGCTCATACTCGGGGTGCTCTCGCGGATACTTCTTGTTCAGCATCGCGTCGGCTTCATTTTTGGCTGCAGCGCGGGCAGTCAGGTAGTCGCGCCCCTTTGTTGGCGCGCGATACACGGGGCGGCTTGAAAGCGTGATCGCGGCCATCAATCACCCCCTTGGGTTGCCTGGGCAGCGAGGGCAGCTTCAACCGCTGCCGGTTCAAACAAAGTGTGCACGGCTTCGAATTCGACCCAGTTGCCGCAGTAATCTGGAGTCCGGCGGACGTTGCCCTTGTCATCCAGGAAGAAGGAATAGCGCTGCAGCTTGCAGAATTTCTGCCTCACAGCCTCGAATGCCACATCTCGATGGCCCGCCAGCGCCTGGGGTGCGACGGCAATCCCGAGCTGATAGTCTTCAAGACGGCTACCAAGGTCGCTCAGCTTTTCGACTACGTCCTCCACGGAGGTTGCATAGACCTCGTGACCCATGCCGTCAGACCCCGGTACAACATCGAGAAGAATGCTGGTCACAGCCAGGGCTTGCAGGTTCTGAACCTCGGCAACTGGATCGCCTTCCTCTTCCATGCCCAGCGCGGCGAGGATTTGGCAGTATTTGTTAGCATCCACTTGCTTGACGCTCACCATGTTGGGCGCGGCTGCCGGGGTGGCGGCAAGCACGGCGCGTGCCTGCCAGTACCTCCACGGCTCAGCAGCATCGCTGCGGAAAGTTGTGTCCGTGTCTGGGTGAAGTCTGTTGCGCTTGCGGAAAAATTCGTCAAACGCCGCGCGCTCATCAAGCACCGCCACGGCTGCGGGCGCTGTCTGGGGCGTGCGCTCTGCGATAAGCCGCTGCAAATCCTCGCGGGTCATCTCCACGACGTTTTCAGCGATGCGATTGCCGCCGACCTCTGCGGCCCATGCCATCAGGTCGCCGGCGGCCAAGCTGTTGCGGTGACGCTCTTCGCAATCAGGGCATGGCTGGCCGCCTTCCCCTGGGTCATAGAAACTCGGGCCGCCGATCATGCCGTGGTCGTTGCAGGTGTCGCAAATGACGGGCTGGACTGCTCGCACTGAAGCTGGCTCCTGAATCTGGTGCATGTCCCAGGTGCCGAGCACAGCGTCGATTGCCAGCGAGGCTTCCAGCCCCTCGTTGGAGATCTGCTCGCAAGCCTCAAGCATCATCTGTTCGTCACCTTGAGCGGCCGTTTCTGCCTCCGTCTTCATACTGCTGATGGCGTACTTGGCTTCACGAAGCGCTTCCTGCAGAGCTGGAACACTTTCTGATCTGCAGGCGCTGTCCAATGTTCCAACACCATCGGAGGCCTTGCTGGGTTTAAATTGGGTTGGAACATTCTCTGGAACAAAAGTGGAATTTCCGCGCATGAATGTTCCAGCCAGGCCGTGGCGCTTGAGGTAGTCCAGGGCCCGATCGGTAAGATCGTTGCCCGGTGATGCTTTGCGGAGAGACTGGACTAGCTGGCGCACCAGCATGGCCAGTTCGTCCACTTTGCCACCGGCAGCAGTTTGCGAAATTTCGCAAGTTTCGGGTTGTTTCATTGCATGCTCCATGAAATGCAGGATCCGGATGTGCAGCGGCCGGAGGTCACGCCGCTGGTCAGGACGGTGAAATTCAGCCGGCTTTTGCAGCGCGGACACTCAAGGTGCCCGGTCACTTTCTCGGCCGGGGCGAAGGTGGGCGGGGCGCAGTAGGTGCGCTTTACCTGGGCCAGGGCGGCCCGGATGTGTGGCGCCTGGGCGCTGAATGCTGCGGTCGTCACGGTGTTGGCACCTCATCCCAGGTGCGGCCATCTAGTTGTCGGCCGGCGGCCTTCTTACCGACGAGGTGGTAGCGGCCTTGGCCTTCGACCATGGCGAACTCCTTGATCGGCGCAAACCCGTTTTCAGCGCGCGCAGCGCCGTGCTGGCTCGGTGCGATCCACTCGCCCCACTGTTTGAACAGAAAAGGCACGCCGGCAGCCTGGCACTGATCGCGCAGTGAGCGCGCCCAGTCGGGATGCATAGGCCTTGCGCCGGGACCGCTCTCGCCACCGACGATCACCCAATCGATCCCATAAAGCAAAGGCGGGTCTGCGGGCTTTCCCATGCAGCCGCACTCATGACCACTGCAACACATAGGGGGGCCGTCAGGCCATAGTGACTTGGGATACTCCAGGTCCACCGGCCCAAGTAGCGGCTCCATTGACAGGAAGCGAACGGCCGCGTCCACGGCTAGAAGCTTCGGAATATCGCGGTCGGCTTCTTCCTGGTTCACGACCGTGGCTCCAATCCATACATGCGGGTAGAGCTTCGCAAAGTCGAACGGCACAGGAAGCATGTTGCCCACGTTGCCAATGCGCTTGGTGAGCAGTAGCCAGTCCAAATTTGGCGTTGCCTCGATCAGCTTGAACAGGTCTTCGCGCCACTGAGGATCCACCGCGTTGTCGAATACATCGGCCAGGGAGGCGCAGAAGACCCGCTGTCGACGGCCGTGCTCAGCAAAAAATGCCGCGTGATTGGCATTCCAGGCCAGCGGCTTACGCCAATTGCTGGCGCTGGTGCGCACCCGTTCGCCCTTCGGTCCCCATACAACCTTGTGCATGCGCTTGTCCATCAGGTGCTCTGCATAGCAGTTGTCGCACCCGGGGGACACCTTCGTGCAACCGATGAAGGGGTTGAAGGTGTGGTCTGTCCATTCGATTTTGCTGTTCTCAGCCATTGATTTCTCCATGCAAATGGCCTGCACGAGGCAGGCCATGGGGCGGACGTGGTTGTGCTTATGTAGAAGCTGCTGGCAAGGTGAGGGCCACGGCGATAGGCCGCACCCAGATCGGCTGGGCCGACAGCAGGAAGGTTTCCCCGGCCCAGGCCAGCAGCAGCGTCTCGCCCATGACGTGGGCAATCGCCTCGCCGGCGGCGCTTGGGACCGCGTTGCCAATGCGTTCGCGCCAGGCCTGATCGCTCAGGCCGTCGAGCTCCAGCATCTCTTCGGGGTCGACGAGGCTCTGCAGGGCTGCCAGCTCCAGGGTGGTAAAGGGCCGGTGCCAAGTTCCATCCTCGGCGACGATCCGGCAGACCAGCTTTTCGGCTGGCGCTGGCATGGCGCGCGGGTCGGCTACTGTCCAGCGGCCGTTGTCGTGACAGGCCGCTGCACTGACCGCGCCGGCCGAAGATTCCCAAGGCACGACACCATAGTGGCCGCCGGTCAGGTAGTGGTCGCCGGCCTCACGCCGCATGCCTGGACGTGGATCGGCCACTGCAAATGCGCCATTGGCATTGCCTGCGATCACTGTGCGTGCCGACTCAGCCCAGGGCGTAACCGGATACTTGCCGTGCAGCAGGTCGGGATTCGGGCCACCGCGTGGGTCTGCTACTGCCTGGCCTGTTCCGTGAGCACTGGTCACAGCCATGGATGCCCGGTCCCAGCGAACGATGCGGAACTCATTGCTGTGCTTGGCCGGGCCGTGATGGCGCGGGTCTGCCACGCTGTAGGCGCCCTGGCCAGGACCTTGCTGGCCGGCCACGGTTCCAGTGCTGCCATTCCACCGGCGCACGCCATAGGCCTGGCCGTCCTTCCACAGCGCAGACTGTTCGAATCGGGGATCGGCCACGGCAAAGTTGCCGCATGCTGGCCGACCCTTGCCTGTTATGGTGGTGCTGGTCCGATTCCAATCTTGGACGCCCAGGACGCCGGCATGCATTTCGGGCACGATCAGGTAATCACGCAGCTGGCCATCCTCGATCGCCAGACGGTTCAGGCTTCGCCAGTCGGATCCAGCCTCTACGAATGCCAGCCGCACCCAGGTCTTCCACTGCAGACTGGGCACGCGGTGCATGGGCCCGGCGCGCAGGTCGCCCGGCAGCAGCATGCGGCCCAGCACGTCGCCAACGGCGCGCAGCGGCTTTGCATCAGGCTGGTAAAGGAAGGGAGGCACCTTCTCGATGTGACGGGCCACCAGCAGGAAGCGCTTGCGGCTCTGGGCCAGGCCGCCGATCTCGCCACAGTCGTGGGTGGTCTCAGCCACGGCGTAGCCGTAGGAGCGCAGCAGGCCCACGATCTGGTCCAGCAGATGCCGGCCGCGCGTGGCGATCCTGGGCACGTTTTCGAAGATGATCAGCTCGGGAGGGTCGTCGTGCCAGGCCTCCAGCATCAGCCAGACGCCGCGCAGGGTCAGGCGGTTCAGGGCTTGGTACTTGTCGGTCTTGCTCTTGCCCTCAGACAGCAGGCCGCTGAAGCCTTTGCAAGGGGCCGACAGGAACACGATGTGCGGGCGCTCTCCGCCGGCTGCGCGCTGGATGTCGGCGGCCGTGGCCTCCTGCCAGTCCGCCGGCGGTTCACTGCCGTGGAAGGTGCGGTACTGCTCGCGGTCGAACAAATCCAGCACGGTGCCAGGCACGCCGGTCAGGCGCCCGAAGTCTCGGATGCTGGCTGAGTCCACGTCGATCCCACCGATGCAGCGGAAACGAGCCTGCAGGGTGCCCACGCGCGGGCTGGCCCGATTGAAGCCTCGGGCACCGCCGCCGAGACCACAGAAGAGGTGGAAGTGCTTGATTTCTTTGGTGATCATCGTTGTGCTCATGAAAAAAGCCCGCACAGGGCGGGCAATCGATAAACTCCTGCAGTTCTATGCGGGGAGATATGAATGGATGAGATGGATGCCGGAGCGGCCTATGAAATGAACCCGCGCCAAGTAGTGTTTGAGTACAGGGTGAATGGGGAACCTCGCTCAGCTGCCATCCAAGGCGATGCCCTTGCGCGCATTGCCGGGGTCGGTGACCTTCCTGCAAAGGCACAACACATAGCGGCTTACCAAAAATATTGGCAGGTGATCCACAGAGTGGCAGCAGAAATACATGATCAAGGTCGGCGGCCCGTCACAGTGCGAGTTGACGACCTGTAAGGGGTTCAGGGGAATCAGGACAAGGCGCATCGCGCCCTGTGCTCATGCCTCTGGTGTCAGGTGGTAGTACTCTTTACGGCATCAGCGAAAGCCTGCTCTGGTGTCTGCTCTGGCTCTTCATCCGAGTCGCTTGCGTCATCATCCAGATCGCGCTGATTGGGGTTGGAGCTCGTAGAGGGCGTATCGGGTTTGCCAGCTCGGTAGCCCTTCTTGGCCTGGACCAGTTCGGCAGGGGCCAGCAGCTTGATGGAGATCTCGCCCTCGGCGGCCAGGCCGGAGAGCTCGCCGAACAAGTCGTTGTTCTCCAGCTCTTCGCCGTTGTACGAGATCGTACCCTTGACCGTGACACTGCCGCCCTCCGAGAGCTCGTACTGCAGGTTGGACAGCACGGCGTCGGTGAAGTCGACATGCTCCTCGTTCAGGCCCCAATCCCAGATGAAGCGATAGCCGCGCCATTTCTGGCCCTTGCCATAGTGGTAGGCCAGCGGCAGCTGGGGGTGACGAAGGTTCGGCAGCGGAATATCCACTCCCGGCAGCGCCTCCTGGCCCTCCTTGAGTGCCTTGTTGCAGTAGTGGTGCTCGCGCAGACCTTGCTCGATCTGGTCGAGCAGGGTGTTTTCGCCGGTGAGCACGAATGCCAGATCGATGGCGCGCACCTTTTCTTCGCCGTGCAGCTCGCGCCGCGGGTTCGCATTGGTTATCGTGACGGTGGTTGGGTCAGCAAGTTCAAAGGCCATGGGCCCTCCTGGGATTCGATTCGACCCGCGCGCGGCGGGCCTGCTGGAGTTGTCGGGAAGGGATCAGGCCTGGGCAGTGGCTGCCTGTGCGGGGAACTTGTCGAACGGCAGTTCCTTGATGTTCTTGCCGAAGAACGTGCCCTTGGATTCGGCCTGCATGAAGTTCACGTGCAGCTCGGGCTCCACGTTGGGGTAGTGGTAGATGCTGCCCGGGCCGCGGGTGAAGGTGACGGCCAGGGTCTTGGTTTCGGGGTCATAGCCGACGGCCTTGACCTGGTTGGATTCAACCGGCTCCATGGGGATGGCCACATAGGGCTTGTCTGTGAAGGCTGCAGCTGCTTCGAATTTGGCGTTCATGATGAGGTCTCTGAGATTTCAATAAAAAAGCCCGCTTGTTGAGGGCGGGCTTGCGCTTGTGGCTATGGAATTTGTCAGTTCACGGCATCCTTGAGGTGCTTGCCGGGTTTGAACTTCGCCACGCGGGTGGCTGCGATGGTGACTTTCTCGCCGGTGCGCGGATTGCGGCCCGTGCGGCCGGCGCGACGGCCCACGCTGAAAGTGCCAAAGCCAATAATCTGGACGACCTTGCCTTTCTTGAGCGCTTGGCGGATGCCATCCAGAGTGGCGCTCAATGCGCGATCAGCAGCCTGCTTGGAAACTTCGGCGCTCTTGGAGATGTGTTCGATCAGGTCGGACTTGTTCACGGGATGCTCCTTGGGGTGGATGCCCAGTTGATTGCCGGGCACGGGGGGTTAAACAGTGGCGCTCTGCAGGTCGTCTGCCAGCTTGCGGGTGCCCATCGAGATCAGCAGCAGCAGTCGACGGACCTGGTTGACGGGGATCTGCACCGAGCCGCGGTCCTTGGCGTATGGAATGCCGTGGAAATCGAGGGTTGCAGCTGAAATCTGACCGAGGCCGGCATCCTTCAATCGGGTATTGATCTGACCAATAGTCAGCTTTGCTGCCTGTTCGTCAGCGGCTGGAGCTGCTGCAGCGCTGGCCTGGGCAGTGCTGATCGCCTGCTGAGCGTCGATGCCGGCCACGCCTTCTGCAGCCTGCTCAGTGACCAGTCCGGCCAGATCCTCTGCCAGTGGCTTGGCCAGATCGCTTGCCCGTACCGCCTGGGCGATATCGGCCTGTGCAGCCTGGGCCTGCTGCTGCACCTGCTGGCGCTGCTGGGCGGCATCAGCCTGGGCCTTTTGCTGCTCCTCGGCCCGGATGCGAGCGCGATCAGCTTCAAGTTGGCGCGCCTGCTCAGCGGCTTCGGCTGCAGCTTTCGCTTCGGCTTCACGCCTGGCCTTGGCTTCCTCTTCTGCGCGGATCCGGGCACGCTCGGCTTCCAGGCGCTCGGCCTCGGCCTGCTTGAAGTCGTTGATGCGCATGGTGGCCATGGCCTTGAAGACATCAGGCTCCTTCACTCCCATTGCTGGAAAGTCCGGGAACAGCGTGATCCAGTCTTGGCCCGAGCCATCGCTGCGAAGGAAGTCACGGTTCAGCAGCAGGGTGTTGGCAGTGGTCTGGGCCTGCAGCTTGGCATTGGTCAGTGCCACGGCAACCTTGTCGCGCATGCTGTCCAACGACTTCAGGCCCTTGATCGTTTCCGCAAATCCGCCCGCAACCCGAGGCAGCCAGTAGGTGCCAAGCTGCTTGTTCAGGCTCTCCACATGCACGTCCAGCGCCTGCTGAGCTTCCTGGACGATGACCTGCTTGCGCACATCCTTCTCTGACTTGACGCGCTTTTCCAGGTCGATGGCCTTGCGGGTGGCGATCTGGTCCAGCTGCTCGAGCACGTTGAGCACGTCATCCACCGACTGCATGTCGGAACGCACCTTCTTGCCGGCCTGCTTCATCGCACTGGAGACATCCCGCAGCCATTTCGCATCGGCGTCGGCGTCAGCGAACTGCTGGTCTGTCTCCAGCACCGCGTTGACGCTGTTGATGCGCTCCAGTACCTCGACCCTGAAGCTGTCCAAGGTGCTGGTTGTGATCTCGCCGCGGGCTTCAATGCGCAGCACCGGCAGTGCGTCGCGGATCTTGGCCTCGGGCTGAGGCTTGGGCTCGGCGGGCTGGGGCTGGTAGGCTGCCACATCCTTTTCAATCTGCTCCCAGCCGGCGATGATCTGGGCCCGCAGCTCCGCGTCGGGCTCGTACCAGCAGTGCAGAGCTTCAACGGGAAGGCCCTCGTCGGTCCATTTGCTGGCCATGAACAGGATGCGTTCGGATCCCGAGACCATGGCCTGCTGCTCCATCTGCACGCGATATTGCAGCGGCAGGTCTGCACCTGTGCAGCCGGCCTCCATGACGCCGCGCAGGGTGCTGTTGAGCGTCTTGTGCTCAAAGGCCACATCGTTCATGAACGTCAGGCCGTCGAAGCTGGCTGAGTACTTGCCACGGGTGCCGACGCAGGGCGAGAGGTCTTCGCCGATGATCTGCTCGGCCAGCGGCCGGGCCAGTGCTTCGAACTGGTGCCCATCGCTGAAGCGGCGCTGAGTGGCTGCATCGATTTCGGGTGTGATTCCTGTTGCCATTTCCTTGACCAGCTCGGAGCGGGACTTGTACGAGCTGGCGCCCATCATGGCTGGGGCGTCCGAGGCGTTGAAGTGCTGGGCGCGGTGGGCATGCCATTCGGGGCTGCCTTGTACGAGGTTCACGATTTGCATGGTCATGGCTTTTCCAGTTCTGCCACTCGGGCATCAAAATGGTCGGTGAGGGTTGCTTGCAGCGAGGGGTCGGGCACGGCTTCAATCAGGCCCCCCAGCTCGTAGAGCTTGTCCAGGTCTTTGCAGGCCTTGATATCTGCTTCCAGCTTTGCGGGATCGACAGCCGGTGCAGTCGCGTCGAGTGCAGGCTCAACTGCTGCTTTTTTGCGTTTGGCCACCTCCTCCTGCAACTGCTTCTCTTGGGAGGGTGTGACGGTTGCCTTGGACTTGAGCCAAGCCAAAACATCAGCCATGGTCTTGATTCCATCAACGACGGACTGAGCCCATTTGCCCACGTTGTGGTCAAACTTAGCTTGGTCGTAGTCAGGCAAGACCACCTCGGCTTGGCCCATGTGGCGCTCGCCCTGGGCTGCCGGCTGTGTCGTGTTGGCCATGTCCTGCAGCTCTTCTGCCACGGGCATACCGCGGAGAACATCGGGGAACACGTCGCGCAGGGCGAAGGCTCGAGCGCGCATCTGGCGCATGCGCTTTGGGTATTGACTCCATGGGCCTTGCTTTCCGGCCAGGCCAGCCTTCTGTGCATCCTCCATGCTGAAGGTGCGAACCTGCTCTGGTGCGCCTTTGCGCTTGACCCGACACGTGGCTGTGTGCCCGTCGTCTTCTTCGGTCACGTACTCGCACACAGGACTGCTGAGCACTAGGGCAATCACAGCATCGCCCCAGAGGGCTGGGCGCCCGTTGATAACGGCCAGGTTCTGCAATGACTGCAGCGGCTTCAAGCCCAGTTCTGCGCCCCATTGCATGGCAATCAGGCAGTTTCCCGGCTTGCCTTTGAAGTCCTTGGGCACCATGTCGCTGTCGGCCAGGTAGTTGGAGAAGGTCAGGGCCTGCTCAAAGTTCTGCGGGCTCAGATCAAACTGACTGGCCGGGCGCAAGGCCGTGACCGACTGATGTGCAAGAGCATTGCTCATGAAAACCTCACTTGAGTGATAAAGGCGACGAGGGCGGCAGCGCTGCTGGCCACCCACAAAAGAAAAGCCCGGGCGGTACCGGGCTCGTGATCGGGTTGGTTCATGGTTTCCAGGCCAGGGCGGCAAAGGTGGGAACGATGAGCAGGAGAGCAAACGCTTCGTTCATGGGCGTTCCTTCAAACATTGAACGGTCTGCGCATCCAGCCACTCGGCATGCATCCCCGGGCAAAGCCACGCGCCGGCGGCAGCACGCTTGAGGTCGGCGGCTGGAGTGGTGATCGGTGCATCAGCCGCCTGGGCGCTACAGCCCGTCAGCCAGGTGCACAGCACTATCAGCAGCAGGGCCAGAAACAACAAAGCCCGCTTTGGTACGGGCTTCTTGCGGCGCGGGAGGCGCTGGAGTTGTATCGGGGAAGGCATCAGCTTGCTCCTAACTTGGCGAATCGTTCGATCCGGGTTTCGTCATGCTCTGCACGGCTGTGCTCAATCCAGCATTCGATGATTCGCTCATCGCACTGCTGGGCCAGCAACTCCGATATGTCCTGGCCGTGGTGCCAGATGGCCCGGACTTCGATTCCGTCCTCTTCATCACCAGCCATCAGGCATTCCAGTGGGATGCCGGCCAGCATGAGGCGGTAGAGCGTTTCGCCCGTTCCCGGTACCGGGCAGGCGTGGCGCAGTGGTACAGGGAGGCGGGCGTTCATGCTCAGGCCTCGTTCGTGATCGCCAGCAGACTCTGGATCTGGCCTTCGATACGCGTGGCTTCAGCCTGGGCGGTAGCCAGCACTGCGGCCTTTTGCTTGCGCAGAGACGTGACAGCGTTTGCGGTCATGGTGTCGCGCTCGATCAGGTCAATCTCGATGCGCGCCTTGCCCACAACCACCCATCCATCGCTGGCCCAGATGCTATTGAGCTCACCAAATTCATCCAGGCTCTGCGGTCCGGAAAAATGGAAGCCGTATGCTGGCGTCTCCTCTGGCTTTGCTGGGTTGAAGCTGGTGTACTTGCCGACCATCACGACGGCTTCACCTGTGATCTTGGGCATGCCAAGCTCCTTTCGGGAATAAAAAAGCCCCGACTAGCGGGGCGAACTGACCGGAGTCAGGGGGAGTAGGGTGATGGCGCAGCTTCCTTCTGCCCGATGAGGGTCAGGCAGAAGAAATGCGCACTTGGGTTAATAAAAGGTGCTGCGCCATCATGGAAGCGGGCCAGGCTTGATACTGGCTGTGGTCTGGTTGCGCTTCTCGATCACGGTGCATCTGCACTGACTGTGACCAGACCCGGAACCTCCAAGGCTTTCGCCCTCATATGTGCGCTTGTTCCCGCACTTCCCGCGTGTCCATCCACGCTGCCGCTTCCATGATGGCCCCGCTGTAGCCCTGCGGGGGAAGGCACATGCAGGCCGCATGCTGGCAAATCACTCACATTTCAATCTCCATCAGGCCGTCGCAGGCTGCAGGAGCCCGTGCTTCCGGCAATAGGCCATCTCTTCGTCGTAGACGGAATCCTCCAGCACCAAGGTGCCGTCAGGGGCGTAAATGTCTCGTTTGGGCGAACCCATGGGGCGCTCGGTGCGCTCAACGCGGTAGCCATGCCGAGCCCAGCATCCGTTGGGGCTGTTCGGGTGCGGCGGCTTCTTTTGAGTAGCTTTGTTCATCGACTGCTCCTTGAAAAAGCAAAAGCGCCAACCCGTGACGCTTTTGTTTTCCTCCTGATGTCGCTCAGGAGGCTGCGCCGGCAGGGCCGGAGGGCTTTTCTGTTCTTGGCAACCCTGTTTGCCTCATGCGGTATTTCGCGCGCCCCAATTTGGCGCCTGCGTTTTTAGCTCTCGCTGGGTACAGCACCCAGCGCGCGACGTTGAAAGCGTCTATGTGCACCACGCAATCCTTCTGAGACTGCGTGGGGGTTCAAAGCTGTTGAGGCTAAGGCGGCCTTGCCGAGTGGCTCCATCGTCCGTGCCCATGCACGCGATCCCCGGACTCGCATCCGCTACACACCGGTTCACCCGGCACCTGCGTTGGTCTACGTGTCGGTGCACAGCTCGATCACTTGGCACCCCAACTCCCCCTTTGCATTCGGTGAACCGTTGTGCCGTAAGGGGTCGTTGGGGTGGATATTAGGACTAGCTAACAAATAGGTCAATAGGACTAGCTAATAAATTTTCTAAAAGAGTTAGAAGTTCCTACTTTAAAAGGCGTAAAAAAACCCGCTGGTGCGGGCTTGGTGCTATCAAAAATTTTCAGCGGCAGAACTGTTGCCAGACCTGATTGAACTCTGTTGAATCCATGTTGCCTCCTTCGAAGGCGACCATGTTCTCATTCGCTGCGATGAATCGGCGATAGCCAGGGTAGCCACCGAAGCTGTTCTTAGAGTTGACCTCGCCACATAGACCTTTCTGGTTTCTGAAGTCGGCGCTTTCAGGATCCTTCAGATGCTTGGTCACCATTTCGCGGGCCAGTCTTTGGGTTTTGATCTCCAGCACAGCAGCATCATCGGCGGCCTTTTGCGACTCGGACTTTCCGCAACCTGAAAGAGCAACCAACGCAGCTGCAACCACAAATGTTCTCTTCATTCTCTCTCCTCACCTAGTGAATCACTTTCGTCTGAACTTGCGTCGGTGCTCGGTCATCGTGCCGATGACAACCATGTGATGCTCATCGCTTCGCATAACGGGATAGTTGTCGTTTAGAGGTACTAGCTCAAAGATCTCGTTGCCCTTTTCATCAATGCCGCGTACACGATACTTCTTGAAAGTGGCTTCTTGTTTGCCGTTTTTGGCTGCGACGAAATCTCCAGGCCTAGGCTGAATTTCTGGATCGATTCTTACCCGGTCGCCTTCATTGAACTCCGGAAGCATGGAGTCGCCCTTGATTTCAAGAAAAAAGGCCCATTGAGATGCATCGTTGTCGCCGTACTCAATATCGAACCCGTCGCCGGGTCCATACGGTTCCGCAATTTCTTTCATATGCCCAGCTTGAATGTGAGAGATCACGGGGTAGGCACGGGCACCAGGCGAGACTGCAACCACGTTTTGGTCCATTTTCGGCTCCATAGAGCCTTCTCCTGTTGCCAACCAGCTTTGGTTAACTCGCAGAACAGCAGCAGCCTTAAGTAAGTTCTCGCCCCGCAAGAACTTTGATTTCCCACTTAACCAGCCGTGCACGCTGGGTGGTTTGACCCCGCAAGCACGTGCAAGGTCGGCCTGGTTAACGCCAGCTTTTTCCATCGCCAGTGTCAGGCGGTCGGCAAGTGTAGACATTAGGAGAGCCTAACAGTATGGTGATAAGGAGTGGCTATTGACATGAAATTAGCAACTCCTAATAATTGGGGTTATGACAAACAAGACCGCCAACCAATTCATCGATGCATTCGGCGGAACAACCGCTGTTGCACGGTTGCTCAACATCAAAGCCCCATCGGTGCATGGCTGGCGAGGTGAAAGCCGAACCGTTTACGACATTCCTGAGGACAAGCTGATCCGCTTAGCGCCTATGGCAGAGGCTCGAGGAATTGCCACTCGAAAGGAGTTGCGCCCAGATGACTGGCACTTGATTTGGCCAGAGCTTGCCCCGCAGGAAGCCCCAATCCCTGTCGAAACAACACCTCCATGTGCACATCACATAGAGCGCTGAATTCTCGATCGTTGGCTGTGGTGACGCCTCTGTCGTTCGCCAAGGTGCGGCGGACACGGCTTTCGTATCGCTCAACTCATCTGCGGCCGCTTTTTCCATGCTCTCAGTATCTGGAAGCCACGCCGTAGCAACAACATCCAATTTGCGAGTACCCGGATATGACTCCCCAAGACGCGCTGCGCCAAATGGCAAAGGCTTACCCCGGCGGCTATGAAAGCCTAGCTCCCCGTGTCGGCAAGACCGTAGAGGTTTTGCGCAAGGAGTTGTCAGGCGACCCGAAGTTCAAGCTGGGCCTGTCGACCTCTTTGCTAATTTCAGAGTTGTGCATCGAAGCTAAGGCTCATCACCGCTTTGACTTTGTGAATGCCGTTGCTGCTGATGGTGGTGGCTTCGTCCGCTTGCCCGTGGTTGAAATGAGCGAGACGGCATGCGTGAATCGTTCGATCTCAGCAGTGACCACCGAGTTGTCCCACGTAGTGACGGCAACTTTGGAAGGGGATGCTGACGGTCATATCTCAGACAACGATAAAGCACGCATTCTGAAAGAGGTAGCTGACGCTCGCGCAGCACTTCAGCAGCTTGAGCATGCAATTGAGGCGAAACATGCGGCAGGCATGAAAGGCCGTCAGGAGCAGCCATGAACACGCAGATTTCACAGATCGGCGTGATCAGCGCCGATAGCACCAGGCCAGCACCCCAGCCGGCCTTGGTCGTTCAGTTTCCCGATGTTCCCGTGTCCATGTCGCTGTCTGACCAAGCACATGAGCTGCGGATTCAAGCCGAGGGGCTGCTCATGCATGCCCAGATGCTCGACTTTCAACGCACCGGCAAAGCCAAGCACCGTAGAAAAGCGCAGGCGCATCTGAACGCAATGAGGCTTCTGATTGGTGCTCGCTCTCGTGAGCGTCGCGCAGCCATGGAGCAAGCCGTGGGAGGAATCCCCAATGCGTGATTACGGCAAGGTGCACACCGCGTTCTGGTCAAGCTCAAGTATTGGCGAGCTGAGCGAGGACGCCAGGATGCTGGCTCTTTACCTGTTGACCTGCCCCCACGGAACCATTGCTGGTGTATTTCGCATCCCTGATGGATATGCCTGCGAGGACTTGAAGTGGAGTTCCGAAAGGGTTGCGGAAGGGTTTGCGGAACTGTTTCGAAAGGGTTTCGCTAACCGTTGCGAAACCACGAAATGGGTATGGGTGGTCAAGCATTTCGACTGGAACCCTTTGGAGAACCCAAATCAGCGCAAGTCTGCCGTGAAGGTCACTTTGCAGATTCCTGCTGGGTGCGCGTGGAAGCTAGATTTCATGCGGGGTTGCGGCGAGATCATGGGTTTGTCACCGGAGGAAATTGCAAACCATTGCGGAACCGTTTCGAAAGGGTTCCTTAACCAGGAACAGGAACAGGAACAGGAATTAAATAAAGAACCTAACGGTTCTGTCGGCAGCGCCGACGAAGCAAGACCGAAGAACGAATCTTTGGACGAGCAGCTGCCTGCTGGTGACCAAGCGGAAGAGGGCGATGACCCGAAACTGCCAGCCTGCCCGGTTGAGGCCATCGTGGAGCTGTACCACCAGCAACTGCCCGAGCTGCCCCGTGTCCGCCTGCTGAGCGACAAGCGCCGCAAGTCGATCCGCAAGATCTGGCGCTGGGTCCTGACCAGCAAAAAAACCGACAACACACCCCGGGCGGCCAGCGCTGACGAGGCCCAGGCCTGGCTGCGAAGCTACTTCGGCCGGGCCCGGAAAAACGATTTCCTGATGGGCCGTGGCCACCGCAGCGGTGAGCATGCCGGCTGGCAGTGCGATCTCGACTTCCTGCTGACCGACCGTGGCATGCAGCACGTGATCGAGAAGACCAAAGGCGGTGCCGCATGAACGACATGACCATGCCGCCACTGGATGACGATTTCGAGACGCCGGCAAAGTTGGTGCCGCTGGCAAGCTATGAATCTGAGAGCGCTCTGCTAGGGTCGCTGCTGTTCGATGCTCGCCAGTTCGATGTGATTTCGGAAGCCGTGCAGGCCAAGGATTTCGCGGACGAGACCAATGCTGCGATCTTCACGGCCGTCAGCGCGATGGCTCATGCCGCGAAACCCATCGACGTGGTGACGGTGCACGAGCACATGCAGGGCCGGGTGGCGATTCAGACGCTGGCCGAGCTGTGCAACGCCGGAACGCTGTCTGAGTCGGCGGTCCGCCGCTATGCCGAGATCATCCGCGAACGTGCCCTGAGCCGCCAGCTGGTGACCGTGGTGAACCAGGCCCGCGAGCTCGCTGCAGACCACGCCATCCCGATCGCCGAGCGCGTCGACAAGGTGTCTGCCCAGCTGGCCGGCCTGGCCGTTGATGCGCCCGGGGACGAGTGGGTCAGCGCCGACGCCGGCATGGATGAATTCATGGCGGATCTGGATGAGCGCTGCTCCGGCAAAGGCGATCCTTTCCTGCCTACCGGCCTGCATGCGCTGGACCTGCAGCTGGATGGCGGCTTTCGCCCCGGGGAACTGGTCATCATCGGCGCTCGGCCGTCGATGGGCAAAACAGCTCTGGCCATGACCATCGGCATGCACGCCGCCAAATTGCGGCAGACGGTCGCGATGTTCTCGCTGGAGATGCAGCGTGGCGACCTGTGGCAGCGCCAAGTGGCCATGGAGTCCGATGTCTCGCTGAGCAAGATCCGCCAGCCGCACAAGCGCATGAGCCATGTCGACCATGACGCAGTGTGCGAGGCCAGCATGCGCATCAAGTCGCTGCCGTTCTACGTGACCGATCGCACCGGGCTGAACATCAACACGCTGCGCACCAAGACCCGGGCTCTCAAGCGCCGCTTCGGTCTGCGCCTGCTGATCGTGGACTACCTGGGACTGATGCACGGCACCAACCCCAAGGACAACCGAACCACGCAGCTCGGTGAGGTAACGCGCAGCCTCAAGGAGTTGGCCAAGGAGTTGGGCATCACCGTGCTGCTGCTGGCCCAGCTCAACCGCGAGGTTGAAAAGCGCGTGGATCAGATGCCGATCATGTCCGACCTTCGCGATTGCGGCGAGATCGAGCAAGACGCGGACATCGTGCTGTTCCCCCACCGCCCGATCCACCTCAAACCCAGCCTGGGCCCTGAGTGGCAGAGCTACGCAGTGCTGCGCGTGGCCAAGCAGCGTGCCGGCGCGACCGGGGATCTGAACCTGCGCTACATCGGCCCCAACGTCCGTTTCAGCAACTGGAACGGGGAGAAGCCCGGCACTGGCCCCAACCGTCAAGACGACGACTTTGAATAAAAACAGGAGCACCAATCCATGATCACGCTTACTCTCCCGTACCCCATCAGCGCAAATCGTTATTGGCAGACCCGAGTCATCAAGGTGGGCGCGCAGTCCCGGGCCATGACCTACGTCAGCTCCGAAGCCAAGGCATTTAAGGAGCAGGTGGGCTGGCTGGCCAAGGCCGCAGGCATCCTGAATCCCATCCTCGGCCGCGTGGCGATCTCGTACACGCTGCACCCTCACTGCCCGCAAGACGCGCAGCGCCGCATGAAGCGCGACCCTTACACCTGGGATGACACGGTGCAGTGCATCGACTTGGACAACGCCCAGAAGGTGCTGCTGGATGCACTCAAAGGCGTGGCGATCGAGGACGACAAATGGGTGCGCCGCATCACTGCAGAGCGTGGCATGCCCGTGGATGGCGGCAAGTTGGTGGTGACTATCACCCCAATCAAGGCGGCACCAGAGCAGGAGCAGGGCGACTTGCTGGGAGGCCTCGCATGACCTCGCTGGCTTGGATGTTGATTTTTCTCGCCTTCGTCGTAGGCCTGCTGGTGGGCGTCGCCCTTGGCATGGCTGGTGCGTCCATGGGCATGGAGGGAGATGGACCATGAGCCGCCTCGTCATTACCAAGGGCCAGGACGGCAAGCTCTGCGGGCTGGACGCTGCCGGCCAGAGGGCTTATGCCAAATGGCGCCGCACTGTCACCGAACTGGCCCCAGGGCAGACCTTGGGTTTCTCCTTCTGGCTGCCAAGGTGCCCGGAGCACCACGCCTTCTTCTTCCTGAAACTGAATCGCCTGCTCGAGCGCACCGAGGCATTTGACGATGCCACCAAGCTGCGCCACTGGCTGCTGATCGGCGCCGGCCACTGCGATTTCGTGCCCGGCAGCGATGGCAAGCCCAACGCGATTCCCAAAAGCATGGACTTCGAGTCCATGGACGAGGCGGACTTTTGCGAGCTGCAGCGCTCCATCGACGCCTTCCTCTGGACTTTGCACGCCCAGGCCATCTTGTGGCCAGCACTCGACGCAAACCGGCGTTGGGGCTGCATGGAGTCTTTCATGGAGGGCTTCCAGCGTTGAGCCTTCCCATCACGCATTGCTTTCACCACCGCAGAGGGGGTACCCATGGGACGAGATGACCTGCAGTTTGATCTTTTCGACAGCAGCTCAGCCCTGGAGGAGATGCGCGCGGACGTGGCGGAGTCGGAGCTGGATCCGCCCATCGTCCATAGCATCGTCCGGGCAGAGGATTGCTCCGCTCCGCTGTTCAACGGCCCGACCTCTGTGTTTGACCTGGCCGCCATGCCGCTGCAAATGCGCGTTGCGCTCAGCGCTCCGGAAAAGTCCAAGAACGTGAAGGTCGTGACACGTGAGGAGGGCATCGTTCGCTGCCAGGTCGTTCGGTTTGCGGAGTCGGATGAGGGACAGGAAAAGGAACGCTTGCGCCGTGCTCGGCAGATCGTGCCACGGGCTCGCAGGCAGACATTCAGGATGAAGAACAGCAGGATATGGGACGACAAGCAGACATGAAGCCCCGCCGACCTATGCCGCCCCAGGGGCTGGGCAATCTCTCCGGGCAGGCCCCCTACACCACCATCGTGCCCGCAGAAGGGCTGGGCCTGTGGGTTCAGGAAACCTTCATTCGGGAGGGCTCGGCCCTTTTCAACCCAGAGCATCAGCATCTGGCCGAGGCCGATCTGGAGTTCCTGTGGGCCAGCAATGCCTTTGTGAAGCAGGGGCGCACGGTCCTGGGCCAGGCCGAAGAGGTCATGTTCAGAGCCGGCGGCTGGCAGAAGGAGCGCCAAGAGCAGCAGATGCTGGAGTGGTTTGGCCACATCCCCAAGTTCCTGATCACGCTGGCGGCCGACTACTGTGCCCAGGCCAGCGATGCAGACTTCTGCGCCCTTGTGGAGCACGAGCTTTATCACGTGGGCCAGAAGAAAGACGATTTTGGCGCGCCGGCATTCACCCGGGACGGTCTGCCCAAGCTGGGAATCCGTGGGCACGACGTGGAAGAGTTCCTCGGCGTGGTGAAGCGCTACGGGGTGGGAGACCCTGGAGGTGCTCTCGCGCAGCTGGCCGGCCTGGCGCGCGGCACACCAGAAGTCAGCCGGTCAGCGATTGCTGGCGCGTGCGGAACCTGCCTGCTGAAGGCGGCTTAGAAAGACTGGCGGCATACAAAATGGCAGTTCTCAAAGACCCCGTAAAACTATCCATCGTGCAGGCGCTGGCTTGCTTTGACACCCCCACGCAGGTGGCCGACCACGTAAAGCAAGAGTTCGGCCTCGTGATCACGCGCCAGCAGGTGGCGATGTACGACCCCACCAAGGCCTCTGGCCACAACCTGAGCAAGAAGCTGCGCGAGATCTTCACCGCCACGCGCGCGAAGTTCCTCGATGACATTTCGACCATCCCCATTGCCCAGCAGGCCTATCGGCTGCGGGTGCTGCAGCGAAACCTCGAGCGGGCGGACAGCCGAGGCAATGCGGCCATGGTCTCCACTCTGCTG
Organism: Comamonas sp.; assembly: GCF_009360615.1. Taxonomy (GTDB): domain Bacteria; phylum Pseudomonadota; class Gammaproteobacteria; order Burkholderiales; family Burkholderiaceae_C; genus Comamonas. The sequence continues at coordinate 255,664 of NZ_SPEY01000023.1, forward strand.
GAGCAGGCAGCAAAAGAGCTGGGTGGAGCGTTCACTAACAAGCGCGAGCTGACGGGCAAGGACGGGCAGCCGCTGGCCGTCAACAGCACCAATGTCACCACCACGGTCACCCCAGAAGAATTGAAGGAGGTCGTGCAGAGTGTCCAGGCCAAGTTTTAGCCCCGCAGAGCGTCTGGCCGCCGTGGGCTGGGCACGCGAAGACCTGTTCTCGTTCTCACGCTGGATGTTCCTTCAGCGCAAAGGCTTCCTCTGGCGCCGGGCCCAGCACCACGCGATGATCTGCAATGCGCTGATGCGGGTGTTCAATGGTGAGTGCAAGCGGTTGATCATCAACATGCCGCCCCGGTACTCAAAGACAGAGCTGGCCGTGGTGAACTTCATCGCCTGGGCCTTCGGCAAGGTGCCCGATGCCGAGTTCATCCATTGCAGCTACAGCACGCCGCTGGCCGTCAACAACAGCACCCAGGTGCGCAACTTGGTTCAGCACGAGGCCTTCACCGAGATCTTCCCCGAGCTGAGCCTGGCCACGGATGCCGGCTCGCACTGGAAAACCACCGCCGGCGGCGTCATGTACGCCACGGGTACGGGCGGCACTATCACCGGCTTCGGCGCGGGTAAGCACCGCGAGGGGTTCGGCGGGGCCATCATCATCGATGACCCACACAAGGCGGATGAGGCCAAGTCGGACACCATCCGCAAGGGCGTAATCGACTGGTTTCAGAACACGTTGGAGAGCCGCAAGAACAGCCCGGACACTCCCATCATCGTGATCATGCAGCGCCTGCACGAGGATGACCTGGCCGGCTGGCTGCTGGGCGATCGTGGCAAGGATGGCAATGGGCCGCCGGTTGCGGGCGGCAATGGTGAGGTGTGGGAGCAACTGCGCCTGTCGGCGTGGGTCGGCAAAGACGAGGAGCCGCTCTGGCCCGAGAAACACAGTGCCGACGAGCTGCGGCGGATGGAGAAGGCCAATCCCTATGTGTTCGCCGGCCAGTACCGGCAACTGCCGGCGCCGCCGTCCGGAGGCGTGATCAAACCTGACCTGATGCCCATCGTGGAGGCCATCCCAGCGGGCGTGGTGGAGTGGTGCAGGGGCTGGGACTTGGGCGCATCGGGGAATGGTGACTACACCGCCGGCGGCAAGGTGGGACGGCTGGCCGATGGCCGCTACATCATTGCCGACATGAAACGGGAGCAGTTTGAGACCAACCTGCGGGACCAGCTCATCAAGAACACAGCGGTTTCCGATGGCCGCCTGCTCAAGCAGAGCCTGCCGCAGGACCCGGGCCAGGCCGGTAAGTCCCAGGTGCTGGCCTTCGCCAAACTGCTGGCCGGCCACAACGTGCACTTCAGCCCAGAGTCGGGCGACAAGGTGACTCGGGCAACGCCGCTGGCCAGTCAGATCAATGCTGGCAACGTGCTGTTGCTCAAGGGCGCCTGGAACACTCCGTTCATTGATGAGTGCCGCTTGTTCCCGTTCGGCAAATATGATGACCAGGTCGACGGGGCTGCAAGAGGGTTCAATGGGTTGTTGCAGCCGACTGTTGGGATATTTACTTGAGGCTGTATGCAGAAGTTGCTTGACTGGGTTGCTAGTAAAACGGTGTGGATTTTGTTGATTCCAGCGGTGATTGTTTTTGGGTTCACGGTGGCCGTGCCGATCTATTTTTCATTTCAGACTGGGGACTGGAAATTAGGCTACGACATAAACGGCGCTATTGGCGACTTCTTTGGCGGGATAATGAATCCTGTAATCGCATTTCTTGCCTTGTTGTGGCTCAAGAGAGGGGTTGAGCTTCAGCAAACTGAGCTGGGAGAAACGAGGCAGGCACTAACTGACTCCAATAAAAATAGAGAGATATCTATCCGGATAGAGGTTTTAAAAGGGAAAAAAGAGATCGTCATGGCCGAAATGGAGATGATTCGAGATGATATTAATTTCCTCTCAACGCAGCGAGATCCGAATCATCAACGAACTGTCCAAGGTTACTGCGATCTACTGGGTGAAAATATTTCATTCGACATATGGAAGAGGAGTTTGGACGCGCGAAGAACTTCTGCAAGAGACAAGTTTCAACAGCTTGCTGAACTGCAAGATGGCATTGAAGCGCTGGCGGCTAAGCTGAGAAATTGACCTTCCTAGCATGGTCTCATGCCCGAGATCATCACCAACACCCTTGAAGTTTCCCGCGCTCGGCGTGAGTTCCTCGGCTCCCTGGGCCTTGATGCCAAGCGGGCCACGGCCTGGATTCAGTACGGCTACAGCGAGCACGTAAGCTTTGAGATGCTCTATGCCGCCTATGAGCGTGGCGGCGCTGGCCATGGTGCTGTGCACCGGCTGCTGGATGTGTGCTGGCTCAAGTTGCCACGCATCAAGCTGCCTAACAGTGACAAGAAAAGCCCATGGGAGTTGAAGACGGGCAAGTTGCTGCGCTCCATCCGGGCATGGAGCAAGCTCAAGGACCTGGACCGGCGCAATCTGGTGGGCCGTTATGCGGCAGTGATCTACCGCGTGGCCGACAGCAAGACGCTCGACCAACCTCTGGAGCGTGCAACCAAGCTGGTCGACCTTATCCCGCTCAGCGAAAACCAGATCAAGGTCACGAAGTGGCACACAGATCAGGACGCTGAGAACTACGGTACTCCGGCCATGTTTCAGTACCGGCAAATCAGTCCGCCTGGCACGGAGACAGAGGGCAGGCCCGAGAGATGGGCCGATGTGCACCCCAGCCGCGTGCAGATCCTGGCCGAGGGTGCGGTGGGGGACTTCTACGACGGCGTGCCACTGCTGCGCGCAGGCTTCAACCGGCTGGTGGACCTGGACAAGATCGCCGGCGGATCGGGCGAATCCTTCCTGAAGAACAGCGCTCGCACCATCGTGTTCAAGTACGACGCTGGCGGCCAGCCGCAGGCCATGCCGGGACCAGATGGAAAACCCGTCACATCGGTGAAGGATGCCCACGAGGCGCAGGCCAAGGCCTTGAACCAGAATCAGGACGCGTCGATCGTCATGCAGGGCGGCGAGGCCACAACCCTGCAGACTGCCATCAGCGACCCCACGGGACCCTGGACCACGGCGGCCAATGAGTTTGCCGCCTCGGTGCGGATCCCATTCACTGTGCTGTTTGGCCAGCAGACCGGGCGCCTGGCCAGCGATGAGGACAAGGCCGACTTCGCCAATCGCTGCTCCAGTCGGCAGGAGTACGAGCTCACGCCCATGCTGGAGGAGTTCATCACACGCATGCAGGCGGCCGGCATCATCGAAGCTGGCGATTTCGAGATTCAATGGCCGCCGGTCAATGCGCCGACCGAGAAAGACAAGGTCGATCTGCTTGGCAAGATGACGGCCGCCATGCAGCAGGCCTATCAGGCTGGGCTGACCGAGCCGCTTTTTGATGCGAACGAGTTGCGCGCTGTGGTGGACTATGAGCAGCGCATGGATGACGGTATGCCGACCGAGGATGATCCAGCTCGCACAGGTGATGTAGATCCCGCAGATGACCCAATCGAAAATGCGCCGGCGAGCTCCTAACCCGGCCATCCCTGGCACGCCTCGGGACCGCACCGGCTCCACGCTGCTGCTCCGCAAGGCGCATGCGGCAATCAATGAACGCTGGAAGAGGCTCACCACGGATGTGCTGGCCGCATTCGATCGCATCCCGGTCTACGCTCTCAACGACACGGGCCCACAGGTGGCCTATGGCATCACCCCAGCCATCCTCGACATCGTCCTGCTGGAGATTGCAGCCGCGCTGGATCGCTGGGTGCAGAACGGCAAGGAGCCCAAGGAGTTGTTCTGGTGGAATCCGTTCGTTGAGCAGTCATCACAGCTCGGCGCGCTGCAAAGCGTGACCAATCTCACGAACCTCTCTGGGGCTTATGCCGCCTCACGCTCGTTCGATCAGGTGGTCCGCAGTGAGCCTTATCTCACTCGGGTGGCGCTGGCACGCATGAAAAGCTACGAGCACTGGACCGGCTTGCGCGCCGAGGGACAGAGCCGTCTGGCCGGCATCATTGGCCGAGCCGTGGCCGATGGTCTGAATCCGAAGGCTGCCCGGACGCTGATCGTTGATGGCCTGGGCGTGACCAGGTCAAAGGCTGCCCAGTATGCGCAAACCGACATCACCGACACCTTGCGGCAGGCCCGCTGGGCCGAGTCAGAAGCTGCGCAGGTGCATTACGGGCTAAGGATTGGGATGCTGTGGACCTCGGCGCTGTTGCCGACCACCCGGGTCACGCATGCGACGCGCAATGGTCGGGTGTACTCCACAGATGAGGTTCGGGCATTCTATGGTCGCGATGGCAACCGGTATAACTGCCACTGCGGGCAGACGGAATGCCTGCTTGATGCGAGTGGCAAGCCGATCCTGACAGAGCGCCTGCAGAAGACTATGGCGGCTGAGCGTGAGGCTTGGCTTCCAGAGCACTGAAGGCAACTAGTAAATGCTGGCAGTGACTTTGCCATCAATTACCGTTATCGGCTGGCCAACCCGAGAAACATTGAAGTAAAAGCGCTCTCCATCGTCTCCAACGATGAAGAATTCATGCTGTGCCGCGAGAAGTCCGTCTATTGCATCGGCGGTCTTAAAAGCGAGGCGGCCATTAACAATTTCAGCAGTACCGGGGCTTCTTTTCACATGCGATGGTTTCGTCAGTTCAACTTCTGTCAAGCTGGCAATGTGCTCATCCTTCGGTTCTCCCGCGCAAGCGGCCCGATAGAGTTCATATTTCATAGCGTCTCCCTCGAACGATAGTTAAAGCGTTGAATATAAGGCGCGGGACCCGCTCCCTAGCATGGCCCTCATCTTTATGAGGCAGACCATGGCAAAAAAGCGCATCCACATCATCAGTGCCGTCAATGCGGCCAACGTCAGCAAATCCGGCACCACCTACACCATTCGCGACGTCTGCGGCGCCGTGGATGACATCGTGATGAACCGCCGGCTGTACCCGGCAGATCAGCTGGCCGCCGGCGTCAAGAGCCTGAATGGCAAGCCTGCTCCCGCCGGGCACCCCAAGAACAGCAAGGGCCAGCACATCAGTGCCGCCAATGGTGAGGCATTGGCCACGGCCTGGATCGGTGCCTATTGCACCAATGCGCGGCATGAGGGCGGGCGCACCCTGACAGATATCGTCGTCAATGGCGACATGGCCCAGGCAACCGAGCAGGGCAAGAAGCTGGTTGTGCGCCTGGATGCAGCCATCGCGGGCACCAATGCCGATCCCATTCACGTCAGCACTGGCCTGAACCTGATCGAGGTCGTGGCGAACGGTGAGAGCCACGGCAAGAAATACAGCTCTATCGCCACCAACCTGCATTACGACCACCTTGCGATCCTGCTGGATGAGCCGGGCGCCGGCACGCCGGAGGAGGGTGTGGGCATGTTCCTCAACAGCGAAGGCGGCGAGGACGAGATCGAGACCATCAAGGTCAACCAGGACCCCGAAGACCGGCGCTATGAGGGCGCCATTGGCTGGCTGCGCAGTTTCTTCACCAACAAGGACATCAGCTTCGACCAGATCTATGACGGCCTGCGCGTGGGGCTTCCTCAGAACTCATGGATCCGCGAGGTGTTTGCCTCCTATGCGGTCTGGTCGGACGAGGCCGGAAAGCTGTGGCGCCAGGACTATCACGTCGCGGAAAGTGGCTCCGTAGCATGGGTCGGACAGCCTGTTGAAGTCGTTCGGCAGGTTTCTTATGAACCGATCACGAACCATCAGGAGGTCGACATCGTGAAAGAGCAAATCATCGCCGCACTCAATGCTGCAGGCATCAAGACCGAGGGGCTGAACGATACCCAGGTCCTCGCTGCCTACAACTCGCTGGTGAACAAGCCGCTGGAAGAAAAGCTGACTGCAGCCAATTCGCGCATTGCTGATCTGGAGACCGCCCAGGCCGCTGTCGTGAATGCCGAGCGTGATGCCCTTGCCACCGAACTGGCCGTCAACAGCTCCCTGACCGTCGATGACTTCAAGCTGATGCCGCTGGAACGCTTGAAGGAGCTCAAGGCCAAGGCCGCGCCCGTGAGCGTTGGCAACAAGCAGACCCAGACGCAGCCCGGCGACGAGTTCAAGGGCTACTCCATCAACAGCCTGATTGAAGAAGGAGCCAAGTAAGCCATGGCCAAAGCCAACCTCATTTATCGCGGCCCTCATGACCGCCATCCGCGCACAGTCTCTGACAAGCCTGTGGCGGCAGCTCTGTTGCCGGGCACCTTTGTCACCGAAGGCGCCGCCAGTTTGGCCCAGGCCGCAGCACCAGGCCCCATGGTGCGCTTGCTGGCACACCGTGACTTCTACGCCCAGGCCGGCAGCTGGTTCAACGGCAGCGATCCGCTCAAGACGGCTTATGCCGCCAACGAGACCGGCGTGGCCTACATCCTGGAGCCTGGCCAGCAGTATCAGGCTGCTGTGGCCGCAGGCAACTACACCTTCGGTCAGCCGTTGACGGTCGGGGCCGCTGGCCGCCTGACTGCCGCCGCTGCCGGCAACCTGGTGGTGGCCTTCGCTTCGGCCGCCGTCACCGGTGCCGCCGCCGGCGACCTGGTGGACATCGAGATCGCCAACTTCTACAACATGGCCTGACCGGTCAAGACTCAATAGGGAGAATCACATGCTTCGTTTGACCGAAGAACAAAGCGCAGCCATCAACGGCAACCGTGCGGCGTTCAACATGCGCCAGACGGCCATGGCCGCAAACTCGGCCTTTGCCGATGGCTTTGGCGACACGATGACCGGCAATGCCGCCCAGGTGCCCCTGGACGCATGGCGCCGCATCGATAGCCGCTCCGTGCAGCTGCAGCGCGACATCCTGGTGATGTTCAACCGCTTGGCCCAGGCCAACTCCACGCCCGTGGCCATGGCTGATCTGGTGTCCTACTTCCCCAAGATCTCCGACTCGGGCGAGGTGCACGTCACCATGGACGGTCGCAGCGAAGGCCGCGCCGATCAGGCCCTGGTGCAGTACGAGGGCACGCCTCTGCCTATCTTCGACAGCCAGGCCCGCTTCGGTTGGCGTCAGATGGAGGTGATGCGCCGTGGCCCCTCGGGCATCGACACGGCCACCATTTCCAACCATCAGCGCAAGGTCTCCGAGAAGCTGGAAGACGTGGTGCTCAATGGCTATGGCTCCATCAATGTGGCCGGCTCGACCATCTACGGTCTGCGCAACTTCCCGCAGCGCGCGAGCGATATGCACGGCCTGGATCTGAAAGGCGCAACGGGCGCACAGTGGCTCAGCGTGATCGAGAAATTGGTGAATGCTCACCTGGGCGACAACGCCTATGGCCGCATCTCCATCTTCCTGAACTATAGCGATTACACCTACGCGGACATCAACGAGTTCACCGCCGGCTATCCCAAGACGATTCTGGCGCGCCTGCGCGAGGTCTCCCAGGTGGCCGAGATCGTGCCTGTGCCGCGCCTGGCTGCCAACGAGGTGATCAGCATCGCCAATATCAGCAACGGCGACTGGGGAACCATCCTGAACGGCATGCCCCTGGTCACCCGCCCCAAGGTGCGTCACAACCCCGAAGACGACTATGTTTTCGGCGTGCTGGCCGCGGCCGTGCCCCAGTTCCGCAGCGACTTTGAAGGCCGCTCGCAGATCGCCCACTTCACCAAGAGCTGATTGACCATGGCCCTCTACATCATCAAACACCTCAAGGCACCCTGGCCCAAAGGGGCCAAGGTAGGCGACATCATCGAATTCGATGTGCTCCCCGGCTGGGCAGCTGGCAAGTGTGAGCTGGGCGGCTCGCAGCCCACGGTCTTTGCCGATCAGGAGGTCTCGGGCGATGGCTCAGGCGCCGCGCTTGCGCCGGCCGACCCCGATGCGGCCAAGATCGCTGCGGCTATGGCAGACGCCGCCGAGCAGGACCGCCTCGAGCGCGCCCGCATCATGGCGGAGCAGAAGGCGACTCTGGAGGCCCAGGGGAAGACCATCGAAGGCCTCATCGCTGATGTCAAGGCCGGCCTGGCCGAAAGCCAGAAGCTGGAGCAGCAGCTGGCCGCCGCCAAGGCAGATCTGGAAGCTTCTCTGGCCCGTGAAGCAACATTGCAGGCGAACCTCACGGACGCGCAGAAGCTGAATGAAGCGGCTGCCGGCGAATTGGAGAAGGTGCGCGGGCAAGTTGCTGACCTGCAGGCGCAGCTCACTGCTGCGAAGTCCGAAGTGAAGGCAACCAAGAAATGATCACGAGCACGCAAGCGCAGCAGTACCTGGATTCAGCCCTGGGCGTGAGCGTGCCCGCATTTCTCTTGGAGGCCGCTGTAGCCCGTGTTGCCACAGCCGAGCAGGCCATGGTCGATGCGGGCTACGACGGACACACTCAAATCTTGATCCAGTGCATGGCCGTTGCACTGGTGGCAGCCGCTGGCGATCCGCGGCGCCTTTCCAGCCAAGGTTCCCCCTCAGGTGCATCGCGCGGCTTCAAATACAAGGATGGCGACCTCACAGCCTTGCGTCGTTCGCTTGCCACCATGGACAAGGCCGGCACAGTGGCGGATCTCGTCGGCCCAGACCCTGCGGCCTCAGCGTTCATGTTCGTGGTCAACGGCTGACCGCTCGCCGGGCGAATTGCGCTCCCTAGCATGGAGCGCATGTCTGCATCAGCTGCCTGGTCCTATACCGCTAAAGCCACTCATTGGGCGCTCCTTGGTCGTGACGACTGGAGCGGCCAGCTTTCCTTTGCTCCGCCTGTGCTCTTTGACTGCGACTACAAGTCGGAGGCGGTGCGCTCGTCCGACGCAGGAGGAACGTCTCCGGATACAGGCGTCGAGCTGGCGCTGCGCCAGGTCATCTACACCGAACACAGCACCGTCAAGCAAGGCGACTACGTCCTGATCGGTGAGAGCGCGCTGGCTGATCCCGTGGCGGCCGGCGCCGCTGAGGTTCGCACGGTGGTGCGTGATGCAGACACCTTCGACCGCGTCGCGGACGATTTCAGGATTCTCACGTAATGGCCAAGCCTCGTATCACCAGCAGGCTGCCGCAGTTCGTGGAGCAGGTCCAAGCCAAAGGTGCCCGTGGAATGACTCAGGCGCTCATCCTTGGTGCCTCAGAAGCTTCTGTCCTCACCCCCATTGACACCTCAACTCTGCTCAACAGCCAATACCGCAGGGTAGAGACTGAAGCGACCAAGGTAGTCGGCCGTGTCGGCTATACGGCTGTCTATGCCGAACCCGTGCACGACCCCGACAACGTGCAGCGCTTTCGTCGACCGTCTGCTGAAAAGGAATTCCTGGCTAAGGGATTTGAGCGAGCAGAGCCCAACATTCGTGCCGTGATTTCCGGAGCAATCAAGACATGACCGCCAGCGAATCCCTTCGGCAGCTCCTGCAACCGGTGCTTGTGGGCTGGCGCTTTCAGTTCGGGCGCTGGATCGATAGCGGCAAGTCGGACCGCTATGCCGTTCTCAAGCCCATGGGTGGGCCACTGGCGGGCCTGGTGCGGCAGCCCGCCTTCAGCCTGGTGCTGATCGGATCTGGCACTGACCCGGTCATGGCGCCCGAAAGCAAAGCCCAGGACGTGATCGAGAAGCTGCTCGATGAATCCGGCTCCCTAGTATTTGCACAACCAGGTGAGCCAGTCTACTGGGCTACCGACGATGGCCGGCCTGTGGCCGAAATCACCATCAATACCATCATCAACCGATAGAAGGAGATCGCCATGGGCGCTCACGTTGGACGCGACGTAAAGGTCGAATTTGCTCTCAAGGACGAGGCCACCGCACCGCAGGAGGCCGATTACAAGATCCTGGGCATGATGCGAGCCAAGAGCATCAACACCTCCTGGGATACGGCAGACACCACGGCTGACAAATCCCCAGACTTCACCAAGACTAGCCTGGTGACTTTCAAAAACGTCGAATTCTCTGGGGATGGTGTGAGTTACGACGATGAGGTCCATAACCAGGAAGAGATGGAGGCTCACGTGGTCAGCCCTCCCGTCTCGACAGGGAATCAGCCCAAAGTCTGGCTCAAGATCACCTATCCGAGCGGAAAGAAATACACCGGGCCTTTCATCGTTACCTCGTGGAGCAACGATAGCCCTCACTCGGCTGAAGCCACCTGGAGCATTGGTGCACAGAGCAACGGTGAGGTTGTGCTGACTCGTACTCCCGTTGGCCCCTGATGCTGATTGAGCACGGTTACTCCAGAGTCGTCACTGCCAACGGTCTGGAGTTCACATTCACACCGTCGTTCGCCCGGATCGCCCAACTCGGGCGCCCGGGCGAAATCGTTGATGCGTTCCGCGGCCTGTTCGGTGCTCGAGCACATCTGAACGCTCGTTATGTGCTCGCTGTGCTGTGCGAACAGGACGATGCAACAGCCCTGCTGGGGTGGCTTGATGAAGACGGTGAGCACGCTGGCAGCATGCCGGTGCTGGAGCAGATCAGCCTGGCGGCGCACCTGATGCGCCACGGCCTGGTGGGCACAGGTGGCAGCAAGGAGCAGAGCGCTAGGCCTGTGACGGAATTCAATGTCGCTGAGTACGTGGCCGCCGCCCGCGTTCACCTGGGCATGGGTACCGCAGACGCCGAAGCGCTGAGCATGAGCGAGTTTCAGGCCCTGTTTGAAATGAAGTACCCAGACGCAAAGAAGAAGAGGCGGGATGTGCCGACGAGAGAGGAGTATCGAGCAGCTATGGCAGCATTTCAAAAATGAAACTCCAATGCCTCACTTCCCATTGGATGACTGAAACGATGAGATACTAAATGTTTCAAACAGGAGGGGCATATGAAAAAACTACTGGCAATTATTTTTGTCGCGGCGCTGGCAGGCTGTGCAGCACCACCACCACTCAATTTCTCAGTGCCAGAAGTTGGTGTCAGCAAAACAAAAATTGATGCCGAGGTAAAAACTGTCACGGTCACACTTGCGCGCCCCGAAGAGGCCAAGGGTGAGATGCCAATGGGCATTGAAAGCGTAACAAACTTCTGGAAAGAGTCGCTGCAAGAAGCCATTGATCGTATGGCAATCTTCAAGGACGACTCCGCAAACAAGGTTAGCATTCAAGTCAAGATTTTGGCCTTCGAAACTCCTGGTGCTGGTGCTTCGATGACTTCTAAGTCGATTGCACGTTATGAAATTCTGAACCGCTCCAACGGTTCCATTATTTTTACGCAAGATATTTCGGCCGAAGGCACTGTTCCTTGGGATCATGCCTTCATGGGCATCACCAGAGCTCGTGAGTCCATTAATCGTGCTGCCCAGAACAATATCAAGCTGTTCTTGCAAGGATTAGAGACGGTGGACGTCAATAAGCCGATGTTCCCTGTAGCGTCCAAATGATCAGGTCAGCGATAGCCCTAGGTGCGTGTACTTTCCTGCTGCTGGGCTGTGCCAACAGGACGGACCCAAGTACTTATTCAGTTGGGTCCGTGGGTCAGGTGAATAGGAGCGTTGCAGGAAAGATCATCAGTTCCCGGGCCGTCAGAATTGACGGAAATACAGGCACTGGTGGCGCTGTTGGTGGGGTAACCGGTGCTGTTGCAGGATCCGGTATCGGTGGCAGCGGAAGAGCAAATGCAGTCGGCGCAATTGGTGGTGCTGTAGTCGGGGCAATCATTGGTGCAGCAATTGAACAAAGCGGCTCTCAACGTGAGGGCATGGAATATGTCATTGCGACTGAAAATGGCAGTTTGATGACAATTGCGCAACAAACAGATGTTCAGTTCTCTGAGGGCGACAAAGTGATCATCCTCTACGGTAGTCCATCACGTGTAATTCGCGATCCACGTTAAGAAGAGCCCCGTCACCGGGGCTTTTTTATTACTCCTCGCGTTTCCCTAGCATTCTCGGTGAACTCCGGGAGGTAGCGACTGTGGCTGAAAAGGTTGGGGAAATTTACTATGACGTGACGTTGGAGCTTGATCAGATGATCAAGGATCAGCGCCGTGCTCAGCAGAGTCTGGACAAGACGGCCGACAGCCTGCAGCGGCTCTCCCCGATCGCTGCCGCCGCGAAAGCTGCCCTCTCAGGTTTGGCGGTGATGAAGGTTATCGACATGGCCGACGAGTGGGGCCAGTACGCCAGCCGTATCAAGATGGCCACCAAGAGCACAGAGGAGTACACCTATGTGCAGGAGCGCATGCTTGCCTCCGCGAACGCTACCTTCCGGAAGATTCAAGAAACGCGCGAGAGCTTCATCCAGCTATCTCCAGTTCTCCGAGAAATGGGCCTATCGCTGAGCCAGTCGGTGGACGTTATTGACTCGTTTAGCGGCCTTCTTGTGGTCAATGCAGCTAGTGCTGACAAATCCAAGGGGGCAATGGAGGCACTGGCCAAGTCGCTTCAGAAGGGTGCGATCGATGCCGATGCTTGGATGAGCATCTACTCTACTGTCGACTCTGTGGTGGACGTCATTGCAGAGAGCAGCGGCAAGAGTGCAACGGAAATTCGCCGCATGGGCGCCGAGGGCAAACTTGGGATTGATGTTCTCGTGCAAGCCCTCTCGGATGGCTCTACCAAGATTGCTCAGCAAGTTAAAGAGATGCCAACCACGGTTAAGGATGCAATTCAATCCGTGACGAACGCTCTCTATGAGTATGTTGGTCGCACCAATGAGGCCAGCGGCATCACGGCCACCATATCTTCCGCAATACAGTCCTTGGGGGCGAACTTCAATGTCCTGGCAGACACTGCATTGATCGCCGTGGCGGCCGGCCTCACCCGCTATGTAGGTGGCATGGTTGCAGCAAGCGTTGCAACAGCAGCCAAGGCCGCGGTCGCAGTCCGAGCGGCGGCTGCTGAAGTGGCCCTTGCTCAGGCTCAGGTTGCGCAAACTGCGGCGTCACTCGCTCAGGCTCGCGCCTTCCAAGGTGTTGCAGTGACCCAAGCACAGGTGACAGCAGCGACAGTGGCACATGAGATTGCAACCAATCGGCTGACAGCCGCGCAGGCTGCTCAAGCTGCTACCAGCGCCGCGATGGGCGGAGCATTGCGTGGTCTGATCGCATTTTTAACTGGGCCTGCGGGCATTGCGATTGCCGCTGGAATCGCTGCCGCGAGCATCTTTGCATTTGGGGAAAATTCGTCGAAGGCTGTGCCGAAAGTGGACGAGTTAACGGCTTCGGTAGACAAGCTTACGGCTGCGCAGCTTGCTAATCAGCGCAACAAAGCTTCAGATGCTATCGGCGTACTCACCACAAGGGCGCGCGAGGCGAATTCAGCCGTCAAATCTTTGGAGCGAGATCAAGCTGCATTGAACAAGCAGTTCCAGGCTGGTCGGGGTGGTGTTGACGCCAAGGGTTTGGAAAACGTGAACCGTTCCCTGATCGAAGCAAGGGCAAACGCCGATGCAGCCACCAAAGAGCTGCAGGAAATGATCAATGCCGATTACAAATTGGCAGAAGCTCAGAAGCAGCGGGCGAATGTTCCTGCATCTAAGGCCAGGGTGACCCGCAGCGATCCTGAAGTCCAGAAGCGTCTGGCATCAATGCGTGATGAGTTGGAGCTTGCCAAACTTTCGGGAGCAGCAAAAGCGCGGCTGCAGGCCATTCAGAAGCTGGGGGCCAACGCTACTGCAGAGGAGCGTGCCGAGGCAGAGAAGCTGGCAACGACCATCTATGACCTCAATGAGGCCCAGAAAAAGCTCAGGGAAGGGGCGAACGGCGAGAAGTTCGATAGCAAGGGCTACTTGCTGGGCCTGAGCGTCGATGCTGCGACCAGCGATTGGGCCAAGATTGACGCGAAAGAGAAGGAAGAACTGAGCAAGCACAAGAAGCTGCTCGACGAACGCAAGCTGAGCCAGCAGAAGTATGAGGAGGGGGTGCTGCTGATCCAGCAGAAATACGGGCTAGAGCGCGAAAAGCTGCAAGATGGACTGAACCAGTTGATTGCCGATAAAGACGCTGCGGCCAAAGAAAAGGCCAAGCAAGCCACCGAAGACATGGAGCGGCAGGCCCAGGAACTGGGCAATGCGCTTAAAGAGTCTGTGATGACACCGCTGGAGCGTTTGAATGCGGAACTCGCCAAGTACGACAGCTTGCTGGCGTCCCTTGACATTTCGCAGGAGACATATGCCCGTGCGGTGAAGAAGGCGAACAAAGAATATCAGGACAGCCTGAACCAGATGGATCAGTTCACGGTCCGCTTTGCGCAGAACGTGCAGGACCAACTGGGCGATACCCTCTACAACAGTCTCACTGGCAATTTCAAAGACATCGGCACGGCCTGGGGCCAGATGCTGCTGAAGATGGGCAGCCAGGCCGTGGCAGCAAACCTGGCTCGATCATTGTTCGGTGGTGCAGTGGAAGGCGGCACCGGCTCTGGGATGTTTGGGTCGGCACTGAGCGCGATCGGTAGCTTCTTCGGCCTCAGCGGCAAACGTGAGAATGGTGGCGATGTGGGCGCCGGCAAGATGTACGAGGTCAACGAGCGCGGCGTGCCAGAACTGCTTACGGTCGGCAACAAGCAGCTGCTCATGATGGCCGGGCAGTCGGGCAGCGTCACGCCATTGGGTGGCATGGATGTGGCAACGGTGCCATCTCCAGAGGGGCGCGGAGGCTCCTGGGCGACACCAGTAATCAATATGAAGTTCATCAATGCACCATCACAGCCTGAAGTGAAGCAGAGTTCGTCGGGCAATGGTCAATTCGATATCGAAGTGATCTTCAAGCAGATCGAGAACAGGATTGGTGACGGAATTGCAAACGGTAATGGCGCGACTTTTCGTTCTTTGACGGGCGTGTCCGAATTTTTGTGTAAACGGTTCGGACTTCAATTGACGGAGATGCGGTCTCCGAACTGAATGGTAAAGCGGGTCAGCGCAGCCTTCCAATCCCGGATGGGCATGGTCCACTTCTGACTGATGTTGCGCAGGGCCAGATAGAACAGTTTGGTCAGCGCTTCGTCACTGGGGAACGAGCCCCGGTTCTTGGTCAGCTTCCTCAGGCTCATGTTGACCGACTCGATGGCGTTGGTGGTGTAGATGACCTTGCGGATTTCGGGTGGGTAGTCAAAGAACGGAATCAGCCGGCTCCAGTTCCTGCGCCAGGACTGGCCGATGGGTTGGTACTCGGCATCCCAGCGGGCCTCGAATTCACCGAGCATCAGCTCGGCCTCCTCGGCGGTGGTTGCCGTGTAGATGCGTCGCAGGTCGGCGGCCACTTCTTTGCGACGCTTCCACGAGACGTAGTTCAGGCTGTGGCGCACCATGTGCACGATGCACAGTTGCACCACCGCCTTGGGGAATACCGCCTCAATGGCGTCGGGGAAGCCTTTGAGCCCGTCGACGCAGGCGATGAAGATGTCCTGCACGCCCCGGTTGCGAAGTTCGGTGACGACCTGCAGCCAGAACTTGGCACCCTCGGTTTGCGCCAGCCACAGGCCCAGCACCTCCTTGTCACCCGTCATGGTGATGCCGATGGCCAAGTACACCGCCTTGACCCGCACAGCGCCCTCGCGCACCTTCACATGGATGCAGTCCAGATAGACGATGGGGTAGATTGCATCGAGCGGGCGGGCTTGCCAGGTCTTGACCTCATCGGCCACGGCGTCGGTCACCGAGGAAATCAGGCTGGGCGAGACCTCGGTGCCGTACATCTCCTCCAGGTGGGCCTGTATCTCGCGCACCGTCATGCCGCGGGCGTACAGCGAGATGATTTTGTCGTCGAAGCCGGCCCAGCGGGTCTGGTGCTTGGGGATGAGCTGGGGCTCGAAGCTGCCATGGCGGTCACGTGGCACCTCGATGGGCAACTCGCCGAAATCGCCCTTGAGGGTCTTCTTGCTCTTGCCATTGCGGGTGTTGCCAGTGGTGTTGGCTACCGCTTCGTTGCGTTCGTGGCCCAGATGCTCGGTCAGTTCGGCGTCTAGGGCTCGCTCCACCAGCAGCTTGGTCAACTGCTTGAGCAGGCCGTTCTCGCCGATGAGGTCTTCGGGCTTCTTGTAGTTGGCCAGCAGGCCAGACAGCAGTTCTTCGGGTACGTCGTGTTTCTTGGTGCTCATTGTGCTTACGGACAGGCCGGCTTGCGCCGGCGGTTGATTGTCCGTTTACACAAAATTCTGCACACCCTCGGCGAGCCTCGTAGCGGTAGCAGGCTTGACTGATCTGGAATGCTTTGCAAGCGGCTCGAATCGACACGCCGTGTTGCTGCACTGCTCTGTGAGCCATCTCGCAGGCGCGAGATGGCTTCACCACTTTTTTGCGAGAGCCTCCGAGACGATCTCAGCCTTGAGCTTCTCCTCGACATACATCTTGCGCAGGCGCCGGTTCTCTTCCTCCAGCTCCTTCATGCGTGCCATGAGCGACGCATCCATGCCGCAGAACTTGGCCCGCCACTTGTAGAACGTCGCCGAGCTAATGCCCAGTTCACGGCAGAGTTCGGGGACCACCAGGCCGGCTTCTGCTCGCTTAAGCGCGTCGATGATCTGGCTGTCGGTGAAACGTGATTTCTTCATGGTAGAGATTCTCCTGTGAGGGTCTCTACTTCTCAGCACGCTGGAATTGCGGGGGGATTACCAGATGGGTTCGACTACATCGAGCGGTTCTACAACCCGACGCATCGGCACTCGACGCTTGGGTACATCAGTCCGATAGCGTTCGAGGAAGCTCGAGAAGCTTAGGCTGGTGTCGACGAAACCGGCAGCAGCCCAAATCTCGACTGCGACTGTGACGACAACGGTACAAAAAAGGGCGTGCAACCAATAAGTCACACGCCCTCTTCATTTTTTAGACTCCTGCTCAATCATCAGCCATGTTTGCAAGGTTTGGGATTTTCAAACTGCCAATACCTCGATAGGGCTTGGCAGCCACAGCCTCGACACAGGGCTCATCGCCCATCAGGTCAGAGACATCTGAAGTTTGGGATTCAACGTTCGGCTTGTACGCCCAGACGGCACCAGCATTTTTCACCTTTTTCAAGAACATTGGCATATTTCTGCGATTGAAAACATAGGGCCAAAGCTCACGATACTTCTTTGAAAGCACTGGTGGCTTTGGCTGCACGAGCCAATCCATCGCCTTCAGTCGCTTGTGATATTTCCATGGAATAGAGATATCAATCCGCGTTTTCTCATAAATCTTCTTCTTCAGCTCATAACGCTGGTTTTTTGTCATCTCATCGAGAGTCGGCAATTTTTCAGAAGAATCACCCTCTTCGTTTTTGCAATTCTCCTTACCAGCATAGTAAGAAGTCAAGAATTTTTGAACATTCTCGTCTAGCTTGGCAAAGTCATAAGAACGATGCTTGTTGTGACGAAAATCCTCATCTAAACGTAACATTGAACGTAACTTTTGAAAGACATCAGCGATTACTTTTTCTGATTTTTTGGGATCTTTCCACTCCATAACGTTCATCATATCTGAATGGTTTTTCTTCAAATAAGCTTCTGTGATTTTTAGCTCGATACGCAAACCATATTTACTCACACTATAGATTTTCTTCTTAACCTCAGGATCTACAGAATCCGCACCATCATATAGCCCATACTTCTTTTTACCAGGATTATCCTGCCATTTTATATATGCAAGTAAAGATAGATGGTTGCGAACATCCAAGTAAACAGACCTACTTATATCTTCACCAACATGAGGTCTTTTAGTTGTAGGCAGGTAGTGATAGATTGAATTTATACGAAGCTCAAGTTCATCACGCATAGCCACTGCTTCCTCAACACTATTGAATTTAAGCAAGTAAGTAAGATCCAAGCTTTTAATAAAAGCATTCCTTAACTTTATGAGTTCAATATATTTCTCATGAACTCCAATATTTTTCAAATAGTCCTTCAAAAAAGTCATGGCAATCTTTGCAGATTCATACACCAAAATATGCAGAAATGCGTTATTACCGATAACGCACGCAGGAATATTGATACTCACAAAAAATCCAATTAAGTTTTCCTTAGCTTTATCTAAGCAAGGTGTAACCTCGAACTTAGCTTCCGTGACGCGCGACATTAAAGTAATCATTCGCCCTCCCGTAACTCCATCCCCAGAGAATGATGGCCAAAAATTACACTTAAAGAACTTTTCAGCCTTTTTGTAAGGCATTGGCTTTTTAAGAAAATACATTATCCCAGGTGAATCACACATTTCTTTTCACTCCATAAATTGATTTCTTAATGTTGGTTTACAGCTATACGATAGTTACTTCATTACTACCTTGATAAGCACCTTGCTAGGTAATGCCTACATTTAGTTATCTCTAAGCTCAAATAATGAATTTGCAAGCTGCTTTTCAACAAAAAAATCTAATCGATCGTCAAATTTCAGATTATTTAACAGGCATAAATTTCCTTTTTATGCCATGCAAATACACCTGACTTTTACAGCTATTCACATGCAAAAGTCAGGCAATCAATAAGCGTCATTTCATCTCCATCAGGTGCTTACGCAACGAGCCAACCTGCCAAGCAGTTATGCGCGTTGAGATCTTCACAGGGGCAGGGATATGACCGGCTTTAACGTGACGCCAAATGGTTGCGCGTGAGCACGCATACAGCCCTTGCACCACATCTATGCGGACATGGGCGGAATTGGGAAGCTGATCGAAGTCCAGCAAAGGATCAAGGCGTGGACGGGCAAGCTTGGTTGAGGCAGCTGCGCAGTCAGCGCCTGTAGCAAGGATAGGTTTTTGGCGATATGCCATAGCAAGCTCCTAGTGCTACGGACGACATGCAGGATGCAGTCGCCCAGCTACCAGGCTTTACAGATTTAGAAAATTTGCAGGCAAGGCAGGTGCTTGCTTTGCTGAACTGTTAGGTGTGAGGTACGATAGTTAGGTATGTGTTAGGCCATCTGTTAGGCACAGTGTTAGGTACCGATCTTCATAGCTCAACAAGATAAAAATATTCATCCAATAAAACCATGACAAAAATCTTTCAGCATGATATTCATCACTGGTCACTTGAAGAATTCATTCGATTAATCGTCATTAAAACTGAAATACCCATCCATGACGAACAGCTTAGAAAGCATATTCTTCATGAGATCAAAAAAAATAGAGTTACTGAAAATTTTTATCAGCCACCTGACGAAGTCGATACTTGTCTAGCAGAATCGGCTGAAAGAATCGTAGGAGTGCTATCCAATACCATAGCGCACATTTCATCAGAAATGAGTTTGCCTATTATTTTTTGGATGAGAATCGCATTGATTCTTCACAACCAATACCAAATCAATATTGATAGTGTTGTAGAGCATTACTCAAAGTGGCGTAATGACGAGGGTAAAAACCTACAATTGATTTATTCACCAAAAATAAGCAAAGGCAAACCGGAAAATATCCCTTTTGATCTCTTCCTAGTACAGACAGGTTATAAGAGGATTCCTCAAATTTTAAAAACTTCCGAGTGGCACCTTGAAGAAATTAAAGGAACAGTCGCAAAAAAGACAAAAAAAGCCAAAGACACATATTGCAATATTGGAAAACCGGCTCTCATCAAATTAAAAGAAATGATGAAAAATGCAGCCTCGAATATGCAAATAAAAAATCTTCTTCCATATCATGGACACGATAAAGGTAAACATTTATTTTATGGAAAAAGAGAAGATCTATACAATATATTAGTTGAAAAATACTCTTTAGACATCACTTACAAATCATATTGCCAAG
Source organism: Comamonas sp. (assembly GCF_009360615.1). Lineage (GTDB taxonomy): Bacteria > Pseudomonadota > Gammaproteobacteria > Burkholderiales > Burkholderiaceae_C > Comamonas. The sequence goes on from NZ_SPEY01000023.1 coordinate 275,223, forward strand.
CCTCATCTAAATTAGTTAACGTGACTCGGAAAAAATGCAATCTATCTTCTGCTCAGATTCAAATCATCAAACTTAGAAAAAAACCTTTAACACCATTAAAAGCGATACATGAAATTTAATCTCACAATCACTTACGTCAATCATTTCATGGCTATATTCTCAAAAATACACCTCTTTTCTTCAGCTGTAGTGATTTCAATTTATAAGAATTTTCAGACGATAAACTTATCCTTCAGGCTGAGAGATTTAAATAACTTACAAACAAAAAGGGACACAAAATGTGTCCCTTTTTTGCTGAAAAGTAGTCTTGAAAATTATTTTCTACTCAAATAGAAATCATAAATCAGGATTTTTCTAACTGCGATTAGTTGTTTCTGTAATTCAGGCAATGCCGTTTTTACGGTATCTCAGACCACATCTAGATTGATATCGAAATATCCATGGGCGATGCGATTGCGCATCCCGCGCATAGCTCTCCAAGGAACATTAGGATTCGCTGCTGCAAAATCACCATAGCCACCCATGACCTTGGTGGCTGCTTCGCCAAGAATGACGAGGCTCATGATGACCGCTTGCTGCGTCTTCTTGTCTGCCTCAAATTCGTCTCGGGTCATGCCCACAACAAAGCCACATGCATCTGCAGCCGCCTGCTGCATATGATCAATTTAATCAGGCAACCCGTTCATATTCATACAGGCCGGGCCTCCAAAAGGACTTGATCGCGGAATTTGGCGGGTAAATCGTAGGAGGTCAGCAAATCGACCTGAATACCAAGGATGCTCTCCAGTTCATCCTGCAAGCCCCCCAGATCAAAGAGCGTGGCACCCGGAAGAGCATCAACGATCAAATCCAAGTCGCTGCCTTCTTGATCGGTTCTATGCACGACGGAGCCAAATACACGCGGGTTTTCAGTGCGATAACGGCCCACTGCTGCGCGTACATCGCTACGCCTAATTTCAAGTGCTTGTGATGGTCGCATGGGAAGCTCCTTACTCTACTCAATTATGCGCAATGCGCCACAGGGACGAAACGGCTGGCGAGCACTACCAAACCTTAGCGCTAAAGAATGAAGCTGCGGCGGTGGCTACCCCATTCAGCAGCAGTTCTTCCGGGGAATGCTCACGCGAGTCAAAGAATGAACTCGGCCCACTTCTGCATCATCTCACGGCGCTTCTCCAGCATGTCGCCTCGCCGGTAAGCAGCCTCCACCTTGTTGCTGACCACGTGTGCCAGCGCCATCTCAGCCATTTCCTGCGGGTAGTCCGTCGCTTCGGCAGCCCAGTCACGGAAGGTCGAGCGAAAGCCGTGCACCGTCAAATCATTGCGCTGCATCCGGCGAAGTACCGCCGTGAGCGTCATATCCGAAAGAGGCTTATGGTCCCGCACGCTGGGGAAAACGACGTTCGTACCAGCCAAGAGCGCTTGTTCCTGCTGACGCAGCAAGGCCACGGCAGCATCTGACAATGGAATCCGGTGTTCGCGCCCCGCCTTCATGCGTTCAGCAGGAACAACCCACAGACGGGCTGACAAGTCAACTTCGTCCCATACCATGCCTCGCACCTCACCGGATCGAGCAGCAGTGAGGATGGTGAAGCGCAACGCCAATGCACCAACACCGGCCTGCGCCTCCAGCGAAGTCATGAACGGTCGCATGTCCTTCCACGGAAGTGCCGCGAAGTGGCGCGTCCGAGAGACCTTGGTGCGGGCAGGAAACAGCGAGTCAAGGTGCCCTTTCCAACGCGCTGGGTTGTCTCCACTGCGCAGGCGGCGGGCACTGGCCCAGCCAAGGATGGATTCAATGCGCCCTCGCAAACGAGAAGCCGTTTCAGGCTTACTGTTCCAAATAGGCTCAAGCACGCGCACCACATGTTCGGTCTCCACCAGGGCCACGTCCATGTTACCCATCACAGGTTCGGCGTACATGGCCAGGGTACTAACCCACTGCTCTGCATGCTTGGCATTTTTCCAACCAGCACGATGCGACTCGATGTACTGCGCTGCACACCAGGCGAACGTGACCTTTTTAGCTTGCTCTGCTCGTGCGGTCGCCATGGCCTCCTGCTTGACCTTCATCGGATCAACGCCTTCACGCACCTGCTTGCGCCATGCCATGGCTTTGTCCCGTGCTTCGGCCAGCGAAACATCAGGGTATGGCCCAAGCCCCGTCCAACGCTCTCGCCCGGCCATCGTGTAGCGCAAGATCCAGGATTTGGAGCCACCTTCCGTGACCTTCAGCCACAGCCCGGCACCATCGCCATGCATGCCAGCTTCCTTGATTCGGCTGGCTTGCAACTGCGTCAATTTATTCGCTTTGACCATACGTTTAAGTTCGACGGAAACTGGAGGCTCATTTTGCTATCGTTATACGGAATAGTATACGGAAAAAACAGAATATTGTGCGATGCACAATGAGTCAAGCTGAGACAACCAAAATCATAACTCATTGTTTTTATTACAAAAACTCTGAATTTTGATGTTTTATGATGTGAAATGAAACATCAGTTCGACTGTCACAGCCTCCGCCAGATAGTCAATAAACAAGCGCCTTTACGGCGCTTTTTTATTTTTATCCACCATCCTTTCTACCATTAGATTTGAGATTGGAATGGACAAATCTGGACAGTGCTGCGCGCATACAGCGGCTTACATCAGCGGCCACTGGATAGTGGTCTTCCAACACCGCAGCCGAGAAGACCACCTCTTATTTCGATCATGCCTACTAAGCATGTGTCTGCTGTGCAGCGATTGCTGTCTCTCCGGCTTCCCATGTGCTCGGCTGGTCCCTAACGCTAAGCAGTCGTTGGTGGGATGCCTGTATGTACTCCCTCAATGTTCATGACTGAGTGGCCGGGTCTGCCAGTGCGGATCATCATCAACTGTGATCTGCTGTTGCGGCCGTATCAGCCGCTGTTCTTTACTAGGAGTAAGGGCGCTATCCAATGACTTCGACCAGAAATTGCGGCTTGGCCCATTGCCATCTCGCACCAGTGTGCAATTGACCTTCGCGTGCTCAACCAGCAAGAAAGCTGACCTCGATCGCTATGCCACGTTGCACGCGCAAACCTATGGCGAAGCCACACGTCTTAGTGCTGATTCCGCATATGCTCACGGCGTTCATGGCGCGCGGCCAAGGGTTTAGAGCGTTGCATGGCAATACTAAGAAGTCGAATCCGAATTGAGTACTGCGGGATATATTGAAACGAAATTTTTTTACGCAAACACTCGGCACTGCCGCGCAACATCGGGATACGGATAGTTGAGCAGCATCTGTGACTTCAATTGTTTACAGGGGCCTGCGCCGATGCTGGCTTGCGCGTTGCAGGTCTTGAGCCAGCCACTTTTCGGCTGGCATGCACGGCCAGGACGTTCTGCACGAAGCGGATGCCCGTGGTTCTTGCGGCAAATCCCGCAATCAAATACTGCCCGAGAAACCACGCTGCGGACACCAGCATGCGTGTTGAGTCGACGCCGCTGAGATACATGACCAACGGGAGTACCGGAACGAGCAGCAGCGACATCGCCGCGATGTCTCGGAACAGCAGGTAATTCTTGTGGCTGTCCACGACCGAAGGATCGGAGTCAACTTGCTTGTACAGGCCGTACCATTTCGAATTCTGCTCTCTCTCCACACTCGGGAACTCGCCCACATTTTTCTTCAGTTTGTCCAGGTCGATCCGAGGGTCTGCAGGTGCATGTACGGAAAAGGCTCGAGCGCCCGGCAACGGGTGCTGGCGGCGCCAGAACACCAAGATGGCTTTGTGATCAGAGGAAATGAGTGAGGAAAGAATCAGCGCCGGGATAGGCAGCAATGTCGTCAAGCTAGCTCGAATGACCGCGACTTTCGTCGGCGTCAGCTCGTCGATCGCGGTATTGAACGCGATGACTAGGAGCACAAGAACGTCCAGGACAAGCGTGGCGACCAACCACGCCAGGTTTCGGCCTTTGAGGGTCTTGCTGCTGTAGTCTTTCATGTCCCTCATCCGTCGTACTCCGTGGTGATTGTGTAGTGGCCGTCATCCCGTACCTTGAACAGAATCGATCCGTCCTTGCGCGTTGTCAGGCAGCGCCTGCGCCTGTTGGTGTTGGACACCAGCACGCCAGAGTCCGACGCAGTGTACTGATAGTGTGGCTTCTGGGTTGAGTGGATGATCGACTTGTCGGAGACCACCACCACCTGCGGCGTGAAGTAGTCAAAGATCCGTTGGCAATAGCCGTTCGTCCGGCCGTGGTGGGAGGCGACCAACACCGTTGTGTTGGCCAATTCCTCGCGAAACGCCTGCTGATCCAGCAGCGCGAGCCATCCGTCTTCCTCCAGGTCGCCAGGGAACAGGATCTTGAATGGCCCAAACTTGAAGAACACGACCAGGCTCAGGTTGTTCGTGTCATAGAAGCGAGGGTAGGGGTTCCAGAAGGTGGACGCTGTGATGCCGCCCATGTGCTGATCGAAAGGAGCGCTGACGGGATGCACGTAGTCGGTATGGAGGGTGAGGTACCGTTCGATGTCATCGGTCAGCTCGCCACCCGCTTCCTTGATGATCCGCAAATCTCCTGGGGAAACGGAGCGGTTCCGGTAGAACGTGGAGACGGTGATGCCTTCGCTCCACAGATTGTCCAGATCGCTCATGTGGTCCATGTCGGCGTTCGTGATGAACAGGTAGTCCAGCACGCTGCGCTGCAGGTGGTTCCTGATGTAGGTGCTCGGCTTCCAGCCCGTCAACCCGTTGTCTCCGGAATCGATCATCGCGAGCCGGCCCTGCACACAGTTGTCGGATTCATGGGTGAGCATGGCGCACGCGCCGTGCTGCACATCCCAAATCTGCAGGATCATTTGCCCTGGCATGCCGTTCTTTCTCGCGCATCACGCACGGAATTCCTGGAGTCAGCCCAAGCACCGTGTCCTAGCATGGCCGATCTGGCGAACATCCACGCACCCCGCATCACTTCACCGCACCCTGCAAGACTTGCAGGTCGTGTTCCCCGACGATCAACTGAACGGCAGGGAGGCCATCGTCTGCCATGCCCAGGGCCAGGTGAACGAGTTGCACAAGGTCGTCTCGGCTGGGCGAGGCGGAGTGTCCCGGTGGATGGCTGTGCCATTCGCCGATGTAGCCGACGACGCCGGCGGAGCGACGGGAGGCCTCGGCGACCGCCTCCGCCAGGCCAGCAACGCCGCGCTCGAAGGAGCTGGGGCTGGACTTGCTGTCCGGGGGAGGCGGCAGGCCTGCGACTACAACGACGGCGCTGATGTTGAAGTCGTAGTAGCCGAGCAGCACGCCGCCGGTTTCGTTGGGAAAGCCCTTCGTGCGCATGTCCCGAAGCTGCTGTTCCACACCCGCGTCAATGAACAGAGCGAACTCGCCAAGTTGCATGCGGCGTTCGGTGGCCACGGGCACATCGTGGACCTCCACCGCGCCGCGAATTGGATCACGCTGCCATATCCGGATCATCGCGCCGTCTTGCGCAACTGCCGCTGGGATCTGCTCGGCCAGAGTGCTAGCCTGCCCCATGATCCGCGAGTAGGGCAGAACCATCGAAATGTCCCGGCAACTAGCACCGCTCCAGAACGAGCTGGCATTTCCCGCGAGGTGATTCCTTCCCCAATCCTCTTGAATCAAGGCCCGGTAATACTGCGCTTCGAGGGTCCGCAGGCGAATGTGCCGCTGGGCGTCCTCCGCGAGCAGCACTGCTGCGTTGCCGGTCGGCGTGACGAATGCAGAAAAGTGCCTGGCGAAGTGATCGACAGCGCTGACGACTCGGGGGTATTCCAAGGTCGTTGAAGCATCGACCACCAGTTTTGCATTTGATAGTGCATCGGCAACTGCCCCAAGGCTGAAGTCACTGGCATCCGCATCCAGTGGAGTGACCTCGGTGGCACCATCCATCGTCGCCGAGTGCAAGTCCGCAACGACGGAGGCCTTGGGGCACCCAATGTGCTGCGAGTAGGCTGTATGCCGCGATAAGTTGTGTGGCTTGATGTGGTCCTTGTCGATGACGGTCCAGCGCCCCCAGCCGGCGCGCCCCCACAGGTTGAGTATTGCGCTGCCGAGCGAGCCCGCACCGATCAGCACGCCGACGGGGCCTTCGTCGGAGATGCCCGACTGCTTCCTTGCCGCAGCAGCATCATTCCGGCGCAATACGGCCATCGGCAGCAGGGGCTGCGCGCCCCACTCGGTGGCCTGCTGCTCACCCATCAGCCCGGCTGCGCTGAAGTACTTCTTTTCATGGAAGAACAACGCGCCGGTGGCAACACCGAGCTCCAGCCCACCCTTCAGCAGCACAAACGCGCGATGTGTCATGCCGACGGGCTTTTCGCCTTCGGCGCGGCATAGGGGGATGTGGAGCAAGACGACTGTGGATTTGTCGTCGGCTGATGCCGCGACCCCCTTGTCGCCCACGCGCGCTTGCAGCGTTGCTCGCAGGATGGGCAACAGTTCGATGCCACGCCTGGAGAGGATGTCGGCCAATTGCCCCAAGGTCGCGGGATCGCGCTCCACAAACCCATGCACGATCGGGGGCAGCACCAACTCGATGGGAGCCGTCGTGCCGGCCTTGACGGCGGCATCCTTGGGGATTGCTTCCAGGAAACATGTGAAGCCCCCACCGGGGCGCTCGGGGCCTCGCGCGATAACAAAGCGGTGCTCGGCACTCTTGCGCAGTGCCGGCAGGTTCCATGGAAGGACCAATTCGTATTGGCTTGCGAAGAACAGGTGCTCGACCGGCTGGTCTGCCGGGTGCAGTTCGCGCCGCGCGCTTTTTTCGAGCCACCATTGGATTCGGCGCAGAAAGCTCTGCGGCGTCCAAGTACGCATTACGGCCGCTACCGGCTCGAAGTACAGGCAGAGGCTGGCGGCAGCGCCCGGAACGCCCTGGTTCTGGTGCATCAGGACCGGAAAGTCCTTGCGCAGCGCCAGCACCTCGACGAGCAGCTTGGGATCGTCCGACACACACAGCGCCAGACGTTCCCGGTATTGAATGCCGACACTGTTCTTTGGTGGAACGCCGTCGCACTCGACATCGACGACGATGCACTCGAGCTTCGGCGTTTCGTCCTTGCCGTACTGCAAGAGCTGCACGATCGTGAAATCGCGCTGTCGCGCGACAGCATCATGGAGCAGCTGGGCGCGCGGAATCGTCAGCGCCGACGCGTCCGCGATCTCGACGACATTGACCAGTTCGTGGTACTCGCCGGCCATCAACCTGCCCGCGGAGGTGAAGACAGGATGACGGCTGGCGCCCCGATGGATGCGGAGCGAATCCAGCTGACTCCGCCGCTCGTGATTTCGAACGTGATGGGTTCCGGCTTGTTGGCGTTCGGTTCTTCCATCGTGACGAGGAACTTGCGGCCACCAACTTCCTTCAAATACCGCTCATAGGCTTTGCGTGCCTGGATGTGCGGCGGCTGAGTCTGGGTATACGAGTCCCTCGCGTCCGGGACCGGCTTGCTGCAGCTGACGATATACGCGTCCGGCTTGCCCATACGCAGAAGGTCTTTGATCAGCGGTTTGGGCTCGGTTTCTCTGTCACCCTTTTCATCGCTCAGCGCGAGGTAGCTGCAATGGTGCGGGATGTTGTACAGATCCCATGCCAGCCTGTCTTCGTTCTTGTGGTACTGCGTCGTCTTGACGATGTCTTCCATGCTCTCCCAGGTTGCATCGCCAACTTCGAGGTAGTCGTAGTGGGCACCATCGGCGCGAAAGCGCACGTTGAAAACCAGCGAAGCCTCGTTGCGGATGATGTCGCCTTCGTCGCAGTGCTTGATGAAGGGCGAGTGGCAGAAGAACTCCACCTGGTCCGCTTCAAGTGAGAAACCGGGCACGATCGTGCCGGCGTCGATGAACAGATGATCGCGTGCAGAGGCTGACTCGCCACGCTCTTTCAGGATGGGTTCGAGCCAGTCGGCCAGTGCTTGGGGCTTCGAGAACACCAGGATGTCCTTGCCTTCCAGCAGCCGATGCCGTGCCTCTTGCCGGAGCAGGACGAACTCTTCCATCTGATGGTCGTTGTCGGCCTGCTCCAACAGCATTGCGGCAGGCACCCAGAGTTCGCGAATCTTGATTCGGCCTTCGCCGTGGTACTTCTTGGCGTGCTGCAACTCGAAAAACTCGGTGCTGCCCTGAATGTGGTCCAAGTCCGCATGGGTGAAGGCGACGACATCAAAATAGTCGCGGTCGGCCTTCTTCAGGTGGGCCCTCAGAGTCGCCTTGAGATCAATTTCAGGCGTGCTCGGCTCCTCCGCCTTAGCTCCTCGATGGCAGAAGTCAAACAGGATACGACGCCCGTTGGACAGGACGATCTGCGTCGTGTCGCCGTTTCCGACAGGATAGAAGATGACTTGATGCTTTTCTGCCACGATTGATCCTCTTTGGGTTCAGTGGTCGATATGCCAAATTAGCACTCAACCACTTCGAGTGCTGCCAGGCACTATATGTAGTGTTTCTAATTTGATCAACACGCTACATATAGTTGTTTTCGACAATATTACTGTGCAAAACAACAGGTGTCTAGAGCGTGGTTCTTTCAGACGCATTCAGCTATTTGTTAGCTGCTCGGGGACGTAGCCAGCAACTATCGCTTGTGGCATGTAGCGCGATCTAACGCAGCTTGTGACGAGATAGCCAAGACATGATGTAGCGCGGAGCCGAACTGAATTTGTGCCGATATGGGTTACGGGCACAATCCAGAAAAAACGCTACCGCTGGCGTAATGCTGTTCGCTTAACGAATCGAAGCTGCTTGGTCGGGTAATGAGCTGAAAGCTTTTTGACGACACTGGTCCACTGACGCCCTCGTCTTTGTTTGGGCAGCAATTGCTTGGCCAGTCTCTGGTGGGTAATTCCCCTGAATTCCTGCGTTCCGAGAAGTAAAGCTATGCGGCCATACCAGACTTAAGTTCGCAGCAACCAAGCACATGCAGCAGTTTGGGATATCTCCCGAACGTGTAGCAATATCCGAGATGAACGTCCGCTATCGGCCTCAGCAGTCATTGAGATGTCAAACTTGGATGACTCTAACCAGCCTGAAGCAGCAACAGTCGGAGCATCACCTCGTTCACATCTAAGCCATCCAGTACAAAAAGGATCAGCTCATCGCACCCACGCCGGGAAGTAGCCCAATGAGTCTTGCACCGTGCTGTCGTGTGCCGGAACCACGACCAAGTCGGGTTCAGATTGCATCAGCGCACGCACCTTTTCAATACTGCTCTGCGTTTGCTGCGGGTTGCTGTCCACCAGTTTGCCCGCGACCCAGAACTTGGGCTTACCTTGCTGCAACGCCGCCACTGTCCAGGCCACATCTCCAATGAAGAAATACTGCTTGCCTGAATCTACCGTGACAAAGAGTCCCACAGACCCGGGGGTGTGGCTAGGCATCGGCACCAGTACCACCTTGCCATCCTTGAAGACATCGAGACTTTCAGGATAGCCCTTGAACGGTATCGACTGAAACACCAAAGGCTCCCATTGAATGGTTGCCGCACTGGTTTGCGACTGCCATGTTCCTCCGGGGCCCGTACTGGGGGAGCGCACCAGCTCAAGCTCCGCAGCGGCAACGCCAACCCGCGCCTCGGGGAAGTCTTGTGCACCGCCCGCGTGGTCCCAGTGGCTGTGGCTCAGGATCACCCGTTGCAAAGGAGGGATACCCGCGTTGTCCAGTTGCGTTCGCGCTGTGACAACCGGCTTGTCGTACTTGAAGAACAGCCGCCACCAGATCGGCATGCCTTGCTGGTATTGACTGTCGATCTGGCTGCCCATGCCGGTGTCAAACAGCAGGTAGTCGTTGTGGTGTTTGACAAGGAAAGCCGAGAAATTGGAGTTCACCTGCTTGGTGATGCTGCCGCCCGGCACCAGCAGCGCCTGTGGAACCGCGACCTGCGACGTCTTGACGATCGCAAAGCCCACATCGGGAGCCGCGTCAGGCTTCGGGTTCGTTGTTTGGGCAAGCGACGCGTGGGTCACCAAAGCCGACAGAAGGAGTGTGCAGAGGTATGTACAGTGGCGAAACATTTTCGTGTCCTGAGCGAAAAGGAGCCAAGCGTAAAGTTTGGTCTATGCTCCAATGTCAAGGCTTTGTCGTCATGCCTTCCGCACACACCACCATGAATGTCAGCCAAGTCGCCAAGGCGGCCGGTGTTTCCACCGACACCGTTCGCTACTACGAGAAACAAGGGCTCATCAGTGCGCCGCCACGCCAGCCCAACGGCTATCGTTCTTACGGCGAACCCCACGTTGGTCTGGTGCGGTTTGTACGGGGCGCGCAAGCGCTGGGATTCTCATTGGCAGAAATAAAAGTCATCTTGCCGCAGATGGCGCAGGGCGCGTTTGGTCGCGGAGAGATCGAGCAGCAACTCGAAGCAAAGATGGCGCAGATCGACGCACACATGGCGCAGCTCAGGACGTTGAAAAAGGAGCTCCAAGCAACCTTTGATGCGCTGCGATGCGCACCCTCGAAGCCAGTGTCCACCACGCAAGCGACGGCCCCCGACAGCGGCAGCGGTGCGGGCACGGCAGTGGTGCGACGCGCATTTGCCAAGTCAAGCGAGCAACGTGATGCGCTCCGAAAGTCAGCCCAGATAGGGCATCAACCAACTCGTCGAACACCACCGAGTCGTGACGATTGTCCCCGGTGACGCAGAACATCATCGGGATGTCTTGGCCATCCGTGACGGGATGGCGTTAGCTGCCAAGCTTGCCCCTGTCCGTCGGGTTGGGGCCCGTTTCCTGGCCCCCCGGGGGCTTGGCACCGAGGAGCCATCTATGCTGGCTCGGCTCCAATCAATCTGGTCATGCTCGCGCAGACGCACCAGCATGGCTCGGTGCAAACGCTGCCAGACGCCATTGGCATTCCAGTCACGCAGGCGCCGCCAGCAGGTCATACCGCTGCCGTAACCCAGGGCCTGGGGGAGATCTTCCCATGGGATGCCTGTTTGCAGCACAAACAGAATGCCATTGAGCGCTGCTTCATCGCTCACGGTGAGCTTGCGTGCGCCACCTTTGACGGAAGGCGTGAAGGCTGGGATTAGGGACTGCAGTTGTCGCCACAGTTCTGTGCTAACGGGTTGTCTCGCCATGAGGGCCAGAAGCATAAATGCTTCTGGCTGATCTCAAAGGGAAGTGGCGTTAGCGGCTCTTAGTTCTTCCAGCTAATACATTTCTCGTTACCCCATCCGGCTTGAGGTGCGGGCACTCCTCTCAAGGCCTTGATCTCTCGGAAAAGAAAAATTTTTCGGTTAGCCCCCTTATCTAACCGCGGGATCCAAGCAAGAATCTCTCCACCTATGGAGCAGTTGGCTTTTTGCCCGTCGTACAGATAGATTTTTCTTCCTATCAGTTGCTTCGCCGTGCGATTACCAACTCGCCAATAGCCTGTCTCCCACTTCTTTAGCGTTTGATCCATCAGTTTCCGGTTCTCGTACGGCGGTCTTTCGACAAGATGCAATGCACTGGCTTCTTTTGTCATGAATTCACTTTCAGTGTTCAGGATGCAGACTTTAGCTGCAGAGAAGACACATCTCGTACGGTAATCCCCCCGTAGTTCTAACTGCCGTCATTGCTGAATAGCTGGCACCTTTCTTCATCCAATACTCTTAAGTCCAAGGCTGCATCGGTATTTCTATTTTGCAGACAGGAATCCAAGAACATCTTTGATGGCTTGATCCCTGGCCTTGTCGTTGCTCTCAATGTTGATGAACGAGGCTTGCTGGCATGTCTTGAGAAAGCCGTTCCATTCATTCACGTCGGTGAAGGTCTTGCCGGAATACTTGTCATGTGCCGGCCCCCAAGAACGATCGTTGGCGCCGTAGGGCATACGTACGTCCATTGAGCATTTGTTGTAGTTGCCTTCCCTGTACTGCGCCCATTTCTGGTTGAGTCGGTCGAAAACATGCGTAGCGCCCACGTAGACCTTGTACGTGACCGGATTGCCGTTGACCGCCAGTTCATCGACCAACTCCATGCATGGCTTGGGCAATGTCATATCGTCTTTCTCACCCAGCAACATCAGCAGCGGCGACGGCAGTTTGCTGTGCTGATCGACGCGGTAGCGCATATTGCAACCGGGGTAGACTGCAATACTGCCGGCCCACTTCACAGCGACAGGAACAACGTGCTGCTGGTAGGTCGGCCATGCCGCATCCAGAACGGCTTGCCCGCCACGTGACCAACCCATGTGATAGATGCGCTGGCTATCAATCTGCGGATGTGTCGCCAGCAGCTTGAGGGCATACAGCGCATCCGCGATATTGGCCGTGGTGTTCCAAGTCAGCTGCTTGGAAGCTCCCGTAACCCGCTCTTCGTTGCGCGGCTTGAAGCTGTCCACCACAAAGACGGCGTAGCCAGTCGCGTTCAGTGCTTTGGCCCACACATCAAAGTACAGACTGCTGACACCTTCGCTGCCGTGCGAAAACACTACTGCCGGAACTTTGCCCTGCGCATTGGCAGGCATCAGCAGATCACCAAAGATGGTGGTATCGCTTCCCAGCCGGCCACGAACCAATGCCCAGCGATGGTCTGGCGTCTTGGAGTTGAACTCGATGCGGCCGGTTTGACCTCCGCTGAGATCATCCAAGGGAGCCGCATAGCTACTGGCAACTCCTATGCCAAGAACTGAAGCCAGCAGGGCCTGAACGCATTTCCTGGCCAAGTCTTTTGGTCGGAGCCAGTTGTTCATTGCAACTGCCCCCGGTTCTTGGCAGCGACGTCCCCCCGTTTTCAGTAGCACAAGGCTTTGGAGTCCGAGGTTAATTTAACTGCTTTTGCATCAGCCTCTGGGCATAGGCTGTGGGCGTGAGT
>NZ_SPEY01000018.1 GCF_009360615.1 Comamonas sp.
TGCCGCGCGAGCGCGTGCAGCGGCTGCTGGACCCCGGCACGCCATTCCTGGAGCTGTCGCCGCTGGCCGCGCTCAATATGTACAACAACGATGCACCAGGTGCCGGCGTGATTGTCGGCGTGGGCCGCGTCAGCGGCGTGGACTGCATGATCGTCTGCAACGACGCCACCGTGAAGGGCGGAACCTACTACCCGATGACGGTGAAAAAGCATCTGCGCGCGCAGGAAGTGGCCGCACAGAACCGTCTGCCCTGCATCTATCTGGTTGACTCGGGCGGCGCCAACCTGCCCAATCAGGACGAGGTCTTCCCCGATCGCGAGCATTTCGGCCGCATCTTCTACAACCAGGCCAATATGAGCGCCCAGGGCATCGCCCAGATCGCCGTGGTCATGGGGTCATGCACGGCTGGCGGCGCCTATGTGCCGGCCATGAGCGACGAGTCCATCATCGTCAAGAACCAGGGCACCATCTTTCTGGGCGGCCCTCCCCTGGTCAAGGCCGCCACCGGCGAGGTGGTCAGCGCCGAGGACCTGGGCGGCGGCGATGTGCACACGCGCCTGTCGGGCGTGGCCGACCATCTGGCCGAGAACGATCTGCATGCGCTGGCGCTGGCACGCCAGGCAGTGGCAAACCTGAACAAGGGCAAGCCCCAGTCGCAGACCGACCATGCGCCGGCCGCGCCTCTGTTCGAGAGCGAAGAGCTGTATGGCGTGATTCCCGTCGATACGCGCAAGCCCTTCGATGTGCGCGAGATCATTGCCCGCATCGTGGACGGCAGCCAGTTCGACGAGTTCAAGGCCCGCTTCGGCAACACCCTGGTCTGCGGCTTTGCGCGCATCGAGGGCATGCAGGTCGGCATCATCGCCAACAACGGCATCCTGTTTTCCGAGTCGGCCGTCAAGGGCGCGCACTTCATCGAGCTGTGCTGCCAGCGCAAGACTCCGTTGGTGTTCCTGCAGAACATCACGGGCTTCATGGTGGGCCGCAAATACGAAAACGAAGGCATTGCCCGACACGGCGCGAAACTGGTCACGGCCGTGGCCACGGCGGCGGTGCCCAAGTTCACCATCATCATCGGCGGCAGCTTTGGCGCGGGCAATTACGGCATGTGCGGTCGCGCCTATTCGCCCCGCTTCCTCTGGATGTGGCCCAACGCACGCATCAGCGTCATGGGCGGCGAACAGGCGGCCAGCGTGCTGGCCACTGTCAAGCGTGACGGCATCGAAGCCAAGGGCGGCAACTGGAGTGCGGAGGAGGAGGAGCGCTTCAAGGCGCCCATCCGTCAGCAGTACGAGGACCAGGGTCACCCCTTCTACGCGACGGCGCGTCTCTGGGATGACGGCGTGATCGATCCCGTCGACACGCGCCGCGTGCTGGCGCTGGGCCTGGCTGCTTCGCGCAACGCGCCGATTGAGGACACCCGCTTTGGTGTCTTCCGCATGTAAGCACACGAAGGCCCGAACATGATGCGCTGCTCCGTCTCCGCCCTGATGCAAGCGCTGCTGTGTGCAGTGCTGGCATGGCCGATGGTGGAGCTGGCCCGGGCCGAGGTGCAGCAGTTCGATGCACGCATTCCGGTCTGGGTGCCGGAGGCAGGCAGTGCGCCCGCACACACTGCCCAGCTCGCGGGCCATGTCTATCGTCCGCAGGGACTCGGCCCCTGGGGGCTGATCGTGCTCAGCCACGGCACACCCAGCGGCACGGAGGCCCGCAAAGCCATGACCGATCGCTACGGCGCGCAGGCCCGCGCACTGGCCGAACTGGGCTATGTGGTGGTGACGGGCTTGCGCCGCGGCTATGGCGCATCGGACGGTCCTCTGGCCGACCGCTACGGCAGCTGCGATGACCCCGACTATGGCCATGCGGCCCAGGAGGCCGCGCGCGATGTGGCGGCCATCATGGCTTACGGGCAGAAGCTTCCCTATGTCGATGGCACGCATGTGGTGCTGCTGGGCAAGTCCGCCGGCGGCTTTGCATCGCTGGCTCTGGCGGCGCAGCAGCCCGCAGGCCTGCGCGGCGTCATCAACTTTGCCGGCGGCCGGGGTTCACAGCCGCAGATGCGCGAGAAAGCAGCGGTTTGCGGCGAGGCGCAACTGCTCAAGACCGTGGCCGGCTTTGCCGCCACCAGCCAGGTGCCTCAGTTGTGGATCTATGCCGAGAACGATAGCTACTTTCGCCCGCCGCTGGTGCGCAAGATGGCTGAAAGCTATCTGGCCACAGGCCAGAATCTGAAGCTGGTGTTTGCTCCATCCAGTGGCGCGGAGGGACACCAGTTCTTTGACCGGGCCGCCCATATCGGGCAATGGTTGCCGCAGGTCCGTGAATTCCTGATGCAGCAGCTGCCGGGTACGGCGGCTGCGCAACTGCAAAGCCCTCACTCACTGGGAGACAAGCCATGACTGCTTTGACTTTGACCGTGGATGGCGGCATCGCCCGCGTTACGCTGGCTCAGCCTGCCATTCGCAATGCCTTCAGCGATGCGGCGATTGCCGAGATCACCGCCGCCTTCCTCCAGGTCGGCGAGCGTGCCGATGTGCGGGCCGTGGTGCTGGCCGCCGAAGGTCCCGCATTCTGCGCGGGCGCGGACCTGAACTGGATGCGCCGCATGGCCGATTACTCGCGCGACGAGAACCGCGTCGATGCGGGTCTGCTTGCCGAGATGCTGCGCGTCATCTACGAATGTCCCAAACCCACGATTGCGCGTGTGCAGGGCGATGTCTATGCGGGAGGCATGGGCCTGGTGGCCTGTTGCGATATGGCGGTGGCGGCCGACACGGCGGGCTTTTGCCTCAGCGAGGTCAAGATCGGCCTGATTCCCGCCACCATCAGTCCCTATGTGATCCGCGCCATGGGGGCCAGGGCCGCGCACCGCTACTTTCTCACGGGCGAGCGCTTTTCGGCGCAGGAGGCGCATCGCATCGGCTATGTGCACGAGGTGGTCGATGCCGACGGGCTGGACGCCGTGGTCGACGGCTGGCTCAAGCATTTGCTGAGCGCTGGCCCGGCCGCGGTGCGGGCCTGCAAGCGCCTGGTGCTGGACATGGCCGAGCGCGAGATCAGCGAGCAGCTGATTGCGGCGACCGTGGAGTCGATTGCCACCATCCGCGCCAGCAGCGAAGGCAAGGAAGGCGTGCAGGCCTTTCTCAACAAGCGCAAACCCAACTGGCTGCCCGGATGAGATGACAGACCTGGCGACCGGGGCGCTTCAGCCTGCGGGCTCGCATAGGAAATGAACACCATGGATATCTGGCAAACCATCATCGACTGGCTGCACCGCACCGGCCTGCATATCGACCCCGATACAGCCAGGGCCGTGGGCGATGCTGCGGGCCAGGTCGGAGAGGTGGCCGCCAGGGCCGGGCAGGCCGTGGGACAGATGGATATGACCTCCATGCTGGCGCTGGCCGCAGCCCTGGGCTGGGCCAGCGGCTTTCGCCTCTATGCGGTGGTGTTTGTCGTGGGCCTGCTGGGTGCCAGCGGCCTGATGCCACTGCCCGGTGGTCTGCATGTGCTGCAGCACCCCATGGTGCTGGTCATCAGCGGCGGTCTGCTGTTCGTGGAGTTCTTTGCCGACAAGATACCCGTGGTCGATTCGGTCTGGGACCTGTTCCAGAGCGTGCTGCGCATTCCGGCCGGTGCGGCGCTGGCGGCCTCGGTCTTTGCTGCCGACAGCACCACCATGGCCATGGTGGCCGCCTTGATGGGCGGAACGCTGGCCGCGACCAGCCAGGCGGCCAAGACCACGACGCGTGCCCTCATCAACACCTCGCCCGAACCGTTCTCCAACGTGGGAGCCAGTCTGGCCGAAGACACGGTGTCGCTGGGCGCCATCTGGCTGGCGCTGACCCATCCGCTGGTGTTTGCCGCCGTGCTGCTGGTCGTGGTGGTTGCGATGTGGCTGGTGATCTGGGCGCTATGGCGTTTTCTCAAGGCGATTTTTCGACGCCTGCGCGGCAGTGGCGATGCGCAGGAACCATTGCAAAAAACATAGCTGCTTGCGTTTGATGGATATGCGCTGAGCGGTGATTTGACCGATAACCGGAGACGATATGTTCAAGAAAATTCTGATTGCGAATAGAGGTGAAATCGCCTGCCGCGTAGCCGCCACCGCCCGTCGCATGGGTGTGAAGACCGTGGCCGTGTATTCGGATGCCGATGCCCGGGCCAAGCATGTCGCGGCCTGCGACGAGGCCGTGCATATCGGCGGTAGCGCGCCCAAGGACAGCTATCTGCGCTGGGAACGCATTCTGGAGGCCGCCAAGGCCACGGGTGCCGAAGCCATCCACCCCGGCTATGGCTTTCTCTCCGAGAACGAGGACTTTGCCAATGCCTGCGCGGCGGCCGGTCTGGTCTTCATCGGCCCGCCCGCCAGTGCGATTCGCGCCATGGGTCTGAAGGCCGAGTCCAAGCAGCTGATGGAAAAAGCTGGCGTGCCGCTGGTGCCCGGCTACCACGGCGCAGGCCAGGACCCTGCCATGCTGCACAAGGAGGCCGACCGCATCGGCTATCCCGTGCTGATCAAGGCCAGCGCGGGTGGCGGCGGCAAGGGCATGCGTCTGGTGGAAAAGAGCGAGGACTTCGCAGCCTCGCTGGAGTCCTGCAAGCGCGAGGCCATCAACAGCTTCGGCAACGATGCCGTGCTGATCGAGAAATACGTGCTGCGTCCGCGCCATATCGAGATTCAGGTGTTTGGCGATACACAGGGCAACTGCGTCTATCTGTTCGAGCGCGACTGCTCGGTGCAGCGCCGCCACCAGAAGGTGCTCGAGGAAGCGCCGGCGCCCGGCATGACGGCCGCGCTGCGCCAGAAGATGGGCGAGGCTGCCGTGGCCGCCGCCAAGGCCGTGAACTATGTGGGCGCGGGCACGGTGGAATTCATCGTCGAGCAGCCCGGCGGCTACGACCAGCCCGAAGCCATGAAGTTCTACTTCATGGAAATGAACACCCGGCTGCAGGTGGAACACCCCGTGACCGAAGCCATCACCGGCGAGGACCTGGTGCGGTGGCAACTGCTGGTGGCTTCGGGACAGCCTTTGCCCAAGGCACAGTCGGAACTCCGTATCCTGGGCCATGCGATCGAAGCACGCATCTGCGCCGAGAACCCCGAGAACAACTTCCTGCCCGCCACCGGCCATCTGGCTGTCTATCGCAAGCCCGTGTGCAGCAGCTTCGAGATCAGCGATGTGCGCGTGGACGACGGCGTGCGCGAGGGCGACGCGATCAGCCCCTTCTACGACTCCATGATCGCCAAGCTCATCGTCCATGGCGAGGACCGTGCCCAGGCGCTGGCGCGTCTGGACGCGGCACTGGCCCAGACCCATATCGTGGGCCTGACGACCAATGTGCAGTTTCTGCGCCAGGTGGTGAAGAGCCAGGCTTTCTCCAATGCCCTGCTCGATACCGCGCTGATCGAGCGCGAACGCGAGGCCTTGTTCGGCAAGGATTTCGTGGGCCGCGACCTCGCCGTCGCCGCCGCCATGGCCTGGCAACTGCAGGGCGAGCAGGCAGGCCAGGGCAGCGACCCCTTCAGCCGCCGCGACGGCTGGCGCCTGTCGGGCCGCTATGTGCGCTCCTTCGGCTTTGCCTACCGCGGCGAGGACTTCACGGCCGGCCTGGCCTATGGCCGCGGCACGCAGGCGGCGCAGACCTATCAGCTCGGCATTGGCGAGGGCGAGAGCCGCAGCGATGCCGCGCTGCAGTGGCGCGCACTGGCCGACGGGCGGCTGGAGCTGAGCCTGGACGGCAAGCGCACGGTGGTCGTGGTCCATGCCCAGGGCGACCAGCTGTCCATCTTCACCGAGGCGGGCAGCACCCAGATCACCGTGGTCGACCAGCTGGCCCACGCCGGCGATACCGGCCATGAAGGCGGCCGCCTGACGGCGCCCATGCCCGGCAAGGTGGTGTCTTTCACCGTCAAGGCCGGCGACAAGGTCAGCAAGGGCCAGCCGCTGGCCGTGATGGAGGCCATGAAGATGGAGCACACGATTGCCGCCCCCGGCGATGGCGTGGTGCTGGAGCTGCTGTATCTGCCCGGCGACCAGGTCAGCGAAGGCGCCGAGCTGCTGCGCATCGAGGTGGCCGCCTGATCCGCCCAGGGTTGAACTGTTTAACAAAAAGAGCGGCTTGCGCTGGACTACCCATGAATTCAGTCACTTTCAATGATGAAATCAATACAGGTACAGCGCAAGAAGCTTCTTTTTTGATAGCGGTCCATTTGTCATCTGCGTCTGCAGCGCGCATGGCAAAGCGTTAGGCTTGGCATCCATGAAAGTCTTATTTTGCTGTGACGATACGCGGCCGGAGCCCTGGCTCAAAGGTTTGCATGACGCGCTGCCGGGCGCGGAGATTGCCATCTGGGAGCCGGGCGCGCCCCAGGCCGACTATGCACTGGTCTGGGCCCCGCCCCAGCAGTTCCTCGACGAACAGGCGGCCGGCCTGAAGGCCATGTTCAACATCGGCGCGGGCGTGGATGCCTTGCTGCCGCTGCGCATTCCCTCCGCGCTGCCCGTCTACCGCCTCGAAGATGCAGGCATGGCCGTGCAGATGGCTGAGTACGTGGCCCAGGCCGTGATCCGCTTCTTCCGCGGCCTCGATCAGTACGAGGCCGATATGGCGCAAGGCCTGTGGCAGCATCAGCGCAACCCCAGGCGGGCGGACTATCCCGTGGGCGTGATGGGCCTGGGCAAGATGGGCGAGCGCGTGGCCAGGGCGCTGACGGTATTCGATTTCAAGGTCAATGGCTGGAGCCGCTCGCCGCGCGAGCTGCAGGGCGTCGAATGCTTCAGCGGCATGGAGAGCCTGGACCGCTTTCTGTCCGAGACGCGCATTCTGGTCAATCTGCTGCCCCTGCACGACGAGACCCGCGACATCATCAACGCCCGCACGCTGGCGCTGCTGCAGCCCGGGGCCTATGTGATCAACGTGGGGCGCGGCGGCCATGTGGTCGATGCCGACCTGATTGCGCAGATCGAGTCCGGCCATGTCAGCGGCGCCATGCTGGATGTGTTCCGCGAGGAGCCCTTGCCCGAGAATCACCCGTTCTGGAAGCAGTCCAGAATCATCCTCACCCCCCATACCTCGGCCCGCACGCTGGCAGCGGACAGCATTGCCCAGATCGTGGGCAAGGTCGCCGCCCTGAGCCGGGGCGAGCCCGTCACAGGTCGGGTCGACCTGAGAAAAGGGTATTAACCCCCTGAGCCGTTGCGCCTAGGCGGCTTAACGGCTTCCCCCTTTCTCTGCGGAAGGGGGACGACGCCAACGCTGCGGGACGGCGGGGCCGCCCAGGCCCTTGCTGGGCGTCTCTTGCGACGGGGGATTGTTCAGTGGTTAAGGTAATGAAGCGACAGGAGAACGAAATGAAATACCCCGCACGCGTCAGGATCATTGATGTGGGCCCGCGCGACGGCCTGCAGAACGAAAAGCAGCCTGTGCCTGCCGCCGTCAAGATCGAGCTGGTGCAGCGCCTGCAGGACGCAGGCCTCAAGGAGATCGAGGTCACCAGCTATGTGTCGCCCAAATGGGTGCCGCAGATGGCGGACAACGCCGAAGTCATGGCTGGCATGGTGCGCAGAGCCGGGGTGCTGTATTCGGTGCTCACGCCGAATCTCAAGGGCTTCGAAGCCGCGCTGGCCAGCAAGCCCGACGAGATCGTGGTGTTCGGCGCGGCCAGCGAGGCCTTCAGCCAGCGCAACATCAACTGCTCGATTGCCGAGAGTATCGAGCGCTTTGCGCCCGTGGTGCAGGCGGCCCTGGAGGCAGGCATTGCCGTGCGCGGCGCCATGAGCTGCACCGTGGGCTGCCCCTACGAAGGCGAGATCGCGCCCGAGAAGGTGGGCTATCTGGCCGGGCTGATGAAGAGCATCGGCGTGCAGCGCGTGGATGTGGCCGACACCATCGGCGTGGGCACGCCCGTCAAGGTGCAGAAGGCGCTGGAGGCCACGCTGGCGCACTTCGATATCGACCAGGTGTCCGGCCATTTCCACGATACCTACGGCCAGGCCCTGAGCAACACGCTGGCGGCGCTGGACCTGGGGGTCTGGAACTTCCAGTCATCGGTCGCCGGATTGGGCGGCTGTCCCTATGCCAAGGGTGCCACGGGCAATGTGGCCACCGAAGACGTGGTCTATCTGTTGCAGGGCATGGGCATCGAGACCGGCATCGACCTCGACAGGCTGATCGATGCGGGCCAGTTCATCAGCGAGCATCTGGGCCGTCCCACGCAGTCGCGCGTGGCCAAGGCCTTGCTGACCAAGCGCGCGGGCTGAGGCCAGGCGCAGTCCGGGCATGCATGGGCATTGTTACCATCGCCGCCATGCAAGCAAGATCACGTTTTTCGCGGGCCCTGTGTCTGGCGGCTGCGGCGCTGCTGGGCGGCTGCGCCGGCATGGATGCCCAGGAATGCCGGGACACGGACTGGGCCTATCTGGGCCAGCTCGATGCCATGGACGGCAGGCTGGACCTTTCCACCCGCGCCAGGCGCCATTTCAAGGTCTGCAAGGACCAGGGCGTGCAGATGGATGCGCGGGCCTATCAGCAGGGCTGGTTGCGCGGCCTGCAGGATTTCTGCACTCCCGAAAGCGGCAAGTCCTTTGCGGAAGCAGGCCGCAAGTTCCAGCCGGGCTATTGCCCGGCGCCGCTGGAGGCCGCTTTTCTGCAAGGCTATGCGCCGGCGCGCGACCGCTATCAGGACAGGCAGTCGGTGCGCGAGCTGGAGCGCCGCATCGAAGCCAAGAAAAACGAGCTGCGCGAGGCGCGTGACGCCAAGAACAGTGCCAGCCATATTGCCTATGTCCAGAGAGACCTGCGTGATTTGCAGCTGGAGCTGGCACAGCTCAGGCTCAAGCTGGCACAGTAGGGGCCGTGACGCTGCCGGATGGCAGCGAGATTTTCAGGAAACAATCATGTGTGGGTCAGAACTTCATGCGCTGCCGGAAGGCGTGCAGCGCGTCAGCCGCTTTTTGCACGATGCCGGTCATCCTCATGCGCCGCAGATGCTGGACGGCGCGGCGCGTACCGCCCAGGAGGCGGCAGACCAGCTCGGCATTCTGGTCGGCCAGGTGGCCAAGAGCATCATCTTCAAGCGCAAAAGCGACGACGCTGCCGTGCTGGTCGTGACCTCTGGCGACAAGCGCGTCGATGAAAAGAAAGTGACGCAGCTGGTGGGCAGGGTCGGCCGCGCCGATGCGGACTTCGTCAAGTCCCGCACCGGTTTCTCGATTGGCGGCGTCAGCCCCGTGGCGCATGTAACCAAGGTGGTGACCTTGATGGATGCCGAGCTGCAGCGCTTCGAGACGGTATGGGCCGCGGCAGGCCATCCGCACGGTGTGTTTGCCGCATCGCCCGCGCAGCTGCAGGCGCTGACGGCCGCTCCCTGGTCGGACGTGGTGGAGCAGGCATGAGTACGGAACTTCTTCAGGAGCAGCAGGCTCAGCAGCTGGCGCAACTGGCCGCCAAGGCCGAGGTGGCCCTGGTCTGGGCCGAGGCCGACCAGCCCGTGGCTTCGCCCTGCATCAACGTCTGCCGCATGACGCAGGACCGCAGTCATTGCCAGGGCTGCTTCAGAACCATTGACGAGATTCGCGCCTGGTCCAAGGGCGATGCCGAGCTGCGCCTGGAGATCTGGGGCCGGCTGCTGCAGCGCGCCGGCCTCAAGGACCCGCGCCAGGCCGAGATCTGATCCCCCTTAGAGGAGAGTCGACATGAAGCACATCACCTGTTACCTGGACTTTGTGTCGCCCTATGCGTGGCTGGCGCTGGAGCAGATGCCCAAGGCGCTGCAAGGGCTCAGCTATCACGTGGACTATCGCCCGGTGCTGCTGGGCGCCTTGCTGCAAGGCAATGCCAACCCGGGCCCGGCCGGCATTCCGGCCAAGAGGCTGTGGACCTACAGGCATGTGAGCTGGCTGGGCCAGGCGCTGGGCGTGGAGCTGCAGATGCCGGCCCGGCATCCGTTCAAGCCGCTGCCGCTGCTGCGGCTGGCGCTGGCCCATGGACGCGAAGGCCGCATCAACCGCTTTGTGGCGCAGGCCGTGATGCAACATGTCTGGCAGGGCGGCCATGAGGCCAATGATGCGCAGCGTCTGCAGGCGCTGCGCGCGCAGCTCAAGGAGCAGCTGCGCCAGGAAGAGGACAGTGCCGAGGTCAAGCAATGGCTGCGCGGCAACACCGAACAGGCGCAGCAGGCCGGCGTGTTCGGCGTGCCGGCCTGGGTGGTGGACGGCCATGCCTTCTGGGGACTCGATGCCTTGCCCATGCTGCGCAGCTATCTGGAGGGCGATGCCTGGTTCGATACGCAATGGCAGGCGGCGGCCCAGGTGGAGTCCGGCCTGGGCTGAAGCCTGATTCGGGCCCGGCCTGCCGCTCACTCTCTTACTGCGCGGTGACCTGCCTGGCGGCGCCGCGATAGCGCTCCAGCCAGTGGGCATAAGGCGCGGGCAGCGTCCAGTCGGGGCGGTCCACGCCCAGGCTTTGCGCCAGCTGATAGGCGTAATGCGGATTGGCCAGATGGGCGCGCCCGATCATGACCAGTTCGACCTGGCGCTCGGCCACGATGCGCTCGGCAGTCTGCGGGTCGTCCATGCCCCAGCCAGATGCCACGGGCAGCCCTGCACTGCGGCTTACGCGCTGGGCGATCGGTGCCAGGAAGGCCGGCGTCCCCCAGGGGATCTTCACATCGGGAATCACGAAGTTGACGCTGACGTTGAGCAGGTCCAGGCCGCGTTCGCGCATCTGGCGCGTGACGGCAATCGACTCCTCCAGCGTTTCTTCGTCGCGGCCGTCGTACTCGATGACACCGAAGCGCGCGGTCAGCGGCAGATGCTCGGGCCAGACCTCGCGCACCATGGCCACGGTCTCCAGCAGAAAGCGGGCGCGGTTGCTGAAGCTGCCTCCATAGGCATCGTCGCGCTGGTTGCTGTGGGGCGAGAAAAAGCTCTGCGCCAGATAGCCGTGGGCAAAGTGCAACTCCAGCCACTCGAAGCCGGCCGCAAGCGCGCGGCGCGCCGCCGCGACAAAGTCGGCCTGCACGCGGGTGATGTCCTCCAGCGTCATGGCGCGGGGAACACGCGGCAGGCCGCCGCCAAAGGCGATGGCCGATGGCGCAATCGGCTGCCAGCCGCGGGCATCGCCTTCGGCAATATGGTCGTCGCCCTCCCAGGGCCTGTTGGCGCTGGCCTTGCGTCCGGCATGGCCGATCTGGATGCCGGGCACGGCCCCTGCGGCCTTGATGCCGGCAGCAATGCGCGACATGCCTTCGATCTGGGCGTCGTTCCACAGACCGGTGCAACCGGGCGAGATGCGGCCCTCGGGCGACACGCCCGTGGCTTCGACGATCACCAGTCCTGCGCCGCCGCGTGCCATGGAGGCATAGTGAACCTGGTGCCAGTCATTGGTGAGGCCGTCCACGGCGCTGTACTGGCACATCGGCGGAATGGCGATGCGGTTGCGCAGGGTCAGGCTTTTGAGAGTGAAAGGGGTAAAGAGTGCAGACATTTGGAGTATCGGTGGTGTGAATGAAATGAGTCAGCCGTCCTGCGGCAATGCAGGACGCAACCGGTTGGGTAGCGCCTGGCACTGCTCATCCCTTGCCGTGAGCGAAGGTGCCGGCAGCCGTCAAGAAATCAAGGTTGGCGGGGCGGAAGGCGGCGTCCACAGTCCTATGGAGCCGCCGTGGGAACCGCCAGCGCCCTGGCGCTGCCCGGAGGGCTCGGAGAGGGGCTTGTCGGAGATGCCCGGCAGGTAGCTGGCGGGCCAATGTGTGCGGTGCATGCAGGGCTTGTGTCGGGGGAATGCCGGGATGATGGGATCTGTGATGAAATAAATCCAATCGATATTTATGATTTATGAAATCATGCCTGCTGATATCAAGAGCCTGGACCTGAATCTGCTCAAGGCCCTGGATGCGCTGCTGGACGAGCGCAGCGTGACGCGCGCCGCCGAGCGTCTGTCACTGACCCAGCCTGCGGTCAGCGGCATGCTGATGCGGCTGCGCGAGAGCTTCGATGACCCCTTGTTCGTGCGCACGCAACGCGGCATCGCCCCGACGTTGCGCGCGCTGGCCCTGGCCGGCCCGCTCAAGGAGTTGCTGTGCAATGCCGAGGCCTTGTTGCGCCCTCAGGCGTTTGATCCGGCCACGGCGCACATGACGCTGCGCATTGCTGCCACGGATTACGCGCTGCAGGCGGTAGTGCTGCCATTTCTGGCCGTGCTGCGCCAGCATGCGCCCGGGCTGTGCGTGGCCGTGGTGCCGGCCCAGCATCTGCCGCTGCACGAGCGGCTGGAGCGCGGCGATATCGACCTGGCGCTGGTCACGCCCGAACGCACGGCCCCCGATCTGCATGCGCGTCGCCTGTTCGACGAACGCTATGTCTGCGTGATGCGCAGCGGACATCCCGATGCGCACCGGCGCGGACTGACGCTGGCGCGTTTTTGCGCGCTGGAGCATGCACTGGTGTCTTACGGAGGCGGCAGTTTCCACGGGGTGACGGACGAGGCGCTGGAGCGCCTGGGCCGCAAGCGGCGCGTGGCGCTGTCCGTGACCAGCTTTCTGGTGCTGCCCGAAATCCTGCGCAGCAGCGATCTGATTGCCGTCGTGCCCAGGCGTCTGGTCAAGCCCGACTCGGGACTGGTGGTACTGGAGCCGCCGCTGGAGATTCCGGGCTTCACCAAGACGGCCGCCTGGCATGCGCGCACCCATCGCTCTCCCGGGCACCAGTGGGCGCGCCAGCTGCTGTTCGAGCTGGCGCAGTCAGGCGGGCTGGACGTGGAATGAGCAAGGCCCGCAGAAACCGTGGTGGTCTCTGCGGGCCGAGGTGAGGTCGGTTCGCTCGCGCGACCCGGCGGGGCGCCGGGCCATTCACATCATCAGTGGCCCGATGCGCCTGCGGCACCCAGGCCGGTTTCCGAGCGCACCTGCTGCGCGGGGAACACGGCGCGCTCCTTGGCGGCCTGCGCGCTCTTGTCGAGCACGGAAAACAGCCACACGCCGAAGAAG
The DNA here is from genome assembly GCF_009360615.1 of Comamonas sp. Taxonomy (GTDB): domain Bacteria; phylum Pseudomonadota; class Gammaproteobacteria; order Burkholderiales; family Burkholderiaceae_C; genus Comamonas. The sequence goes on from NZ_SPEY01000018.1 coordinate 12,992, forward strand.
CCGATGGCCATGGAGAACAGCGCAGGCGAGGCATAGGGGAACCAGGCCGAGCCGGCGGGGTGGCCCAGAGTCGCTTCCCACACCGAGGGCGAGACAATGGTCAGCCCCACGGAGGAGACCAGGCCCATGAAGCCGCCGATCACGGCACCCTTGGTGGTGCAGTTCTTCCACAGCACCGACAGCAGCAGCGGCGGGAAGTTGGCGGAAGCCGCCACGGCAAAGGCCAGCGAGACCATGAAGGCGATGTTCTGCTTTTCGAACACGATGCCCAGCAGCACGGCCACAAAGCCCAGGCACAGCGTGGTGATGCGCGAGACCTTGAGTTCGGAGGCGCTGTCGGCCTTGCCCTTCTTGATCACGGTGGCATAGAGGTCGTGCGAAACGGCCGAGGCACCGGACAGGGTCAGCCCTGCGACCACGGCCAGAATCGTGGCAAAGGCAACGGCAGAGATAAAGCCGTAGAACACATCGCCGCCCACGGTCTTGGCCACCAGAACGGCCGCCATATTGGCCGTGCCCGCACCGCCGTGGATCACGCCCTTGGCGGTGTCCGCCATCTCCGGGTTGGTGAGCACCAGGGTGATGGCGCCAAAGCCGATGATGAAGATCAGCACATAGAAGTAGCCGATCCAGGTCGTGGCCCAGAACACGCTCTTGCGCGCTTCCTTGGCATCAGGCACGGTGAAGAAGCGCATCAGGATGTGGGGCAGGCCCAGCGTGCCGAACATCAGTGCCATGCCGAAACTGATGGCGGAGATCGGATCCTTGATGAAGCCGCCCGGACCCATGATGGCCAGACCGAGCTTTTCCGCCACGGAAGGCTCTGCACCTCCATTGGCGGCGATCTGGGTGCGCACCTTCACGCCATCGGCAAACAGTGCCTCGGGGCTGAAGCCGTACTTGGCCAGCACCATGAAGCCCATGAAGGTCACGCCTGCGAGCAGCAGGCAGGCCTTGATGATCTGCACCCAGGTGGTGGCGGTCATGCCGCCGAACAGGACATAGATCATCATCAGCGCGCCCACCAGCACCACGGCGATCCAGTAGTCCAGGCCGAACAGCAGCTTGATGAGCTGACCGGCACCGACCATCTGGGCAATCAGGTAGAAGGCCACCACGACCAGGGTGCCGCAGGAGGCAAAGATGCGGAACGGCGTCTGTGCAAAGCGGTAGCCGGCCACGTCGGCAAAGGTGAATCGGCCCAGATTGCGCAGGCGTTCTGCTAGCAAAAAGGTGAGCAGAGGCCAGCCGACCAGAAAGCCGATGGAGTAGATCAGACCGTCATAGCCGCTGGCCATGACGGAGGCCGAGATACCGAGAAACGAGGCGGCAGACATGTAGTCGCCCGCAATCGCCAGACCGTTCTGGAAGCCGGTGATGCCGCCGCCTGCGGTGTAGAAATCGGACGCAGACTTGGTGCGACCCGCCGCCCACTTGGTGATCCACAGGGTGCCCACCACGAAAGCGGTGAACATGATGATGGCCGTCCAGTTGGTGGCCTGCTTGGCGGCATTGCCGACATCGCCGCCGGCGGCCAGCACGGGGGCTGTCGCGGCCAGCGCCGCTGCGCCCGCCAGCCATTGGGAAGAGATGCGCTGCTTCATTGCTTGATGCCTTTGAGAATGTCGCGGGTGAGCTGATCAAACTCGCTGTTGGCGCGGCGCACATAGAGGCCGGTGATGATCACGGAAAAAATGATGACGCCCATGCCGATGGGAATGCCCAGCGTGGTCACGCCGGAGCCGATGGGCCGCGCCAGGAACTCCTTGTCGAATGCGATCAGCGCGACATAGCCGTAGTACACGGCCAGCATCAGAACGGTCAGCGCCAGACCCAGTCGATTGCGCTTGCGGCGCAGCTGCTGGTAGGCGGGGTTGCTTTGGATTGTCTCTATCACCGGGTCTCGCACAGCGTTGTCTCCTTTGAAGTTTTCCAGCCTGCCATCGGGTGCTCCTTGGCTTGCTTGCGATGCATTCTGAGAACCCCGTCTGACCGTCTCCTTACTTACGATATCGGTGTTTGCCCCCGGTTTTTCACATCGGAAAAAAACGGATCCGGGTAAGTGCGGAGAGGGTCGGGTAATGCCCAGTCTTGAATTTTTGCGCAGCGATTTTTTGTAAGTTAGCGGTCAGTTGTCGCTTTGATATTGGGCAAGCAGGTGGGTTGGCAGCGCCTGAAATTCCAAAAACCTAGGAGACAAACATGGCCATCAATGCGACAGCAAACATGGGAGGTAAATCGACCCCAAGGCCGATGAGCCCAGAAGAGCGCAAAGTCATCTTTGCGTCTTCACTCGGAACCGTTTTCGAGTGGTACGACTTCTATCTGTACGGATCTCTGGCAGCCATCATCGCCAAGCAGTTCTTCAGCGGCCTGGATGCCGGCTCGGCCTTCATCTTCGCCCTGCTGGCCTTTGCGGCAGGTTTCATCGTGCGCCCCTTCGGCGCGCTGGTGTTCGGCCGCCTGGGCGACATGATCGGACGCAAGTACACCTTCCTGGTGACGATTCTGATCATGGGCCTGTCCACCTTCATCGTGGGCATCCTGCCCAACTACGCCAGCATCGGCGTGGCCGCTCCCGTCATCCTGATCGCGTTGCGCATGCTGCAAGGCCTAGCTCTGGGCGGTGAGTACGGCGGCGCAGCCACCTACGTGGCAGAGCATGCGCCGCACGGCAAGCGCGGTGCCTACACCTCGTGGATCCAGACCACGGCGACCCTGGGTCTGTTCCTGTCGCTGCTGGTGATCCTGGGCGTGCGCACCATGCTGGGCGAAGAGGCGTTTGCCGACTGGGGCTGGCGCATTCCCTTCCTGGTGTCCATCCTGCTGCTGGCCATCTCGGTCTGGATTCGCATGACGCTGTCCGAATCCCCCGCCTTCCAGAAGATGAAGGCCGAGGGCAAGGTCTCCAAGGCGCCTCTGTCCGAATCGTTCGGCCAGTGGAAGAACCTCAAGGTCGTGATCCTGGCCCTGCTGGGCCTGACCGCAGGCCAGGCCGTGGTCTGGTACACGGGCCAGTTCTACTCGCTGTTCTTCCTGACCCAGCAGCTCAAGGTCGATGCCGTCACGGCCAACCTGATGATTGCGGCTGCACTGCTGATCGGCACGCCCTTCTTCGTGATCTTCGGCACGCTGTCCGACAAGATCGGACGCAAGCCCATCATCATGCTGGGCTGCATTCTGGCGGTGCTGACCTACTTCCCCGCCTTCAAGGCCCTGACCGCAGCGGCCAACCCTGACCTCGCCGCGGCGCAGGCCAGGAACAAGGTGGTCATCGTGGCCGATCCTGCGGAATGCTCCTTCCAGTTCAATCCGACAGGCACCACCAAGTTCACCAGCTCCTGCGACGTGGCCAAGCAGGTTCTGGCCGCCGGTTCGGTCAGCTATGAAACCGAAGATGCGCCGGCTGGCACGCAGGCCCTGATCCGTATCGGATCGACCGAGATCCCCTCGTTCTCGCTCAAGGGCCTGGCCCCTGACGAGGCCAAGGCCAAGGACGGTGCATTCAAGAAGACGGTGGCTGCAGAACTGGCCAAGGACGGCTACCCCACCAAGGCCGATCCCGCCAAGATGAACAAGGTCATGATGATCGTGATCCTGACCTATCTGGTGCTGCTGGTGACCATGGTCTACGGCCCCATCGCGGCCATGCTGGTGGAGCTGTTCCCGACACGCATCCGCTACACCTCGATGAGCCTGCCCTATCACATCGGCAACGGCTGGTTCGGGGGGCTGCTGCCCACCATGTCTTTCGCCATCGTTGCGCAGACCGGCAATATGTACAACGGTCTGTGGTATCCCATCATCATCGCCGGTGTGACGGCCGTGATCGGTACGCTGTTCGTGCCCGAAACCAAGGACCGCGACATCTACGCGGAAGACTGAAGCCGTGTGACGGTGCTGCAATTTATGCAGCACCACATCGAGGACCTGCAAGGCTCGTGCTTTGCAGGTCCTTTGCGTTTTGCAGCAGCACTAATGGGTTACAGCAGTGTGGCAACAAAGCATCATTGCGTTACTTTTTTGCGATGCAAATCATGCTTTTGAGAGGGGGCAACCTAGAATCACACCTAGCCGCGAGAGGGCCGACAACCTACAAGCCGATGCGGTGCAAAAAACACTATCCCAGGATATAGGAGCATTGAATGACCAAGATGACTCGCATCGCTCTGGCCGCACTGGCTGTGATGGGCGCGACCACCGCAATGGCACAGAGCAGCGTGACGCTGTACGGCCGTATCAACACCACCGTTGAGCGTCAGAAGATCAGCGGCCAAGGCTCTGTCAGCGGCCTGTACAACAATGCATCCCGCTGGGGCATTCGCGGTACCGAAGATCTGGGCGGCGGCCTGAAGGCTGGCTTCACGCTGGAGTCCGGCTTCAACTCCGACACCGGTACCGGCTCTGCCTGGACCCACCCCACCAGCGGCATGTCCTTTGCCCGTCAGAGCGAAGTGAACCTGTCCGGCGGCTTCGGCATGATCCGTCTGGGCAACTTCGTGCCCGAGTCCTACTATGCAACCGCTGACTACATCAGCATGCACAACCACGACACCGGTTCTTCTTCCGATGCGCTGTACTACGATCCCGTCTGGTTCGGCGGTCTGAGCACCAAGAACAAGGTCGGCTACCGCACCCCCAACATGGGTGGCCTGACGGTGGACGCCTCCGTGTCGCTGCACGAGAAGGATCCCACGGTCGGTCCTCGCAAGAACGGCTACGACCTGGCTGCCAACTACGCCACCGGCCCCGTGCACCTGGGTGCCGGCTTCAGCAAGGTGGGCGACAACTGGCAAGCTGCCCTGCGCGGTCTGTACACATTCGGTCAAGTGACCCTGGGTGCCTACTACCAGCGCAACAAGGACGACAACCAGATCACCGGCACTGGCGCTGGCTCGCGCAACAACTTCCGCCTGTCGGCCATGTACACCATGGGCGCTTCGGAATTCCATGCCAACGTGGGCCACGCCAACAAGTGGAGCCATATCGCCGACTCCGCCGCCACGCAGTGGACTCTGGGCTACAACTACAACCTGAGCAAGCGCACCAAGGTGTACGGCTACTACACCAAGGTCAACAACAGCAAGGGTGCCAACTATGTGACCGGCATCTCTGGTGCCGACTTCAGCTCCTTCGCTCTGGGCGTGCGCCACAACTTCTAATGTGTGCACCGCGCAAGCGGTGTCTCCAGCAGCTGCAGCTGATAATGCAGACCATTACTCCAAGTTCATACCCCATGTCGCGAGGCATGGGGTTTTTTCTTATGCGCTGCCTGACCGGCAGTAAGCCACGCGCAAACTCGCTGGGGCTCAATGGCCTTGCCGACGGGCTGGCGCAAGCTGTCGTTCCGGCGGCCTCTGTTCATAACGACTGTGGAGACTGATATGTGGAAGCTGGCGATTGGTTTTGTGGTGTTTGCCGCCGTGGCGCTGTTTGTCATCATGAAGGCCGGTGACAAGGTGGATATGAGCGGCGAAAAACATGGTGCGGACGCGATTCATGCCCCCGCTGAATCCAAATGAAGAAAGCCGCAATGGATCAAAGCCCCGCAGGTCGGGGCTTTTTTGTAGCGATCTTTTCTGCTGCGGCACAACCGAAATGCACATGCATTCTCGAGGTGCATGCCCGGACTGCCTAGAATGTTTGGCCTCCATAGAAAAGACCGCAGAACATGACGCAGGGCCTGATTCGTATCCGTGGTGCTCGCCAGCACAATCTTCGCAATCTGGACATCGATATCCGTACCGGTGAGCTGACCGTGGTCACCGGCCCCAGCGGCTCGGGCAAGTCCAGCCTGGTGTTCGACACCCTCTACGCCGAAGGTCAGCGTCGCTATGTAGAGACTTTCTCTGCCTATGCGCGACAGTTCCTGGACCGCATGGACAAGCCGGCCGTGGACAAGGTCGAGGGTGTGCCGCCCGCGATCGCCATCGATCAGACCAACCCGGTGCGCAACTCGCGTTCCACCGTGGGCACGATGACGGAGATCAACGATCACCTCAAGCTGCTGTTTGCACGCGCGGCCCAGTTGTTCGACAGCAGGACGGCCCTGCCGGTGCGCCATGACACGGCAGACAGCATTTATGCCGAACTGGCCCGGCGCTGCGAGGCGGAGGGTGACCCGCGCATTGCCATCACCTTCCCCGTCGAGCTGCCGGCCAACACCACGGCCGATGAGGTGGAGCAATGGCTGTCCGCCAGCGGTTTCACCAAGGTACAGGCCGAGCGCGAGGTGGAGCGGGCTCATGCGGCCAGTGACGAGACAGTCAAGGGCAAGAAAAAAGCCAAGCCAGCCCCCGAGAAGATCAAGGTGCTGGATGTGATTGCCGACCGTTTTCGGCTCGGCAAGGCCGAGCGTGCCCGCGCTCTGGAGGCGATCGAGGTGGGCCTCAAGCGCGGCAGCGGCAGGCTCACGGTGTATGTGCTGCCTGAAAGCACCGCCGAGGCGGCCGAGCCCGAACTGTGGAAGTTCTCGCTGGGTCTGCATTGCCCCGAGAGCAATCTGAGCTATCAGGAGCCGATTCCCTCGCTGTTTTCCTTCAACTCCGCAGTGGGGGCCTGCGATGCCTGCCGTGGCTTCGGGCGCGTCATCGGGGTGGACTGGGGCCTGGTGATCCCCAATGAAAAGCTCACGTTGCGCACCGGTGTCATCAAGCCGATCCAGACGCCGGCCTGGAAGGAGATTCAGGACGACCTGATGCGTCACTCCGAGGCGGAGGGCATTCCACGCGATACGGCCTGGTCCAAGCTGACCCAGGCGCAGAAGGACTGGGTGATCGAAGGCTCGCCCCACTGGAACGGAAAGTGGAGCCAGACCTGGTATGGCATTCGCCGCTTTTTCGAGTACCTCGAAAGCAAGGCCTACAAGATGCATATCCGGGTGCTGCTGTCCAAATACCGCAGCTATACCGAATGCCCGAGCTGCGGCGGTGCCCGCCTCAAGACCGAAAGCCTGCTCTGGCGCATCGGCAGCAAGCAGGCTGCCGATGCCGTGCTGCCGCCCGGCGACGAGAGCGGCAGATACCAGCGCTTCATGCCGCAGGCAGTGGGCTGGAGCCGCGAGCAGCTCGACAGCCTGCCGGGCCTGTGTCTGCATGACCTGATGCGTCTGCCGATCGCGCGCCTGCGCGACTTCTTTGCACAGCTGGCGCCAGACAGCGATGCCGTCAAAAATGATGGCGAAGCCCAGGCACTGAAGATGCTGCATGCCGAAGTCATGACGCGGTTGCAGTATCTGTGCGATGTGGGCATAGGCTACCTCACGCTGGACCGCCAGAGCCGCACGCTGAGCGGCGGCGAGGTGCAGCGCATCAACCTGACCACCGCACTGGGCACGTCGCTGGTCAACACCTTGTTTGTGCTCGACGAGCCATCGATCGGTCTGCACCCGCGCGATATGGAGCGCATCACCGAGGCCATGCAGCGCCTGCGCGATGCGGGCAATACGCTGGTGGTGGTGGAGCATGACCCCGCCGTGATGTTTGCCGCCGACCGCATGATCGACATGGGCCCGGGCCCCGGTGCGCGCGGCGGCCAGATCGTGTTCGACGGCACGCCCGAGGATTTGCGCCAGGCCGATACCTTGACCGGCGCCTATCTGGGCGGGCGCAAGCAGGTGGGTTTCGGTCTCAAGCGCATGGTGACCGAAAGCACGCCGCGCCTGATTCTCGAAGGCGCTCGCGAGCACAATCTGCGCGATATCAGCGTGGACTTTCCGCTGCAGCGCCTGGTCACCGTCACCGGTGTTTCGGGCTCGGGCAAGTCCACACTGATCCAGGACGTACTGGTGCCTGCGCTGATGCGTCACTTCGGCAAGCCCACCGACGCGGCGGGCGCGTTCGAGCGCCTGCTGGGCGCAGACCATCTGGCCGATGTGATGTTCGTGGACCAGTCGCCGATCGGCAAGACGGCGCGCTCCAACCCGGTCAGCTATGTGGGCGCCTGGGATGCGATCCGCGAACTGTTCGCCGTGGCCCCGCTGTCACGCCAGCGCGGCTACACGGCGGCCAAGTTCAGCTTCAACAGCGGCGACGGCCGCTGCCCGACCTGCGGCGGCTCGGGCTTCGAGCATGTGGAAATGCAGTTCCTCTCGGACGTCTACCTGCGCTGCCCGGACTGCAATGGCACGCGTTATCGCCCCGAGATTCTGGAAGTGAGAATCGAGCGCAACGGCCAGTCGCTGAATGTGGCCGACGTGCTGGAGCTCACGGTGGCCGAAGCCGCGCTGCTGTTTGCGCAGGACCGCGACGTGATCCGCGCGCTCCAGCCCATCGTCGATGTGGGCCTGGAATACGTGAAGCTGGGCCAGCCCGTTCCCACGCTGTCGGGCGGCGAGGCGCAGCGCCTCAAGCTTGCCGGCTTTCTGGCCGAGGCGGCCAAGGCGCAGTCCAAAACCAAGCAGTCGCTGGCCAGGAAAGGCACGCTGTTCCTGTTCGACGAGCCCACGACCGGCCTGCATTTCGAAGACATCGCCAAGCTCATGCGCGCATTGCGCAAGCTGCTCGAAGCCGGCCACTCGCTGATCGTCATCGAGCACAACCTGGACGTGATTCGCGCCAGCGACTGGCTGATCGATCTGGGCCCTGAAGGCGGTGATGGCGGCGGTCTGATCGTCGCCGAGGGCACGCCCGAGGAGGTGCGCCATGTGAAGGAATCGCACACGGCCCAGGCCCTGCGCGAATACGACCTGGCCATGGGCGTGGGCGGCGAGGCGGTGCGCGAAGTCGCTCCGATGCTCTACAAACCCCAGCGCAAGGCCCAGGCCGAAAAGGCGCCGCAGGCCAAGAACGCGATCGAGATTGTCAATGCGAAGGAGCACAATCTCAAATCCCTGAGCGTGGATGTCCCTCGCGGCAAGTTCAATGTGGTGACCGGGGTGTCTGGCTCGGGCAAGTCCACGCTGGCTTTCGACATCCTGTTCAACGAAGGCCAGCGCCGCTATCTCGAATCGCTCAATGCCTATGCACGTTCCATCGTGCAGCCTGCGGGCCGTCCCGAGGTCGATGCGGTCTACGGCATACCGCCCACGGTGGCCATCGAGCAGCGCCTGTCGCGTGGCGGTCGCAAGTCCACGGTGGGCACGACCACCGAGGTCTGGCACTTTCTGCGCCTGCTTTACGTGAAGCTGGGCGTGCAGCACTGCATTCACGACGATGCCATCGTGCAGCCGCAGACCGAGGAGAGCATTGCCGCGCAGCTGATGACGAATTTCCGGGGGCAGACCATTGGCCTGCTGAGCCCGCTGGTCGTCAACCGCAAGGGCGTCTATACCGAGCTGGCCGACTGGGCCAGACCCAAGGGCTACACCCATCTGCGCGTGGACGGCGAGTTTCTGCCGACCACCGGCTTTCCGCGGATTGACCGCTTCAAGGAACACACCATCGAGCTGCCCGTGGCCAGCGTGACGGTGACCGCGGCCAACGAGAAGGAGTTGCGCGGCCATCTGCGCCAGGCGCTGGAAATCGGCAAGGGCGTGCTGCATGTACTGTCCGGCATCGAGAACCTGGCCGATGCCATGCAGGGCGGCCGGAGCACGGCCGGCATCGGCGCGCTGCGGGTGTTCTCCACCCAGCGTGCCTGCCCGGTCTGCGCCACGAGCTATGCCGAGCTGGACCCGCGTCTGTTCTCCTACAACAGCAAGCATGGCTGGTGCCCCGACTGCGTGGGCACGGGCGTGAAGCTGACCAAGGACCAGCGCAAGGTCTATGACGACACCTTGCTGGCAGACGACAACCGGGGCCGGGAGGTGAAGTTCGAGGGCCAGGAAGTGGAAGATCTGGCCGAGGTGGAATGCCCCAAGTGCCACGGCACCCGTCTGAACCCCGTGGCGCGAGCCGTGAAGTTTCACGACGAGGCGATTACCGATATCGCGCAGCTGTCGGTCAGCGATGTGCGCCACTGGATACAGAGTCTGGAGCTTACGGGCCGCGAAGCCGACATTGCGCGCGACCTGATTCCCGAGATCCAGAGCCGTCTGGAATTCCTGGAAGAAGTCGGTCTCAACTATCTCACGCTGGACCGCGGCGCCCCCACCCTGAGCGGGGGCGAGGCCCAGCGCATCCGCCTGGCCGCACAGCTGGGCAGCAATCTGCAAGGCGTCTGCTATGTGCTGGATGAGCCCACCATCGGCCTGCATGCGCGCGACAACCAGATTCTGCTCAATGCCTTGCACAAGCTCGGCGACAAGGGCAACACGCTGGTGGTGGTGGAGCACGACGAAGACACGATTCGCCGCGCCGACCATGTGATCGATATCGGTCCCAGCGCCGGCATTCGCGGCGGCCGTCTGGTGGCTGAAGGCACGGTTGCCGACATCATGGCGGCCAAGGACTCGGTCACCGGGCGCTATCTGCTGCACGCCATGCGCCACCCCTTCAAGCCGCGTCTGTGGGTGGGAGAGGGCGAGTCTCCGGTGCAGCCGGCTGCTATCAATGCAGAAGCTTCTGACGCTGGCGATATGGAGGTTTCAGATAAAAAACCATCTAAAACCAAGAAAAAGAAAGCGGTAGCTGCTACTGAAAATGTGGTGCAGCAAGACAGCGATGCATTGCACTGGCTCACGGTGCTGGGCGCGAATCTGCACAATCTGCAGAATGTGGACGCGCGCGTTCCGCTCAAGCGCCTGGTGGCCGTGACCGGCGTTTCGGGCTCGGGCAAGTCCACGCTGGCGCGCGATGTGCTGCTGAGCAATGTGGCGGCCTGGGTGCAGCAGCGCTCGACCAAGGCCGGCCGCGATGCCATGGATGCCGGCAAGTCGCCGGCACTCGTGGGCTGCAAGGGGCTCAAGGGCTTCGAGACCATCGACCGCGTGCTCGAAGTCGACCAGACGCCGATCGGCAAGACACCGCGCTCCTGCCCCGCGACCTATATCGGCTTCTGGGACACGATTCGCAAGCTGTTCGCCGAGACCCTGGAGGCCAAGGCCCGCGGCTATGCGGCCGGCCGCTTCTCGTTCAACACCGGCGAAGGCCGCTGCCCGGCCTGCGAGGGCCAGGGCGTACGCACCATCGAGATGAGCTTTCTGCCCGATGTGAAAGTGCCTTGCGAAGTCTGCCACGGCGCACGCTTCAACCCCGAGACGCTGGCCGTGACCTGGCGCGGAAAGAGCATTGGCGATGTGCTGCAGATGGAGGTCGACGAGGCTGTTGAGTTCTTCGCCTCCATGCCCTCGATTGCTCATCCGCTGCAGTTGCTGAAAGACGTGGGTCTGGGCTATCTGACCCTGGGCCAGCCATCGCCCACGCTGTCGGGTGGCGAGGCCCAGCGCATCAAGCTGGTGACCGAGCTGACCAAGGTGCGCGACGATATCGGCCGCCGCGGGCAGAAGGCTCCGCACACGCTGTATGTGCTGGACGAACCCACCGTGGGCCTGCACATGGCCGATGTGGACAAGCTCATCCATGTGCTGCACCGCCTTGTCGACGGCGGCCACAGCGTGGTGGTCATCGAGCATGACCTCGACGTGATTGCCGAGGCGGACTGGATCATCGATCTGGGCCCCGAAGGCGGCAAGGACGGCGGGCGCATCGTGGCCTCGGGGACTCCCGAGGATCTGGTCGGCATCGGCACCCACACCGGCAAGGCACTGGCGCCGGTGCTGGCGCGGTAAGAGGCGGCGCGTACCATGTCCTTCTCGCGCAGCAACTTTCCTGCACCGGCGGAGCTGGCCGCCTCGCGTGTCGCGTGGATGGCGCAGATCGCGCACCCACCGCTGCCGCCGGCGGTGCAGGCCTGGATGACGTGGGCGCGTGGCTGGAAGGATGCGCTGCCGTGGCTGCAGCTTCCTGCATGGCGTGAAGGCGCGGGCAACCGGCTCGCGATGCAGCGCGCCACCGATGCGGCAGGGCTGTGGTCTCAGACTGGTGAGTACCGCTTCGGCCTGGACCTCAAGGCCAGCACGCCCGGTGATCTGCGCTGGATCGATGGTGCGGTGGCGGATGGCTGGAGCCCGCACTGGCTGGTGCTGACCCATGGCCTGGATGGCGACCCGCTGATCGGTGACATGAGCCGGCCCGAAGTGCCTGTGCTGTGGAAGTGGCATGACGAGCCTCACCGCGCGGCCAGGCCGTTGTTTGCCTCGCTCGAGGAGTTGATGGCGCATGTGCAGGCCAAGGCCGCCAGAGCGCCACTTGTGCCGCGTGAAACGCGCTCTTCCACCATCTTCTACACCGTGCGCCTGCTGGAGCTGGGGCCCGACCCGGCCAGGGTCATGCTGGCGCTCAGGAAAATCTTCACGACGCTGTCTGCACAGGAGCTGCTGAAACTCAAGACACGGCTGCCGCTGACGCTGCTCGACGATAGCGTCAGCGCCTTGCAAAAGGACCGCCTGGTGCAGCATTTCGAGGGTCTGGGCGCTCGCGTGGAAGTGAGTGAACGTCGCTTGTAGCGCTCACGCAAAGGCGTGCCGATACGGCACATGCAGCGCGTCCTTCCAAAACACACCTCGCCATCATCACGCATCACACGCACCGCTTCTGCAAATGCAGGCTCATGGTGTTCATGGGGCAGCGGCAGCGATTTCTGATCGAAAAAACCGTGCAGCGCTGGCGGTGCACGCGCCGCAGGCACGGATGTCGCTGGAGCAGGCGCTCAGGGGCTTGCCGCATTTGCAGGCCGCTGCACAGCGCATGGGCAGGCTTCTGTTCTAGTGCCAGCATCGAACGCACGGCGCGCGCTCCGCTGGACGCGGGCTGAGCTGGGTGTAGGGCATGGCGCCATGCGCTCGACGATCTCGCCCAGGGACAGGCCCCCTCAGGCACGGTTATCTTCCGCACGGAAGCTGCGTCCGGTGGCATGTGCCGTGAACCGGCCCGTGGCACCGGGGCGGCGCTTGCGTTTGCGGTGCCCCCGATGATCCCCTGGCTTGCGCCATGGCAGATCGCCGCCGACGAAGCGCAGCGCGGTCCTCCATCAATGTAAGCATTGTGCAACGCAGGGGTGCGAGGTCGGTAGCGCCAGCCCCAAAACGGGTGCTCCGCTCAATAATGACGGACTGAAAAGAGCGGTGCCACCAGGTTCGGAAGCATGGTTGCTCCGGGTAAGCCGCTGATCTATGTCTGACACTGTTGTTTTACGCGGGCCCGAGCGGCCTGACCTGCTGCGCCGCGAGGTGCTGGCCGATATCTTCGAGGCGACTGCCGCAGCCTACCCGGAACAGATCGCGTTGATCGAGGGGCAGGGCGAGGGCATGCGCCAGTGCAGCTATGCGGAGCTGGACGCCAATGCCAGCCGTGCCGCGCACCGGCTGATCGAGGCCGGCATACGCCCTGGAGACATGGTGGGCCTGTGGCTGCCACGCGGCATGGAACTGCTCACGCTGCAGCTGGCGATCGCCAAGACCGGCGCTGCCTGGCTGCCCTTCGATGCCGAAACGCCCACCGAACGCATCGCCACCTGTCTCGACGATGCGAATGCCAAGGCGATCTTGATTGCCGAGCGGCTGGCCCAGCGGGTGCAGTCCCAGGCAGGAATTTCAGCACAGGTCTTCAGCGACAACGCACTGCTGGAGCCGCTGCCGGCAGGCGCGGTGCTGCGCCGGCGCGAGGGCGCGCTGCCGAGCCACCCGGCCTATGTGATCTATACCAGTGGCTCCACGGGCAAGCCCAAGGGCATCGCCATCACCCAGGGCAGCATCTGCCACTTTCTGCGCAGCGAGAATGCGCGGCTGGGCGTGCACCGCGGTGACAAGGTCTACCAGGGCTTCTCGGTGGCTTTCGACATGTCGTTTGAGGAGATCTGGATCAGCTACCTCGTGGGCGCAACGCTGTGGCTGGCGCCGCGCGAGATCGCCGGCGACCCCGAGGCCCTTCCGCGCGCGCTGATGGAGCAGCAGGTGACGGTGCTGCATGCCGTGCCCACCTTGCTGGCGCTGTTCGCACAGGACGTGCCGAATCTGCGCCTCATCAATCTTGGCGGCGAGATGTGCCCCGAAGCGCTGGTGGCGCGCTGGGCCCGCCGGGAGGACGGTGGCCAGCGCCGGATGTTCAACACCTATGGGCCGACCGAGGCCACGGTGTCGGCAAGCCTGGCCGAGCTGAAGGCCGGCGAGCCCGTGACCATCGGAACACCCCTGCCGAACTACGGCCTGGTGGTGGTGCAGGTGATCGAGGCCGACAGCTTTGCGGCCGGCACCGCACCCGCTCTGGTCGGCCTGCCACAGGGCGAGGTCGGCGAGCTGTGCATCACCGGACCCGGGGTGGCGGCGGGCTATCTGGGTCGTCCCGATCTGACGGCCGAGAAATTCCTTGCCAATCCCTGGGCCCAGGGCCCGCACGATACGAGGCTGTACCGCACGGGGGATCTGGCACGTATTGACGAGCACGGCCAGATCCACTGCCTGGGCCGGGCCGACGATCAGGTGAAGATCCGCGGTTTTCGTGTCGAGCTGGGCGAGATCGAGGCCGTGCTGGCGCAGCAGCCGGGCGTCGGAACCACGGCCGTTCTGCTGCGCCAGGACGAGGGCATGGACCAGCTGGTTGCCTTCTATGTGCCCGCCGATGCAGATGCGCTGCCGATGCATTCCGCACTGCGCAATGCCCTGGCCGGGCACCTGCCTCCCTATATGGTGCCCGCGCGATTCGAGGCACTGGCCGAGATGCCGCGCCTGACCTCGGGCAAGATAGACCGCAAGGCACTCAAGGTCCGGCCGCTGTCCGCCGCGATGGATGCTTCCGGCTCCGACCGGCCCGAAACTCCGGCCGAGGAAGTGCTGTTCGCTGCCCTGGCACAGCTATTCCCGGGGCAGCCCCTGCGCCGCGGGCTGGATTTCTTCAGCGACCTGGGCGGGCATTCGCTGTTTGCGGCGCGGCTGACCTCGCTGCTGCGCGCCGATGCGCGCTTTGCCCGGGTTACCGTGAGCACCATCTACCAGCAGCGTCACATCGGCCGGATCGCCGATGCGCTGCAGGCCACCATGCTGGCCGACGATGAGGCTGCAGCCGGTGTTCCGCAGCGGCCCTTCCGCATCCATTCCGCGTGGCGGCGCTGGCGCTGCGGCGTGGCCCAGGCGGTGGCGATTCCTATGCTGGTGCTGATCAAGATGGCGCAGTGGCTGGCGCCTTTCTTCACCTACCACTTCTTTACCGGCGACGAGAACGACTCGGTATGGTTTGCCGTGGCCATGTCGGTGCTGGCCTTCGCGATCGCCACCCTGGCCGAATTCGTGATTGCCTGGGCCGGCAAATGGCTGGTCGCGGGGCGCCTCAAGCCGGGACGCTACCCGCTGTGGGGATGGACCTATTTCCGCTGGTGGTTAGCCGACCGGCTCGTGGAGGCCGTGCCTATCGCGATGATCACAGGCTCCTCGCTGCACCCGCTGTGGCTGCGTGCGCTGGGCGCGAAAGTGGGGCGGGAGACCAATCTCGGCTCGATGACGGTGCGTGTGCCCGACCTGCTGGCCATCGGCGACGGCGTGAGCGTGGGCAATGCCGTGAGCATGGAGAACGCGCGCGTCGAAGGCGGCGAGCTGGTGCTGGGCCGTATCTCCATCGGCAACGAGGTGTGCATCGGCTCGTATGTGGTCGTGGAAGGCAATACCTGTCTCGAAGACTGGGCCCACCTCGAGGGGCAGTCGGCGCTGGCCGACGGCATGGTCCAGCCCGCGCGCAGCATCTGGGCAGGCTCGCCGGCGCGGGCAGTGGGAGAGTTCGATCCTGCCAGCCTGCCGCCGCGTCAGACTGCGGGCCGGCTGCATCAGGTCTTGGAAATGCTGGTCTTTCTCGCGGGCGGCCTGCTGGTGGCCATGCTGTTCTTCATGCCCGTGTTCCCGACCTTCATGCTCATCGACGTTCTCGACGTCGAGGCGATCTCGGTGCGGCCGTTGCTGGAGCAGGGTGTCGTCGATGCGGGCGGCGCCTTCCTGCTGCGCCTTCTCAAGTTCTTTGTGCTGGCCCTGCCATCCAGCGTGGTGCTGGTGGCCTGTACGGTGTTGGCGGCGGCATTGGTGCGCTATCTGTTCCTTCCGCGCACGCGGGCAGGCACCTGGTCGGTCCACAGCCGGCGCTACCTGGGCAAATGGCTGGTCAACCAGATCCAGGAGGCGAGCCTGTCCACGTTGCACGGCATCTACGCCACGGTCTACTCCTCCACCTGGTACCGCCTGCTGGGCGCCAAGGTCGGCAGGCAGACCGAGCTGTCCACGGCACTGGGCGTGGTGCCCGATATGCTGACCCTGGGTGATGAGTGCTTTGTGGCCGATGCAGTGATGCTCGGCGACGAGCTCATTGACGGTGGCTGGATGACGGTCAAGCCCACGGTGGTGTCGCGCCGCAGCTTCATCGGCAACGGTGCCTATGTGCCCGATGGCTCGACCATCCCCGAGAATGTGCTTATCGGCGTGATGACAGCCGTGCCGCGCAATGTGGACATGGAAAGCGGCGATACCTGGCTGGGGGCTCCCGCGATCAATCTGCCGGCGCGCGAGGTGGCAAAGGGCTATCCCGAGCACCTGACGTTCGCCCCTTCGCCTTGGCGGCGGGTCGCACGAGGATTCGTGGAGGCTGTTCGGATTGCCGTTCCACATGCTCTGGTGATTGCCGTGGGATATGCCATCGTGTTGGATGCGATGCCTCTGGCATCGGAAGAGCGCTGGGGGGCCGTGGTGCTGGATCTGGCCATTTCGGGAGTGGCCTTCGGGATCATGGCTTTCTTTCTGATCGCGCTGTTCAAATGGCTGGCGATCAGACGCTACGGCAAGACGGCCGTGCCCATGTGGACACCTTTTGTCTGGCTCTCCGAGGCAGCGACCAATATGTACGAAGGCCTGGCCGTGCCCAACTTCCTGCGCTATCTGCGCGGCACGCCCTGGCTGCCCCTGGCCATGAACCTGATGGGCAGCAAGATTGCATCGAGCGTCTACCTGGATACCACCGATATCACGGAGCATGACTGCGTGACGATCGGCGCTCACAGCGAACTCAACGCGTTGTGCTGCCCTCAGACCCACCTGTTCGAGGACCGGGTGATGAAGATAGACCATGTGTCCATCGGCAGTCGCGTGACCATGGGGGCGCGCTGCACGGTGCTCTACAGCGCCAGCGTGGGCGATGATGTGCAGCTTGGTCCGCTGACCCTGGTGATGAAGGGCGAGACCTTGCCCGCGCGCACCCGCTGGGAGGGGGCGCCGGCCGCACCGGCGAAGCGCCGCACGGGGGCTGCCTGATGCGTATCCTGCCCTGCCTTCTGGCGGGCGGGCATCGAGCCGGTGCACCGCAGTTGCGCTTGGTGCAGGGGCTGGACGTCACCGACCGAGACAGGGCACGCAGCCAGGCTCGTGCGGCGCTGCGTGCCTGTCTGGCCCCGGAGTGGGGCTGCACCGACGCCGAGCTGGAGATCAGCAACCTGCGCAACCAGGCGCCGCGCCTGCGCCTGCGCGGCAATCCGCTGACAGCGCCGCACTGCTCCATCAGCCATGCGCCAGGCCTGGCGCTGCTGGCCTGGCATGGCTCGGGAGCGGTAGGAGTCGATATCCAGGCGGTGGACCCCGCAGTGCCGCGCTGCGAGCTGGAGGATGTGGCCCGGCTGTACCTGGAGCCGGAAGTCGCCCGGGCGTTGCGGGATACCGTGCCGGATACCTTGTTTTTTGTCGCGTTCGCGCATGCCTGGACGCAGCACGAGGCCCGGCTCAAGTGCGCGGGCCTGGGCCTGGAGGAATGGAGCGGTGCGCTGCAGCGGCGGCTGGCGGGGATGGACTGCGCACCGCTGCAGCCGGCGGCGGGCTATGCGGGCGCCGTGGCCTGGCACGCTGCTGCCGGCATCGGCGGCGGGCGCTGAAAAGGCCGGACATCAGGAGTGCGAACGCCCGAAAAAAAGGCTGCCGGAGGCAGCCTTGGCGGGTGGGCGCGGTGCTTACTGGAAGCCCAAAGTATGCGGCAGCCAGGTGGACAACGCAGGGACGAAGGTCAGCAGGCACAGCACGACGAAGTGGGCCAGCAGGAACAGCGGCATCTCGCGCGTCAGATCGGTGATGGATACGCGCGTGGACACGGCGGTCACGAACAGCAGGCCGCCGACCGGCGGTGTGATCATGCCCAGCGTGAGGTTGACGATCACCACCATGGCGAAGTGCGTGGGATCGATGCCCAGGCTGAAGGCGATGGGCGCGAGAATGGGCACCAGAATCATCACGCCGGGCAGCGGCTCCATGAAGATGCCGAAGACCAGCAGCAGAATGTTCACGGCAATCAGGAACATCACGGGCGAGAGTTCCCAGCTCACGATCAGCTCCGACAGATACTGCGGAATGCCTTCCACCGTGAGCACCCAGGCAAACGCGGCCGAGGTGGCCATCACCAGCAGCACCGAGGCCGTGAGCATGGCCGAGCGCGCGAGGATGCCGGGCAGGGCGGACCACTTGAGCGTGCGGTAAACCCATTTGCCACAGACCAGTGCATAGAACACGGCCACCACCGACGCTTCCGTGGGCGTGAAGATGCCGAAACGGATGCCGACCACGATGAGGACGATGAGCATCAGCGCGGGGATGGCCTTGAAGCTGGTGCTCCACATCTCGCGGGCCGAGGGGCGTGGCTCGGTGCTGCGGTAATTGCGCTGTTTGCAGACCCACCAGTTCACGGCCGCCATGGCCAGCGCGATCAGGATGCCGGGGATGAAGCCGGCCATGAACAGGCCGCCCACCGACACGTTCTCATCCTGCAGCGCATAGATGATCATGCTGACCGATGGCGGAATGATGGGGCCGACGATGGCGGTGCTGGCCGTCAGCGCGGCCGCATAGGGGCGGCTGTAGCCCGCCTTGTCCATCATCTTGACCATCATGGAGCCGGGGCCGGCCGCATCGGCCAGGGCCGAGCCCGAGATACCCGAGAACAGGGTCAGCGACAGCACATTGGCATAGCCCAGGCCGCCGCGCAGATGGCCGACGAACTGGGCGGCAAAGCGCAGCAGCACGGCAGTCAGCGCACCGCCCGACATCAGCTCTGCGGCCAGGATGAAGAAGGGCACGGCCATCAGCGGAAAGCTGTCGATGCCCGTGAACATTTCCTTGAAGACGATCAGCTGCGGATAACGTCCGCCCACAAAGACCGCCAGGGCGGCCGAGATGGCCAGCGCAAACGCCACCGGAAAGCCCAGCGCGAGCAGGGCGATGATGGCAACAAATAAAGTGATACCCATGATGTTTCAGTCAATCAGTGATTCGTGGCGCAATGCATAAAACTGGCCTGAACCAAGCCAGGGACAGCGAGCAAGGGCCTATGCCGGCCGCGCCGCCCCGCAGCGGGGGCTGCCCCAGCGAGGCTGTCGTCCCCCTCCCGCGAAGCGAGAGAGGGGGAAGGCGCGCAGCGACTCAGGGGGTGTTTCATATAGACGCTGCGGCATCCGCATCCATTTCATCCGACTCTGCGAAGCTGCCTGCGGTGATGTAGCCGCGTGCGATGAACAGCAGATGGATCAGCATCAGCACAAAGCCCACAGGCATGGCGCCATAGATATAGGAGATCGGGATGTCCGTGGCCGCCGTGGTCTGAAAGCGCGTGGCGTACACATACTGCGACGAGGTCACGGTCATGACGGCAAAGAAAACTGCCAGGACCAGCACGACAAAACCACGCATGGCCTGCGCCTTGCGGGTGCTCACGCTGCGGTGCAGATTGTCGATGGCCACATGGCCGCCAAAGCGCAGCACCAGGCCGGAGCCCAGAAAAGTGACCCAGATCATCATGTGGCGGGCGACTTCTTCGGCCCAGACGATGGAGTCGCCCGTGGTGTAGCGCAGCACCACGTTGGCAAAAACGATGCAGGCCATGGCCAGCAGCAGCAAGATCAGCAGCCAGCGATTGCCGGCCACGAGAATGCGTTCGATACGATCAAGCATAGGAGTGGGGGTGAGCAGAGGCCGCAGCGAAAATGGCCGCGTGCGCCGGCTGCGTCACGGAGTTGAAGGCTGCGTCATCATCAGCGGGAATTGGCGCAAGTCCATTCGTGCTGACCGCAGCCGGGCAAGGATAGGCCTTGCCCGGGAGGAGGAAGAATATACGGGCCACGCCTTCGTGGAGGCAAGCCCGTGGCCAGTGCTTACTTGACGGCGATGATGGAGTCCAGCGTCTTCTGGCCGAACTTCTTGGCGTATTCCTTGTACGCGGGCTCCAGCGCGGTGCGGAAAGCGGCCTGGTCAACCTTCTCCACGACCTTCATGCCGTTGGCCTTGGCTTCTTCAACGCCCTTCTTCTCCACGTTGTCCACAAAGGCGCGCGAGGCCAGCGCCCCCTTCTTGGCGGCTTCGGTGAACGCGGTCTTCTGGGCGGCGTTCAGCGATCCCCAGAACGAGGGCGACACGATCAAGGCCATGGGGGCGTAGACGTGGGAGGTCAGGGTCAGGTGCTTCTGTACCTGCCACAGCTTGGCGGACACCAGCACGGAAATGGGGTTCTCCTGGCCGTCGATCGTGCCTTGCTGCAACGCACCGATGACTTCGGGCCAGGACATGGGAGTGGGCGATGCACCCAGGGTGCGGAAGGCCGTGATGTGCACGGGGTTCTCGGTCACGCGGATCTTCAGGCCCTTGAGATCGGCCACGCCATTGACCGCATGCTTGTTGTTGCTCAGGTGGCGAAAGCCCTGCTCGCCCCAGGCCAGCGCGATCAGGCCGCGCTTCTGGAACTTGGCCAGCAGGTCCTGGCCGAAGGCACCGTCCATCACGGCACGTGCGTGCTGGGTGTCGCGGAACAGGAAGGGGATGTCCACCACGCCCACATCGGGCACGAAGTTGCTCAGGGCGCCGGTGGAAACGATGGCGGCTTCCACGGTGCCCAGCTGCAGGCCTTCGATCAGCTCACGCTCGCCACCCAGGGCGGAGGCGGGGAACTGCTTGAACTTGTAGGCCCCGTTGGTGCCTTTTTCCACGCCTTCGGCCCAGGCGTTGGCAGCAGCGCCGTAATGGGAGTTGACGGCCAGCGCATAGCCGATCTTGACTTCCTTGCCCTGGGCAAATGCAGTGCCTGCGGTCAGGGCGGCTGTTGCTGCCACGGCCGTGGCGACAAAGGTGCGGCGAATCATGCGCATGGTGTGGGTCTCTCAGAAATGTTTTGAAATGAATCAAAAATTGTAGTGAGTGCCAACCGTGGGTTTTTACGCATCCGGGGGTCGTCTTGTACGGGTGGATGCATCGTGTTTGGCGATGGATGGACGTCAAAAAAGGCCTCCGTGCCGGCAAGCACAGAGGCCTTTGAAAATGAGAGCTGCTTGCGCTTGTTTTCAAACGATTTCAGATTGTTTTGATGTTGAAATCGTTAAGCAAAAAGCAGTTGCAGCTACTGTTTTTGCGGAGCCAGCAGCTGATCGGCAAGCTGCACGAAGCCATCGCCGCGCTCGGCCGTGGTCACATAGCGCGGCAGATGCCTGAGCTGGGGCACGAAGCGCGCAATATTGGCCACG
This sequence comes from Comamonas sp., assembly GCF_009360615.1. Lineage (GTDB taxonomy): Bacteria > Pseudomonadota > Gammaproteobacteria > Burkholderiales > Burkholderiaceae_C > Comamonas. The sequence continues at coordinate 34,382 of NZ_SPEY01000018.1, forward strand.
CCCACGCTGTGGGGCATGTGCTCGAACATCTGCTGGTCGTTGGTCGAGTCACCGATATACACCCAGCGCGCCAGCGTGGCGTCCAGATCGATGTCGAACAGCTCGCGCGTGATCCAGCGCGCACCTTCGAGCTTGTTGTGCTCGCCGAACCAGCCGTTGATGTGGATGGAGCTGACGGTGGCATTCATGCCGGCCGCCTTCATGATGGCCACGCATTCATCGATCTGTGCCTGGGGCATGTTCGTGAATTCGCTGTGGTCCACGGCGATATCGCATTCGCGGCCGGCCGAGTCCGTGGCGCGTTTGGCGCCGGGCACGGCGGCCTCGATCTGCTCGAGCACCTGCTGCATGCGGGCAAAGTTGCGGGCACGCTCGTCGGCAGATTGCTGGTAGAGCTTGTCCAGGCTCCCCTGGGCATTGCGGCGCAGGGCCACGGCACCGTTCTCGGCCACGATGGCGTCCACGGGCCAGGCCGATGCAAACGGTACGCTCCAGCCCACGGGACGGCCGGTGATGGGCACCACTTTCAGGCCCGCATCCTTGAGGCGCGCAATCGCGGCCACCACATGCTCGGGCACCACGCCGTCGGTGGTCAGCGTGTCGTCGATATCGGTCAGCACGCCCAGCAGCTTGGCAGGTGTCTGCAGTTCAGACAAAGGGCGCAGAAATTCTTGGCTCACAACAAACTCTCTCGATGTTGATCCTCGCCTGAAGCTAGCGCGGTCCAACTCAGAGACATCGAGCAAGAGCCGCCTCGCAGCGAGGATGTCGTCCCCCTCCGGCGAAGCCAGAGAGGGGGAAGGCGCGAAGCGCCCCAGGGGGTGATCACGCTCAGTTCGCTGAGCCCAGTGCCAGGCCCGCATGCTCGCGCAGCGGGTGGAAATGAATCTTGGGGAAGCGCTCCTGCGCCAGGCGCACGTCATAGGGGCTGGTGCACAGATAGGCCAGGGTATCGGCCGCATCATGCGCCAGGCGCATGGGGTAGGCGTTCTCGAATTCGCGCAGCTCGGCGGGCGAGTCGGCCGTGATCCAGCGTGCCCCGGTGTACTGGCAGCCTTCCAGGCGGACATCGCAGTCGTACTCGGTCTTCAGGCGGTGCTGCACCACTTCGAACTGCAGCTGGCCCACGGCGCCCAGCAGCATATTGCCGCCGACATCGGGCTTGAAGACCTGGATCGCGCCTTCCTCGCCCAGCTGCATCAGGCCTTGCTGCAGCTGCTTGGTGCGCAGCGGGTTCTTCAGCACCACGGTCATGAACATTTCCGGCGCGAAGAAGGGCAGTCCGGTGAACTGCAGATTGGGGCCGTCGGTGATGGAGTCGCCCAGCTGCACGCCACCGTGGATCGTGAAACCGATGATGTCGCCCGCATAGGCCTCGTCGACGGCCTCGCGGCGCTGCGACATGAAGGTCACCACGGACGTCGGACGCAATTCCTTGCCGGTGCGCTGCACCTTCATCTTCATGCCGGGTGTGTACTTGCCGCTGGCCACGCGCACAAAGGCAATGCGGTCGCGGTGATTCGCATCCATGTTCGCCTGCACCTTGAACACCACGCCCGCGAAGGTCTTGTCTTCGGGGTGGATGGTGACCTCTTCGCGCTGCCGGTTGACCTCGGTGAAGGCGATGCGCGGACCGGGCGGGGGCGACATGTCGACCACGGCGTTCAACACCTCCATGACACCGAAGTTGTTCACGCCGGAGCCGAAGAACACGGGGGTCAGCTTGCCTTCCAGAAACGCCTGGTGGTCCCATTCGGCCGAGGCGCCCTGGGCCAGTTCCATGCTCTCGATGGCATCGTCGTAGGCCTGGCCGAAGCGGGCCCGCAGCCTGTCGACTTCCGTCAGCGGGATGACCTCGAAGTCTTCGGGGCGCTTCTCGCTGCCGGCGGCAAACACCGTCATGCTCTGCGTCTGAAGATTGATGATGCCACCGAAGCTCTTGCCCTGGCCCACGGGCCAGGTGATGGGGCAGCAGGGCATGCCCAGTTCGCGCTCGACCTCGTCCATGATGTCCAGCGGGTCGCGCACTTCCCGGTCGAACTTGTTGACGAAGGAGATGATGGGTGTGTTGCGCTGGCGGCAGACCTCGATCAGGCGGCGGGTCTGCGACTCCACGCCGTTGGCCGCGTCGATCACCATCAGCGCCGAGTCCACGGCCGTCAGCACGCGGTAGGTGTCTTCCGAGAAGTCCTTGTGGCCGGGGGTGTCGAGCAGGTTGATCACATGGTCGCGGTAGCTCATCTGCATCACCGACGAGGCCACCGAGATGCCGCGTTGCTTTTCGATTTCCATCCAGTCGGAGGTGGCGTGGCGCGAGGCCTTGCGGCCCTTGACGGCGCCGGCAATCTGGATCGCGCCCGAGAACAGCAGCAGCTTTTCGGTCAGCGTGGTCTTACCCGCGTCCGGGTGGGAGATGATGGCGAACGTACGACGGCGCCGGGTTTCTGGGGCGTATGACACAGTATTGAGAGCTGTAAATACAGCCGGAGAAGGCCGGCTGTGACAACAAAAGGTGCAGCGTTCCGTTTGCCGCACCAGGCCCGCACCCATGCAGGGCAGACCTGTGAATAAGTCTTGAGGGCGCTTATTTTAACGGCAGGGCCAATTCTTGGAGCTGCCGCGGAAATGCGGGCCGGTCGACGCCCTTGCCCAAGGCCGCTGGCTCCGGCAACTGGCAGATGCACAGCACAATAGAGGCCTTGTTTCCGGTCCTCATCTTTCCCTCATGAACAGCGCCCCGCAGGAGGTGAATACCTCCTTACCCAACCAGTCTCCTGCCACTGCTGCTCCGGTATGGATCCAGCGCGGCACGCCCGAGTACTGGCGGGTCAGCGTGGCGTTGTTCCTGGCGGGGTTTGCCACCTTCTCCCTGCTGTACTGCGTGCAGCCGCTGCTGCCGCAGCTGGTCCACAGCTTTGCCGTCAGTCCGGCCCAGAGCGCGCTGGCGCTGTCGGTGTCCACGGCCTGCCTGGCCGGATCCATCGTGCTGGCGGGGGCCTTGTCCGAGGGGCTGGGGCGGCGCAAGCTGATGTTCATCTCCATGGCTCTGGCGGCGCTGTGCAATCTGCTGGCTTCATTCATGCCGCAATGGCATGCGCTGCTGGCCGCGCGCGCGCTGGAAGGCTTGCTCCTGGGCGGCGTGCCCGCCGTGGCCATGGCCTATCTGTCCGAGGAGATCGATCCGCCCGGCCTGGGCTTTGCCATGGGCCTGTATGTGGGCGGCACGGCGCTGGGCGGCATGCTGGGCCGGGTCGGCATGAGCGCCATGACCGAGTTCTGGGGCTGGCGCCACGCCATGGCGGTGCTTTCGGTGCTCGACCTGCTGGCCGCCCTGGGTTTTGTCTGGTTGCTGCCCCATTCGCGCAACTTCGTCAGGAAGACCGGGCTGGGCGCCAGATACCACCTGCAGGCCTGGGGCCGTCATCTGCGCCACCCGGGCTTGCCGCTGCTGTTCCTGATCGCCTTCGGCCTGATGGGCGTGTTTGTCAGTATCTACAACTATGCCGGCTTTCTGCTCGGTGCCTCGCCCTATCAGCTGAGCCAGCTGCAGATCAGCCATATCTTCTACGCCTATCTGCTGGGCACGGCGGCGTCGCCGATGGCCGGGGCGCTGGCCGACAGGCTGGGTCGCGGGCCGGTGCTGGTCGCGGGCACTTTGCTGATGGCCTTGGGCGTGGTTCTGACCCTGTTGCAGCCGCTGGCCGCCATCGTGACCGGCATGGTCCTGCTGACGGCCGGCTTCTTTGTCGCGCATTCGGTGGCCAGCGGCTGGGTGGGGCGGCTGGCCACGCAGTCCAAAGGCCATGCATCGTCGCTATACCTCTGGGGCTACTACATGGGCTCCAGCGTGCTGGGGGCCGGGGCGGGCTGGTTCTGGTCGCGCTGGGGCTGGACGGGCGTGGGCTCCGTGGCCCTGGCCGTGCTGGCGTTGGTCGTTGCGCTGGCCCTGCGCGTGCAGCGGCTGGCCAAGGTCGCAGCCGCGAGCCGGGCCGCGTCTTGATGCCGTCTTGATACCGGCAAGCCCAATCTCTACCCGCTCTTGACGGGCGAATTTCTACAGTTCCTCCATCGCAATCAAGCCGCGTGAACGGCTTGCGGGAGGAATGAAATGAGCATCACCTGGATCGAAGCCCTGGCCGCCTTGACGGCGCTGGGGCTGTTTGCCTATTTGGGCTACGCGCTGCTGCGCCCCGAGAAATTCTGAAGGGGCCGCCATGCAAGTGCTTCAAGACCTGATTTTTGTGAGCCTGACGGTGGTCTGCTTTGTCGGACTGCTGGGCTTTGTGCGCGCCGTGGCGCGTCTTTGAAGGGGGTGGATCATGTGGCTACCCTGGATGGAATTTGCCGCCGTGCTGACGGTGGCGACCTTGCTGACCATTCCCACGGGCCAGTGGCTGGCGCGCTGCTTTACCGGCGAACACCATGGCTGGCTGGAGCGCCTGAGCTATCGACTTCTGGGCGTGAATCCTCAGGAGCGCATGGGCTGGCAACGCTATGCCGCAGCCCTGGTGCTGAGCAATGCCGTGATGCTGCTGCTGGGCTATCTGCTGCTGCGACTCCAAGGCAGTCTGCCGCTGAACCCGCTGGAGATTGCGGCACAGACGCCCGATCTGGCTTTCAACACCGCAGTCTCCTTCATCACCAATACCAACTGGCAGGCTTACGCCGGCGAGAACAGCCTGAGCAATGCGACGCAGATGGTGGTCATCACCTTTCTGATGTTTGCCGGAGCGACCACGGGTGTCGCGGCAGGTGCAGGCTTTGTGCGGGGTCTGGCCCGCTCCAGTGCCCAGGATGTCGGCAACTTCTGGGTGGACTTTGTGCGCGTGTTCTGGCGCGTGCTGCTGCCGCTGTCATTCATCCTGGCCCTGGTCTATGTCTGGCAGGGCATTCCACAGACCCTGCACACCGAGGCCGTGGCCACGACGCTCGAAGGCGCGAGGCAGCAGTTGCTGATGGGGCCGGTGGCGAGTCTGGAGAGTATCAAGCACCTGGGCACCAATGGCGGCGGCTTCTTCAGCATGAATGCCGCCCATCCGTTCGAGAACCCGACGCCGCTGACCAATCTGCTGCACATCCTCTCGATGCTGCTGTTGCCTGCTGGCATGACCTATGCCTTTGGCTCCATGCTGCTGCGCCGCAAGCAGGGCTGGGTGCTGTTTGCGGCCTGCATGGTGATGTTCATCGGCTTTCTGAGCCTGGTGTTCGTGGCTGAGCAGAACGGCAGCCAGCTGCTGGCGCGCGCCGGGGCCGATCAGCAGTACAGCCTGACCCAGAGCGGCGGCAACATGGAGGGCAAGGAGCTGCGCTTCGGCATTGCCGATACGGCCTTGTTCGTGACCACCACCACCGCCGCCACCACGGGGTCGGTCAATGCCATGCACGACTCGCTGACGCCGCTGGGCTCCATCACGCCGCTGGCGCAGATGATGCTCAACTGTGTGTTCGGTGGCGATGGCGTCGGGCTCATCAACCTGATCCAGTACGCCATCCTGACGGTGTTTCTGGCCGGCATGATGATCGGCCGCACGCCTGAATTCCTGGGCAAGAAGATCGAGGTGCGCGAGATCAAGCTGGTCATGCTTGCAGTGCTGGTGCCGCCAGCCTGTGTTCTGGGTTTCACGGCGCTGGCCGTGCTCTGGCCGGATGCCGCCGCCAGCCTCGGCAACCGCGGCCCGCACGGCTTCTCGGAAATCCTCTACGCCTATGCCTCGGCCACGGCCAACAACGGCTCGGCTTTCGCCGGGTTGAATGCCAACACGCCGTTCTTCAACACGACCACGGGCCTGGCCATGCTGGCTGGGCGCTTTATGACCCTGCTGCCCATGCTGGCCGTGGCCGGCAGCCTGGCGGCCAAGGCCACCGTGCCGGCGGGGCCGGGAACGTTCCCCACGGCCACGCCGCTGTTCATGGGCCTGCTGGTGTTCGTGGTGCTGGTGGTGGGCGGTCTCACCTTCCTGCCGGCGCTGGCCCTGGGGCCCGTGATCGAGCAGCTGCAAATGCTGGTGGGCCAGTTGTACGCCTGACGCCTTCTTCCCATTGATGCCAATGGCCTGCAGCCGTGATGCGGCAGCAGGCCGGGGAGCAAACATGAAAACATCGATTCAAACTCTTTCCGCTTCCGTGCTGCCAAACCCGGCACAAGCGCAGCCCGAGGCGCAAAACGCCTCCTGGCCCCGTCTGCTGGGCAGCAGCGTGCGCGCTGCCCTGCTGGTGATGGTGGTCTCAGGCATCGCCTACCCCTTGATGACCACAGGGGTCGCGCAGGCGCTGTTTCCCCATGCTGCCAATGGCAGTCTGATCGAACGTCAGGGCCGGATCGTCGGCTCGGCCCTGATCGGCCAGCAGTTCACCGGTCGGCAGTACTTCCAGGGCCGTCCCAGCGCCACTGTGGCTCCTGACCCGAGCCAGGAAGGCGCGAGCGTTGCGGCTCCCTACAACGCGGGGCTCTCTGGTGCCAGCAACCAGGGGGCAACGCACAAGGACTTGTCGGAAGCCGTCGCGCAGCGCGTCGCGCAGTACCGCGCTGACAACGGCCTGGCGGCAGACCAGGCGGTGCCTGTGGATGCGGTCACTGCGTCGGCATCGGGCCTGGACCCGCATATCTCCCTGGCCAATGCCCGGTTGCAACTGCCTCGGGTGGCCCAGGCGCGCCAGATGTCTCAGGCCAGACTGCAGGAAATGATGGCCCAGGCCACGCAGCAGCGCAGTCTGGGCCTGCTGGGCGAGCCGCGTGTGAATGTGCTGCAGCTCAACCTGGCGCTGGATGCCATGCAGCCCGACAACAGCGCAGCGAAGGAGTAAGCCATGAGTGCACGAAAAATGACGGCCGGTCGCAGCCTGCTCGATGCCGCGCTGGTGAAGTCCGCTCTATGGGATGCGGTGCGCAAGCTCTCGCCACGCACGCAATGGGGCAATCCAGTGATGTTCGTGGTGTACCTGGGCGCGATCCTGACCAGCCTTCTGGGATGGCAGAACTTCATGGATCCGGCCAGCGAGAACAACGGATTTGTTCTGGCGATTGCGCTGTGGCTGTGGTTCACCGTGCTGTTTGCCAACTTCGCCGAGGCATTGGCCGAAGGCCGCAGCCGAGCCCAGGCCGCCAGCCTGCGGGGCATGAAGCGTGACACCGTGGCCAAGCTGCTGCAGCAGCCGCATTTCGGCAGTTCCTGGATTCCCATGCGCGCCAGCGAGCTGCGCAAGGGCGTGGTCATCTTTGTGGAGGCCGGCGACACGATTGCCCTGGATGGCACGGTGATCGAAGGCGTGGCATCGGTCGACGAAAGTGCGATCACCGGCGAATCCGCTCCCGTGATCCGCGAGGCCGGAGGCGACTTTTCTTCCGTGACGGGCGGTACACGGGTGTTGTCGGACTGGCTGGTGGTGGAGGTCACCGTCAACCCTGGCGAGTCGTTTCTGGATCGAATGATCTCCATGGTCGAATCCGCCAAGCGGCAGAAGACGCCGAACGAACTGGCTCTGACCATTCTGCTGGTGGGCCTGACGCTGGTTTTCCTGCTGGTCATCGTCACGCTGTGGCCGTTCTCGGCGTTTGCCGTGGCACAGGCCGGCACGGGCTCGGTGGTCGGCATCGCCGTGCTGATAGCGCTGCTGGTCTGCCTGATTCCGACCACGATCGGCGGCCTGCTGTCGGCCATCGGCGTGGCAGGCATGAGCCGCATGATGCAGGCCAATGTCATTGCCACCTCGGGGCGGGCCGTGGAGGCTGCCGGCGATGTGGACGTGCTGCTGCTGGACAAGACAGGCACTATCACGTTGGGCAACCGCCAGGCCTGCGACTTCCTGCCGGCGCCGGGAACGAGCGCCGCGCAGCTGGCCGAAGCGGCCCAGCTGTCCTCGCTGGCCGACGAAACCCCTGAAGGCCGCAGTGTGGTGGCGCTGGCCAGGGAGCGTCATGGCCTTGCCGATCGCAGCAGTGCCGATCAGCCGGGCGAGTCGGTACCCTTTACCGCCCAGACCCGCATGAGCGGCATGGATATCCCGGGACCACAAGGCCTGCGCAGCTTGCGCAAGGGGGCTGCCGATGCCGTGCGCCGCCATGTCGAGGCGCTGGGAGGCAGCTTCCCGGCACAGGTGCAGCTGGCCGTGGACAGTGTTTCGCGCAAGGGCAGTACGCCCCTGGTGGTGGCCGACGGTGCCAGGGTACTGGGTGTGATCGAGCTCAAGGACATCGTCAAGCCCGGCATGCGCGAGCGCTTTGCCGAGCTGCGCCGCATGGGCATACAGACGGTGATGGTGACGGGCGACAACCCGCTGACGGCTGCTGCCATTGCCGCCGAGGCCGGGGTGGATGATTACCTGGCAGAGGCCAGACCCGAGGACAAGCTGCAGCTGATCCGCTCGCACCAGGCGGCTGGCCGTCTGGTGGCCATGACGGGGGATGGCACCAACGATGCGCCGGCCCTGGCCCAGGCCGACGTGGCCGTGGCCATGAACAGCGGCACGCAGGCGGCCAAGGAGGCGGGCAATATGGTCGATCTGGACTCCAACCCCACCAAGCTGATCGAGGTGGTGGAGACCGGCAAGCAGATGCTGATGACGCGCGGCGCCCTGACCACCTTCAGCATTGCCAACGATGTGGCCAAGTATTTCGCCATCATTCCGGCCGCCTTTGTCGGTACCTATCCGCAGCTGGCTTCGCTCAACGTGATGCAGCTGCACAGCGCGGATTCCGCCATCCTGAGCGCCGTGATCTTCAACGCGCTGATCATCATCGCCCTGGTGCCACTGGCCCTGCGCGGCGTGCAGTACCGCGCCGTGGGCGCCGCCCTGTTGCTGCGCCGCAATCTGCTGATCTACGGTCTGGGCGGGCTGATCGTGCCGTTCGTGGGCATCAAGCTCATCGACATGCTGCTGACCGTGCTGGGCCTGGTCTGAGTCATAACCAGGCCCTGCTCTCTCGTCTCTCTGGCTTGTCCGCGCTCCCTGCGGGCGCGGCAAGCCTGATCCGTTTGCTTCATCATCATGCGTCTCTCCCATCCCCAACAACCATTTCACGCATCGCGTTCCCGGGTCATCAGCTCTGCGATGTTGATGATCGCTTTGAACTGTGCAGATTCCTCTGCTGCCGAGGAAACCAAGGCGCAATCTGCTTCTGACATCACAGATGCTGTGCAGGCCGACAGCAAGCCTTCCTTGACCGGCTCGCTGAGCCTGATCAGTGACTACCGTTTTCGCGGCATCTCGCAGACCTGGCAAGGTGCGGCAGTGCAGGGCGCAGTGGAGCTGGCCTTGCCCCAGGGCTTTTATGTGGGCACGTCGCTGTCCAACGTCTCTACCAACAGCTACGGCCGGGGCCAGGGGCTGGAGCACGATATCTATGGTGGCTGGCGCGGCGAGCTCGTGCCTGACTGGTTGCTGGATGCCGGGCTTTTGCAGTACCGCTATCCCGGCGCACGGCTGGGCGCTAGCGATGGCAGCAGCAAACGCTTTGACACCACCGAGCTCTATCTGGGCGCGACTCATGGCGGTCTGAGCGTCAAATGGTCTGTGGCGCTGACGCCTTATTTCGGCCTGGGCCCGAGTACCGCCGACTCGGCGTTTGCCACTGCGCTGCAACCAGCAGGCAGCAGCCGCGGAAGCCAGTATCTGGATCTGAACTATCAGCATCCGCTGGGCGATCTCGCCACTCTGGGCCTGCATGCCGGCTACACCCGGGTGCGCAACTACAGCGATGTTTCCTATGCCGACTGGCGCATCTCGCTCTCCAGGGCCTGGGGGCCATGGACCGCGTCGCTTGCGTACGCTGGGACCTCGGCCGATGCCCGGTACTACAGCGCTGTCAACAGCCGTGGCCAATGGCGTGATCTCGCACGCAGCGGCTGGTTGCTGGGCCTGAGTGCCGGGTTCTGACCGGGCTTGAGTGATACGCTGAGCGTCCGATGCCTTCATCCACTCCATCCTCCGCCGCCCAGCGCCCCGATCCCGACGCATTGCTTGCCCAGTTGCAGGCCGACAGTCAACGCGCCCACCGCGGCAAGCTGCGCATCTACTTCGGCTCGAACGCCGGGGTGGGCAAGACCTATGCCATGCTGGCGGCCGCGCAACGCGAACGCCAGGCCGGACGCGGAGTGCTGGTGGGGCTGGTGGAAACGCACGGCCGCGCCGAGACCGAGCAGCAGCTGCATGACCTGGAGCTGCTGCCGCGGCGCAAGCTGCTCTACCAGGGCCGGCAACTGGACGAGTTCGATCTGGATGCCGCACTGGCGCGCCGCCCGGAAGTGCTGCTGCTCGACGAGCTGGCACACAGCAATGTGAGCGGATCGCGCCATCCCAAGCGCTGGCAGGATGTGCAGGAGCTGCTGGAAGCGGGGATCGAGGTGTGGACCACGCTCAACGTCCAGCATCTGGAAAGCCTCAACGATGTGGTGGGCGGCATCGTGGGCATACAGGTCCACGAGACCGTGCCCGACCATCTCTTTGACGACGCCGACGAAGTCATCGTGGTCGATATCCCGCCCGAGGAGCTGCTCAAGCGCCTGAAGGCAGGCAAGGTCTACCCGCTGGAGCAGGCCGAACGAGCCTCGCGCAATTTCTTTCGCCAGGGCAATTTGCTGGCGCTGCGCGAGCTGGCCTTGCGCCGCACGGCAGACCGGGTCGATGAAGACATGCGTGACTATCGCCGCGAGCGTGCCATCGGCGATGTCTGGCCGACGCGCGAGCGCCTGCTGGTGGGGGTGAGCGGTCGCGCCGGTGACGATGCCCTGGTGCGCCAGGTGGCGCGTCTGGCCAGGCGGCTGGAGGCCGACTGGGTGGTGGTCTATGTGGATGCGCCCGAGCGCCAGCACCGTCCCCGGGCTGCCCAGGAAGCCGTGCTCAGGACCCTGGCGCTGGCCGCGCGTCTGGGGGCTGAAACGGCCACCATTCCCGGAGCCCATGTGGCCCAGGCCCTGGTGGACTTCGCGCGTGAGCGCAATGCCAGCCATCTGGTGCTGGCGCGCGCGCAGCAGGCTGTGAGCCGCTGGCTGCGCTGGCGGACACCCAGCCTGTCCGAGCAGATCGCGGCGCTCGATCCCGGGCTCGACGTGCTGCTGCTGTCCGTTAAGCAGAGCAAGCATGAGGGCAGCATGCGCCTGCCGGCAGAGCGCGAGCAGCCCGTCCCCTGGAAGGGCTATGCAGGCGTGACACTGGCCTGTCTGGCGGCCACGGCGGTGGCGGAGCTGCTGCTGCGGGTGTTCGACCCTGCCAATGTGGTCATGCTGTTCCTGCTGGTGGTGGTGCTGTCCGCCGTGCGCTGGGGGCGCGGCCCCGGAGCATGGGCGGCCCTGCTGTCGGTGCTGCTGTTCGACTTCTACTTCGTGCCGCCGCGCAACTCCTTCAGCGTCAACGATACCCAGTACCTTTTCACCTTCAGCCTGATGCTGGGCGTAGCCCTGGTCTGCGGCCAGCTCACGGCGCGGCTGCGCCACGAGGCGCGTGTGGCTGCAGAGCGCGAGCGCCGGGCCGGCGCGCTGGCCAGGCTGGCGCGCGACCTGTCGGGGGCGCTGACGCAGGAGCAGGTCGTGCGCATCGCGCTGACCACGATGTCAGGCGTTTTCGACGCCCAGACCGGGCTGCTGGTGCCCGATGCCGACGAGCAGCTGCATCTGGCGCAGGGCAGCGAGGGGGCGATCGATACCAGCGTGGGCCGCTGGAGCATGGAGCATGGGCAGATGGCCGGCCACGGCACCGATACCCTGGCGGCAGCGCCGGCGCTGTATGTGCCGTTGATGGCGCCCGTGCGCTCGCGCGGCGTGCTGGTGCTGCAGCTGCGGGCGCCGCAGAAGTTGCGGGTGCCCGAGGAGCGCCGCCTGCTCGATGCCTGTGCCAGCCAGATCGCGCTGGCGCTGGAGCGCGTGCATTTTGTGGAGGTGGCGCAGCAGACCCTGATCGCCATGGAGGGAGAGCGCATGCGCAACACCCTGCTCTCGGCCGTCTCGCACGATCTGCGCACCCCGCTGACGGGCATTCTGGGAGCGGCCCAGGCGGCCTTGCCGCATGCCCCGCAGGGGCCGGCCCATCACATGCTGCTGCAGATTCGCAATCAGGCTCAGGCGCTGCAGCAGCTGGTGGACAACCTGCTGGCCATGGCGCGCCTGCAGCAGGGAGGCGTGCAGCTCAAGCGCGAATGGCTGCCGGTGGACGAGCTGGTGGGCAGTGCGCTGGCACAGATGCGTGAGAGACTGGCCGCGCATGCGCTGCAGACCTCGCTGCCGGCCGGGCTGCCTTTGCTGCAGCTCGATGCCGTGCTCATGGAGCGGGTGCTGGTCAACCTGCTGGACAACGCCATCAAGTACACGCCCGAGGGCACGACGATCACCGTGGCCGCGCGCGTGCTGGACGGCGACTGCGTGCTGAGCGTGCAGGATGCAGGACCGGGTCTGCCCGGGCATCTTTCGCCCGAGCAGCTGTTCGAACCCTTCACCCGGGGTCAGGCGGAGAGCGCCGTGTTTGGCATGGGACTGGGCCTGGCGCTGGCGCAGCGCATCGTGCAGGCGCATGGTGGCCGATTGCAGGTGGCGGCGGCAGAACCCGGGCCGGGAACCGTCTTCAGCATATTGCTGCCTGTGCCCGAGCAACCCTCCATGGACGAATGAGCCGACAATCCCGTGCATCACTTGCAAATCCGAACATGACGAGCGCCGCACCCCGCATCCTGCTGATTGAAGACGACGCCAGCATCCGCCGCTTTGTGCGCCTGGCACTGGAGGACGAAGGCTGGCAGGTGTTCGAGTCCGAAACCGCCAGGCGCGGCCTGATCGAGGCCGCCAGCCGCCAGCCCGACGCCGTGGTGCTGGACCTGGGTCTGCCCGATGCCGATGGCAAGACCGTGATTGCCGAGCTGCGCGGCTGGAGCCAGTTGCCGATTCTGATCCTGTCGGCGCGCGAGCAGGAAGAGGAAAAGGTGGCTGCGCTGGACGCCGGGGCCGATGACTACCTGACCAAGCCCTTTGGCGTACCCGAGCTGCTGGCCAGGCTGCGCGTGATGCTGCGCCGTCGCCAGCAGGTGTCGTCGACGGACAAGCCCGGCAGCTGTGCGCGTTTCGGTGCGGTGACGGTGGACCTGGCGGCGCACGAGGTCCGGCGTGACGGCGTGGCCGTGCACCTGACGCCCATAGAGTTCCGGCTGCTGGCAACCCTGATTGCCGGCCATGGCAAGGTGCTGACGCACCGGCAGCTGCTGCTTCAGGTCTGGGGGGCGGAGTATCTGGACCGCCCTCACTACCTGCGTGTGCACATGGCCAATCTGCGCCAGAAGATAGAGAGCGATCCGGCACAGCCCCGGCATCTGATCACCGAGTTGCAAGTCGGTTATCGACTGGTGGGCCTGGAAGGCTGATTCCCTTATAATCGCTTTCCATCCGAGGAGCGTTGCAGCGTTCCCCAGCCAGCCATGCGCTGGTTTGCGCGGGGCGTGAGGCTCGGATTTCATCCCGCAACGACGCTCGCCCACGCTTTCTGTGCGGTGAGCCGGTTCATTCCCCCTCTGCTGCAGAACGTGGTTTTTCATTCAAGATTTGGAGAAAACCATGAACGCTGCCGTGCGCTTCAATCCCGCCGATTCGGCCATCACCGATATTTCCCTGGCTGCATGGGGCCGCAAGGAAATCAGGATTGCCGAAACCGAAATGCCCGGCCTGATGGCCGTGCGTGAAGAGTTTGCCGCTGCCCAGCCCCTGAAGGGCGCGCGCATCACCGGCTCGCTGCACATGACCATCCAGACCGCCGTGCTGATCGAGACGCTGACGGCTCTGGGTGCACAAGTGCGCTGGGCTTCGTGCAACATTTTCTCGACCCAGGACCACGCGGCTGCTGCCATCGCCGAAACCGGCGTGCCTGTCTACGCCATCAAGGGCGAGTCGCTGGAAGACTACTGGAACTACACCCACGCCATCTTTGAATTCGGTGCCGCCGGTACCGAAGGCGAAGGCCCCAACATGATCCTGGACGACGGCGGCGACGCCACCATGCTCATGCACCTGGGCAAGCGTGCCGAGAAGGACCTGTCCGTGCTGGCCAACCCCGGCTCGGAAGAAGAGCGCATCGTCTTCGCCGCCATCAAGGCCAAACTGGCTGTCGACCCCACCTGGTACAGCCGCAAGTCGGCCCAGATCATCGGTGTGACCGAAGAGACCACCACCGGCGTGCACCGCCTGAACGAAATGTCGGCCAAGGGCACGCTGCTGTTCCGCGCCATCAACGTCAACGACTCGGTGACCAAGTCCAAGTTCGACAATCTCTACGGCTGCCGCGAATCGCTGGTGGACGGCATCAAGCGCGCCACCGACGTGATGATCGCCGGCAAGGTGGCTTGCGTGGCCGGCTACGGTGACGTGGGCAAGGGCTCCGCCCAGGCGCTGCGCGCGCTGTCGGCCCAGGTCTGGGTGACCGAGATCGACCCCATCAATGCCCTGCAGGCCGCCATGGAAGGCTACAAGGTCGTGACCATGGAGTACGCCGCCGACAAGGCCGATATCTTCGTGACCACCACCGGCAACAAGGACATCATCCGCCACGAGCACATGGTCGCCATGAAGGACCAGGCCATCGTCTGCAACATCGGTCACTTCGACAACGAGATCGATGTGGCCTCGATCGAAAAGTACAAGTGGGAAGAAGTCAAGCCCCAGGTGGACCAGATCGAGTTCCCCGACGGCAAGAAGATCACCCTGCTGGCCAAGGGCCGTCTGGTGAACCTGGGCTGCGCCACCGGCCACCCCAGCTTTGTGATGTCCAACTCGTTTGCCAACCAGACGCTGGCGCAGATCGAGCTGTTCACCCGCCCCGATGCCTACGAAGTGGGCAAGGTCTATGTGCTGCCCAAGATCCTGGACGAAAAGGTCGCCCGCCTGCACCTGAAGAAGGTCGGTGCCATGCTGACCGAACTCAGCGACGCTCAGGCCGCTTACATCGGCGTGAAGAAGGAAGGCCCTTACAAGCCTGAAACGTACCGCTATTGATCCCAGCGTCCCCCTGAGTGGCTGTGCCCAGGCGGCCCGCGACTTCCCTCTCTCTGGCTGTGCGTCGGGAGAGGGGCGATGGCCTCGCTGGGGCCGCCCGGGCCCCTGCGCGCGGTCCCTTGCTGGGTGTACGCCAGTATCGGGGGCAGTGTTCACATACTTGATAGCTTTTTACGCTTGCACTGCATTGATTTCAGATGAATTCATGTCTGAAAATAAAGCAGGATAAGCGCAAGCAGCTACAAAAAAGATTCTCTTGCCTGCAGCGTCTGGCTGCGGTTGATTTCAAAGGAAGCGACGCGATGCGCGCAGATGTTTTTCTGGTTGAAGCAGGTCATGCTGCCACCCGTTCCCAGGCCCAGCGCCTGATTGCCTCGGGTGTGGAGTGGCGGCTGACGCCGCTGGCGCCCTGGAAGAAGGTGGCCAAGAACGGCGATGACATTCCTGCCGGTGCCGAGCTGCAGCTGCTGGATGCCGCCGAGGCCAAATACATCTCGCGCGGCGGACTCAAGCTCGAGGGCGCGCTGGCGGCGACCGGGCTGAGCGTCAAGGGCCTGCGCTGCCTGGACGTGGGCCAGAGTACAGGCGGCTTCACCGATTGCCTGCTGCAGGCCGGTGCGGCCCAGGTCATCGGCATCGACGTGGGCCATGGCCAGTTGCACGAGCGCCTGAAGAGCGACGAACGCGTGGTCTGCGTCGAGGGCTTCAACGCCCGCGCGCTGACGCCCGAGCTGCTCGAAAAGGCCTGCGACGAGGCGCTGTGCGAAGTCATCGAGGAAGAAGAGGACAACGATACCCAGCCCATCGCGCCCTATGCCTGGATGCGCAACGGCGGTCAGGTCGATGAGGACTATGACGACAGCGACGATGCCAAGGAGCAGGATGTCGAGAGCTTCAAGGCCGAGCGCGCCGCCAAGGCCAAGGCCCGCGCCGAAGGTCTGGCTCCGGTGGAGCTGCGCCGCAAGCCTGGCACCGAGAATATCGACATCAGCCCGGCCTTCGATTTCGTGACTGGCGATCTGTCCTTTATCTCGCTGACCCTGGTGCTGCCTGCCGTGGTGCAGCTGCTCAAGCCCCACGGCCAGTTGCTGATGCTGGTCAAGCCCCAGTTCGAGTTGCAGCCCGGCCAGATCGGCAAGGGCGGCATTGTGCGTGACTCGGCACTGTACGCCGAGGTCGAGAAGCGCATTCGCGACTGCCTCGGCGATCTGGGGCTGAGCGTCAAGCAGTGGCTGGACTCGCCGATAGAAGGCGGCGACGGCAATCACGAATTCTTTGTCTGGGCGCAGCAGGGCGCTGAAGTCAAGGCTCCGGCCCCCGTCGTTGCAGACGAGGCGGCGCAGGCCAGGCCTGCCGTCAAGGCGGCTGCCAAGCGCCCTTCGCGTGCCGAGATCAAGGCGCAGCGTGCCAAGCAGGAGCTCTATGAAGACCCTGAGGTCGCCAGTTTTGGCCAGCCCGGCCCGGCGCGCAGCAAGCAGAAAAAGCGCAACGAGCGTTGAGCAAGAAGCGCAACGAGCGTTGAGCAAAAAGCGCAACGAGCGTTGAGCACAAAAGCGTGGCGGGCACCGAGCCTTCGGTGCCCGTCCATGACCCAGGATTCAGAGACACAGACCGCCATGAGCTTTCCCGTCAGCTTCGAGTTTTTCCCCACCAAGACGCCCGAAGGCGCTGCCAAGCATGTGGGCGTGCGCCAGGCCCTGTATGCGCGCAGGCCCGAGTTCTGCTCCGTGACCTATGGTGCGGGCGGATCGACCCAGGCTGGCACCTTCACCATGGTGCGCGACATCCAGAACGAGGGCGTGGGCGCGGCCTCGCACTTTTCCTGCATCGGCGCCACGCATGAAAAAGTGCGTGCCGAGCTGAACGAACTCAAGGCCATGGGCGTCAAGCGCATCGTCGCCTTGCGCGGCGACCTGCCCAGCGGCTACGGCCTGGGCGGCGAGTTCCAGTACGCCAGCGATCTGGTGGCTTTCGTGCGTCAGGAGTTCGGCGACTGGTTTCACATCGAAGTTGCCGCCTATCCCGAAACTCACCCTCAAGCAAAGTCCCCTCGCAGCGATCTGGACGCATTTGTTGCTAAAGTGCGCGCTGGTGCAGATTCCGCCATCACGCAATACTTCTACAATGCCGACGCATACATGCGCTTTGTCGATGAGGTGAGGGCTCTGGGGCTCGACGTGCCGGTCGTGCCAGGAATCATGCCGATTACCAGCTCTACACAGCTGATGCGCTTCTCGGATGCATGTGGTGCCGAGATTCCGCGCTGGATTCGTCTGCGTCTGCAGGCGTTCGGAGATGACACCGCTTCCATTCGTGCGTTCGGTCTGGATGTCGTGACTCATCTATGCGAGCAGTTGCGCAGCCAGGGGGCTCCCGGGCTGCACTTCTATACGATGAACCAGAGCGTCGCCACTCTGGAGATCTGCGACCGTCTGGGTCTGTAAGCCAAAAGCTTGCCGGCCGCGAGGCGGCCGGTCTTGGGCGGCTCTCACTTGAGCTTTCAAGGAGATTGCGCCCGTGCAACCGAAATTTTGGCGCCTGCGTTGTTGTCAGTGGATAGGTCTTGCCGTCGTTACCGCGACCATGGCCGGCTGTGCTCCGCTGCCAGAGAAGCCCGAGGAACAGGCCCCCGTCGTTCAGAGCCAGCCCCGAAAGAAGGGCGCGCCGGCCAGTGTCTCCGCGCCCCTGCTGCCCGATGCCTATGCGCGCAGCAACTATCGGGACAAAGGCCTGGGCGTCAAGGCCAACAAGCCTGCGGATGCCGACAAGGCAGACCTGCCCGAAGACAGCAACAAGTACGAGCTGAGCCCCCCGCGTGAAAGCGACCAGGCGGGGCTGGCCTCCTGGTATGGCGAGCAGTTTCATGGGCGCAAGACCGCCAGCGGCGAGCGCTTTGACAGCATGGATTTGACGGCGGCGCACAAGACCCTGCCTTTCGGAACGCGCGTGTGCGTGCGCAGCTCCGTCACCGGCAAGAGCGTGGTGGTGCGTATCAATGACCGTGGTCCCTTTGCGCCCGGCCGTGTCATCGACCTGAGCAAGGCTGCGGCCCAGGAGCTGGGCATGCTGGGCCTGGGTATCAAGCCTGTGGAACTGTGGCAGCTGGATGCCGATGAGGACGAGTGCCCGGCCACGCTCAACGCATCGAGCCGAAAGCGTCACCCCAGCGTGGCGCAGGGCGCTGCCGCCGCCAAGACGCGCGCCGCGTCGGCACATCAGCCCACGCGCAAGGTGTGCCAGACCTCCAGGCGAAAACGCTGAGCTGCACAGCGCGCAACGGGCGCCAGCCGGCCCAGCAAGGAGCAGGGCGGCTCGCCCTGGCATGGGCCGTGCCCGGCCACCAGCAACGGTATTCAGCGCCCTGGCGGACGCAATCAGCCACCCGACTCCAGCGTGAATCCAGCATTGCTGTCCTGACCCAGCAGCTTGACCAGCTGCGGCATGGCGGGCTTGAGCTGCTCCTTGAGACTGAACGGCGGATTGATCAGGAACATGCCGCTGGCGGGCAGGCCGCCGCGCTCCGAGGTCTTGTTGCTCTTGACCGTGAGCGTGGCATGCAGCCAGCTCTTGCCGGCCTTGGTGGCCATGGTCTTGAGCCGCTTGGGCAGGTCATGGGCCTCGGGGCGCGGGATGATGGGGTACCAGACGGCGTAAGTGCCGGTAGGGAAGCGCTTGAGGCTGTCCGCCACCATGTCCAGCACACGACCATAGTCGCTCTTCAGTTCATAGCTGGGATCGCAGAGCAGCAATGCGCGGCGCGAGGGTGGAGGCAGGAATTTCTTCACACCTTCAAAGCCGTCCTCGTGCAGGATGGCGACCTGGCGCCGCACTTCCAGCTGGGCCATGTTGCCGGTCAGCGAGCGCATGTCGGTGGGGTGCAGCTCGAAGGCCTTGAGGCGATCGTGACCGCGCAGCAGCGCCTGGGAGATGAAGGGCGAGCCGGGGTAGTTGCGGATGGCATTGCCCTGGTTGAAGCGGCGCACCATCTGCAGGTAGTCCTGCAGCACCGGGGCCAGCTCTTCCTCCTTGGCGGCAGCCAGACGCAGCACGCCTTCTTCGGCCTCGCCGCTCTTGCTGGCGTAGTCGCCGTCCAGGCGGTACAGGCCGGCTCCGCCGTGGGTGTCGAGCACCGTCAGCGCAGCCTCTTTTTGCGTGAGGTATTGCACGGTGGCAATCAGAACGGTGTGCTTGAGCACATCGGCGTGATTGCCTGCATGGAAGGCGTGGCGGTAACTGAACATAGAGATGGATGGTAACCAGCAGGGCAAGAGGGGAACAGCACTTTTTACCCTGTGGTCTTTAAAGGCTGTCGGCGCCTGGGTGCAGAGGGAGAAACAGGCGCTAGGGGCTGTTTCACAACAGGCTGCTGCACGAAAACACGCAGATTCTGGCGTTTTTGTATAATGGCGGGCTTCGCAGCGATTTTATGGTTCCCGCGGCGAAGGCTTGGGCCAAGTTTAAATGGGTCCGAGTAACCCCGCCTAAGAGGCTTCCTTTAAAAGACCTGTCTTTTTCAAGAAGAAGCACCGACCGCGGAAAAGGGACCGCCAAACCCTCTTGAAAGAGAAAACTCATGTCTACATTCAGCGCAAAGCCCGCTGAGGTGCAACACGAGTGGTTTGTGATTGACGCCACCGATAAGGTGCTCGGACGTGTCGCCAGCGAAGTGGCACTCCGTCTGCGCGGCAAGCACAAGGCCATTTACACACCTCACGTTGACACCGGTGACTACATCGTCATCATCAACGCCTCCAAGCTCAAGGTCACTGGTACCAAGAACCTGGACAAGGTGTACTACCGTCACTCCGGTTTCCCCGGTGGCATCACTGCTACCAACTTCCGCGACCTGCAAGCCAAGTTCCCTGGCCGTGCTCTCGAGAAGGCCGTCAAGGGCATGCTGCCCAAGGGTCCTCTGGGCTACGCCATGATCAAGAAGCTGAAGGTTTACGGCGGTGCTGAGCACCCCCATACCGCACAGCAGCCTAAGGCTCTGGAAATCTAAGGAGACCTAGATGATTGGTGATTGGAACAATGGCACAGGCCGTCGCAAGTCCAGCGTCGCTCGCGTGTTTCTGAAGAAGGGCTCCGGCAAGATTACTGTGAATGGCAAGGACATTCAGCAGTACTTCGGTCGCGAAACCTCCATCATGATCGCAAAGCAACCCCTGGTTCTGACTGAGAACCTGGAGACTTTCGACATTCAAGTGAACGTCCATGGCGGCGGCGAATCCGGTCAAGCCGGTGCAACCCGTCACGGCATCACCCGTGCCCTGATCGACTATGACGCAGCTCTGAAGCCTGCACTGAGCCAAGCCGGCTTCGTGACTCGCGACGCTCGTGAAGTCGAACGTAAGAAGGTCGGTCTGCACTCCGCACGCCGCGCCAAGCAGTTCTCGAAGCGTTAATCCGTTTCGCCTGCAGGAAAGACTCTTCGGAGTCTTTTCAGAAAAAGCCGCCTCGAATGCAAATTCCTGGCGGTTTTTTCATGGGCGGCCGCAGCCTTGTCCAGCGCTTGCGCAAAGCCCCCACTTGCACTGGCGACAAAGAGATACGGCCGGTATTCCCGAGCCCCTTGCTGTACCATTTCAGGCAATCAAGAAACTACGGAGTAATGCCATGAGCGCCGTTGCTGAAACCACGACCACCGAAATGCCTTCCCCCATCGTCTTCACCGACAGCGCTGCTGCGAAGGTGGCCGATCTGATTGCCGAAGAAGGCAATCCCGATCTGAAGCTGCGCGTTTTTGTGCAAGGTGGTGGCTGCTCCGGTTTCCAGTACGGTTTCACCTTCGACGAGATCACCAACGACGACGACACCACCATGACCAAGAACGGTGTCTCGCTGCTGATCGACTCCATGAGCTATCAGTATCTGGTGGGTGCCGAGATCGACTACAAGGAAGATCTGCAAGGAGCCCAGTTCGTGATCAAGAACCCCAATGCCTCGACCACCTGCGGTTGCGGCTCCAGCTTCTCGGTCTGATTCAGATGATGGTCTGCGCGCCGACCGCTCGGGTCTGGTCTGCGCATATTGCTTAAGCCGCTGCCTGTCAGCGGCTTTTTTATGGCCGTGCTGCCTTGTTCCGGAGCTGCCCATGGGTGAGATGCCCGCCGCACACCATAGTGCCCCCCATAAAGAAAGACTGCTGTGGCTGGTGGCCATAGGCTTTTTCATGCAGTCGCTGGACGCGACCATCCTCAACACGGCCTTGCCGGCCATGGCGACCGAGCTGGGCGAGAGTCCGATGAAGATGCAGTCGGTCATCGTGGCCTATGCGCTGACCACGGCCATGCTGATTCCGGCCACGGGCTGGGTGGCCGACCGCTTTGGCACACGGCGCGTCTATGGCTGGGCAATCGGCCTGTTCGTGCTGGGCTCGGTATTGTGCGCGCTCTCGCCCAGTCTGCCGTTCCTGATTGCGGCGCGCGTGGTGCAGGGCGTGGGCGGCGCCATGATGCTGCCCGTGGGACGGCTGGCCGTGCTGCGAACCTATCCGCGTGGCGAGTTCATTCGCGCCATGAGCTTTATCGCCATTCCCGGCCAGGTCGGGCCGCTGCTGGGGCCGACCCTGGGCGGCTGGATGGTGGAGTACGCCAGCTGGCACTGGATCTTCTGGATCAATGTACCCGTCGGCCTGATCGGGCTGTGGGCCACCTGGCGCTGGTTCCCGCGCAGTGCGCCCGTGCCCGTGCACCGCTTTGACGGCACGGGCTATGCCATGCTGGCCTTCGGCATGGTGGCGATTTCCATCGCGCTGGACGGCCTCTCGGGCATGGGGCTGGGCATGGCGCTGGTGGTGGTTCTGATGGTGTTCGGCCTGGCCAGCCTGGCCAGCTACTGGATGCATGCGCTGCGCGTGGAGGAGCCCTTGTTCGCACCGGGCCTGTTCAAGGTGCGATCGCTGCGCGTGGGCCTGCTGGGCAATCTGTTCACCCGTTTCGGCAGCGGCGCTGCGCCGTTCCTGATCCCGCTGATGCTGCAGGTCGGCCTCAAGATGTCGCCCATGAACGCGGGGCTGATGATGCTGGCGACCGTCACCGGCAGCATGCTGGTCAAGCGTGTTGCGGTGCGCACGGTGCAGCGCTTCGGTTACAAGCGCGTGCTGCAGGTCAACTCCGTGATGCTGGCCGTGATGCTGGCCTCGTTCGGGCTGGTGGTGCCGGGAACGCCGGTCTGGTTGCTGCTGGTGCAGCTGTTCATCTTCGGCGGCTTCAACTCCATGCAGTTCTCGGCCATGAATTCGGTCACCCTCAAGGATATGGAGGGCGAGTCGGCCAGCAGCGGCAACAGCCTGTTGTCCATGGTGCAGATGCTGGCCATGAGCATGGGCGTGGCACTGGCCGGAGCCTTGCTCACGGGCTTCAGCGATATGTGGCCGGCGCACAGCGACGAGCGCATGCAGGCCATTCGCGCCACCTTTGCGACAGTGGCTTTGATGACGCTGGCGGCGACGCTGGTGTTCAGCCAGCTCGACGCCGATGAGCCCGTGCGCCCGGCTCCCGATGGTGGTGATGCCTGAAAGCTTGATCGCTGGTGGCGCTTGTCCATGAATGAGCCCAAGTTGTTTGTCCATTGAAGTCATTTCCTGAAAAGCGGCGTCAGCAATGGATGTGGAAGCATGATGGACCTCATGCCGCCTGGGAGTTACCCGTAGGAGACCGGGATTTGTACGGGTTCTCCCTTGATTTTGGCCATGGATATATGACGCGCTACATAGCCCCTATGAGCGCGTCCATATGAGAAGCTGCCCCTGCAGGCGTAGCCTTCGACCTTGACGAATGCTGCGTTTGGAATGCATCTTGCATGCAGGCATTCAATCTCACCCTGTCCCACGATCATGAGCACCACCCAGAACTCTCAACCGATACGCTTCTTCCACCGTGGCGAGGTGGTGGAAGTGCAAGGCCCGCACCCCACACGCTCCGTGCTGCAATGGCTGCGCGAGGATGCCCATTGCACCGGCACCAAGGAAGGCTGCAACGAAGGCGATTGCGGTGCCTGCACGGTCGTCATCGGCGAATTGGCCCAAGCCGGCGACGAGCAGGCCGTCAACGGCCTGCGCCTGCAGACCGTCAATGCCTGCATTCAATTCCTGCCCAGCCTGCATGGCAAGGCCCTGTTCACGGTGGAAGACCTCAAGAGTCAGTGCGCGGGCAAGTCTGCCTGCGCCGGCAAGCCTGCAGGCCCGCAAAGCCTGCATCCGGTGCAGCAGGCCATGGTGGAGTGCCATGGTTCGCAATGCGGCTTCTGCACGCCCGGCATCGTGATGACGCTGTGGTCGGCCTATGAGCACCACCAGCAGCAGGGCAGCGAGCCCACGCGCCAGCAGCTGGCCGACGAACTCTCGGGCAACCTGTGCCGCTGCACGGGCTACCGCCCGATTCTCGATGCCGGTCAGCGCATGTTCGATCTGCCAGCGGTGCGACTGGATACGGCACCCGTGGTGGCTGCGCTGCAAGGCCTGCAGGCCGGGGCCGGCGACGCGGGCCTGAACTATGCGGCCCCCCAGGGCCTGCGCACCGATTTCTTCCACGCTCCGCGCACGTCGGCAGAGCTGGCCCGGCTGTGCGAGGCCAAGCCCAAGGCGCGCATCGTGGCCGGCTCCACCGATGTGGGGCTCTGGGTCAACAAGCAGTTTCGCGATCTGGGCGACATGATTTACGTCGGCGATGTGGCCGAGCTGAAGCGCATCGAGGTGCGGACCGATGCCGAAGGCGGGGAGCTGTACATCGGCGCCGGGGCTTCGCTGGAGTCCGCCTGGAGCGCGCTGGTGCAGCGCTGGCCCAGCCTGACCGACGTCTGGCTGCGCTTTGCCTCCACGCCCATCCGCCATGCGGGAACCATGGGCGGCAACGTGGCCAACGGCTCGCCGATCGGCGATTCGCCTCCGGTGCTGATGGCGCTGGATGCCCAGATCGAGCTGCGCAAGGGCGAGCGTGTGCGCCGCATGCCGTTGACGGATTTCTATCTGGACTACATGAAAAACCAGCTGGAGGCCGGCGAGTTCGTGCAGGCCCTGGCGGTGCCGCTGGCGGCCATGCGGCGCCAGGTGCGCGGCTACAAGATCAGCAAGCGCTTCGATTGCGATATATCGGCCCTGTGCGCGGGCTTTGCCGTCGAGCTCGACGGCGAGATCGTGCAGTCCATCCGGCTGGCATTCGGCGGCATGGCCGCCACGGTCAGAAGAGCTGCGGGTGCCGAAGCGGCCCTGCTGGGCAAGCCCTGGAGCCTTGAAAGCGTGAAGGCCGCTCAGGCCGCGCTGGCCCAGGATTTCAAGCCCATGAGCGATATGCGCGCCAGCGCCGATTACCGGCTCAAGGTGGCGCAGAACCTGATTCAGCGTCTGTGGCTGGAGACGCGCGCCGATCAGCCGCAAGGCAGCGAGGTGACCAGTGTCTGGAGCGTGATGCCCCATGTTGTTCCTGCCGCCGTGGAGCAAGGAGTCTGAAATGAACCACCCCCGTGAACTGACGAATGAACTGGTGGCAGAAGCCTTTGCCGACTACCGCAAGAACCAGGCCTATCGCATCGACGAAGTGACCGAGGCCAAGGCCCATGACCAGGGCGCCCGCGTGGGCGTCAGCCGCAAGCACGAGTCCGCACACCTGCATGTGGCCGGCGAGGCCGCCTATATCGACGACCTGCCCGAGCTGGAAGGCACGCTGCACTGCGCCCTGGGGCTCTCGCCTGTGGCCCATGGCCGCCTGACGGCGCTGTCGCTGGAGGCCGTGCGCGCCATGCCCGAGGTGGTGGACGTGATCACGGCGGCCGATATTCCCGGCGTCAACGACTGCGGCTCCATCATCCATGACGACCCCATTCTGTGCGATGGCGAGATTCGCTACGTGGGCCAGCCCCTGTTCGCCGTGATTGCCCGCTCGCGTGATGCGGCAAGACGCGCGGCAGCCCTGGCCAAGGCGGCCGCCACCATCAGCGAGCTGGCGCCCGTGCTGACGCCGCGCCAGGCCCATGAGCTGGGCCAGTACGTGATGCCGCCCATGCACCTGGAGCGCAGCACGCGCGAAGGCGGCGCGCGCGCCGCCATGGATGCCGCGCCGCACCGCCTCAAGGGCTCCTTCGATGTGGGCGGGCAGGAGCAGTTCTACCTGGAGGGCCAGATCAGCTACGCGACCCCCAAGGAAGACGGGGCGGTGCATATCCACTGTTCCACCCAGCATCCCAGCGAGATGCAGCATCTGGTGGCGCATGCGCTGGGCGTGGCTTCACACAGCGTGCATGTGGAATGCCGGCGCATGGGGGGCGGCTTTGGCGGCAAGGAGTCGCAGTCGGCGCTGTTTGCCTGCGTGGCGGCCGTGGCGGCCACCCGGCTGCAAAAGCCGGTCAAGCTGCGTCTGGACCGCGACGACGATTTCATGATCACCGGCCGCCGCCACTGCTTCTGGTATGAGTACGAAGTGGGCTATGACGATGAAGGCCGCGTGCTGGGTGCCGAGATCTCCATGGTCTCGCGCTCCGGGCATTCGGCCGATCTGTCTGCACCGGTGATGACGCGGGCGCTGTGCCATTTCGACAATGCCTACTGGCTGCCCGATGTGCTCATGCACGGCTATATGGGCAAGACCAACACGCAGAGCAACACGGCCTTCCGCGGCTTTGGCGGGCCCCAGGGGGCGATTGCCATCGAGAACATCCTGGATACGGTGGCGCGCAGCCTGGGCCGTGATCCGCTTGATGTGCGGCGCGTCAACTTCTATGGCAAGAGCGAGCGCAACGTCACGCCCTACGAGCAGGTCGTGAGCGATAACGTGATTCATGAGCTGGTGGCCGAGCTGGAGGAGTCCAGCGACTATCGCGCGCGCCGCGCGGCGGTGAATGCCTTCAACGCCGCCAGCCCTGTGCTCAAGCGCGGCCTGGCACTGACGCCGCTGAAGTTCGGCATCTCCTTCAATGTGGCCCACTTCAACCAGGCCGGCGCGCTGGTCCACATCTATACCGATGGCTCCATCCTCGTCAACCATGGCGGCACCGAAATGGGCCAGGGCCTGAACACCAAGGTGGCCCAGGTGGTGGCACACGAGCTGGGCGTGGCCTTCGAGAATGTGCGTGTGACGGCCACCGATACCAGCAAGGTGGCCAACACCTCGGCCACCGCGGCCTCGACGGGGGCCGACCTCAACGGCAAGGCCGCCCAGGATGCCGCGCGTCAGCTGCGCGAGCGTCTCGCCGAATGCGCCGTGCGCCTGCATGGCGGCGATGCCCGGGACGTGCGCTTTGCCAACAATGCGGTCCAGGTCAACGGTCAGCATGTGCCATTTTCCGAGCTGGTGCGCGCCGCCTATCTGCAGCGCGTACAGCTGTGGTCGGATGGTTTCTATGCCACGCCCGGCCTGCACTGGGATGGCAAGCGCATGAAGGGGCACCCTTTCTTCTACTTCGCCTACGGAGCAGCCGTCAGCGAGGTGGTCATCGATACCTTGACGGGTGAGTGGAAGCTGCTGCGCGCCGATGTGCTGCACGACGTGGGCCGCTCGCTGAACCCGGCCGTCGATGTGGGTCAGGTGGAGGGCGCCTTCATCCAGGGCATGGGCTGGCTGACGACCGAGGAGCTGGTCTGGCACCCGCAAAGCGGCAAGCTCATGACCCATGCGCCCAGCACCTACAAGATTCCCACTGCCAATGACTGCCCGCCGGTCTTCAATGTGCGTCTGTTCGAGGGCGACAACTACGAAGACTCCATCCACCGCAGCAAGGCCGTGGGTGAGCCACCGCTGCTGCTGCCGTTCTCGGTGTTTTTCGCGATTCGCGATGCGGTGTCCGCCGCCGGTGAGCACCGCGTGAACCCGCCCCTGCAGGCGCCTGCCACGTCAGAGGCCATCCTGCGAGCAGTGGAAGCCGTTCAAGGGCACACTGGCTAGTTTTTCCTCACAGGTGTTGTCGCCTTGCGAGGCGGCAGCCATTCTGAGTCATGGCTGTTTGCCGCGGGGCAAGGCCATATGCTGCGCCGTCCATCCGGCGGCGCAGGACCGGGCGCGTTCCTCGCGTTGCGCCTCGCATGCAAAACAACACGGAGACTATGCAATGAACTGGACAGAGCGGATATTCAAACTCAGGGAGCACAACACCAATGTGCGCACGGAACTGGTCGCAGGGCTGACGACCTTTCTTTCCATGGCCTACATCATGTTCGTCAACCCCTCCATTCTGGGTGATGCGGGCATGCCCAAGGGATCGGTCTTTGTCGCCACCTGCCTGATCGCAGCGCTGGGCTCGACCATCATGGCGCTGTATGCCAACTACCCGATTGCGCTGGCGCCGGGCATGGGGCTGAACGCCTATTTCGCCTACGTGGTGGTGCTCAAGATGGGCTATACCTGGGAGGCAGCCCTGGGGGCGGTGTTCGTCTCGGGATGTCTGTTCCTGATCTGTACGATGCTGGGCCTGCGCGAGCTCATCATCAAGGGCATACCGCAGTCCATACGCGTCTCCATCACCGTGGGTCTGGGTCTTTTCCTGGCGCTGATTGCGCTCAAGACCGCCGGTGTGGTGGCCGCCGACCAGAATACCTACGTGACGCTGGGCGATCTGCACAAGCCCGAGGTCATCATGGCGTTGCTGGGATTTTTGCTGATCGTGGTGCTGGATCGCCTCAAGGTGCCGGGGGCCCTGCTGATCGGCATTCTGGCGGTGACCGTGGCCTCGTTCTTCTTCGGCGGCAACACCTTCCACGGCATCTTCTCGGCACCTCCCTCGATCGAGCCCACCTTCATGAAGCTCGACATCAAGACGGCGCTGACCACGGGCTTCCTCAATGTGGTGCTGGTGTTCTTCCTGGTCGAGCTGTTTGACGCCACCGGCACGCTGATGGGCGTGGCGCGCCGCGCCGGCCTGCTGGTGCCTGAGCGCATGGGGCGTTTCAACCGCTCGCTGCTGGCCGATTCGGGCGCGATCTTCGTGGGCTCCATGCTGGGAACCTCCAGCACCACCGCCTATGTGGAGAGCGCTGCCGGCGTGCAGGCCGGCGGCCGTACCGGCCTGACAGCCCTCACGGTTGCCATGCTTTTCCTGGCCTGTTTGTTCATCGCGCCGCTGGCCGGTGTGGTGCCCGGCTATGCCACCGCACCCGCGCTGCTGTTCGTGGCCTGTCTGATGCTGCGTGACCTGACGGAAGTGCAGTGGGATGAGACCACCGAAGCCATACCGGCAGTCGTCACCGCGCTGATGATGCCTTTCACCTACTCCATCGCCAACGGCCTGGCCTTCGGCTTCATCACCTATGCCGTGCTCAAGCTGTTCACAGGCAAGGTCAAGGAAGTGCACTGGATCATGTGGGTGATTGCCGCCCTGTTCCTGTTCAAGTTCATCTACGTCGGCGGTCACTGAGTCCTCAGGCGCTGATCAAACCCGGCATGGCTCGATGGAGCCGGCCGGACATGACACCCAAGATGCGAAAAGCAGTCCGGCCACTGGAGGGGCGGGCTGCTTTTTGCATTGCGAGCAGCTGGCCATCGGCTCGGCGGACTCCGGCCTGTCCCCGGGCCGCCGCGCAGCCCGGCCTCAACAACTTTGATTTCATGAGCATATTGCCGAATCACAGCCTGCGGTGCATGGGTGCGCATGGCCTCGATCGCTGCCTGCCGTCCTAAGTGCCTGACAGCACTGAGAAATCCAGGCACGGCCGCCGAACCGGCACCGATGCTCGGATGAGTTGGTTGTTTCCAAATTTGAAATCAATATTTTTGAATCGACCAACGGCTCCCTAGCATCTGCCCGGTTGCATACATGGGAGAAGAAAGTGGACAAGCGTCGATTTCTGCTGGCTGGGCCTTCATGGCTGGCAATGGCGGCCGCAGGCGTCAGCGGTGCTGCGCATGCAGCGTCGGACGCCAAGACCCGGCTGGTCGTCGCTGACCAGAGCGAGCTGATCCGCCATCTGCTGGATGCCAGCGGCGAGCGCAAGAAGATCGGCTTTCAGCTGGAACTGCCCAATTTCGCAGGCGGTCCGGCCATCTTCGAGGCCATCCGCGCCGGAGCGCTGGACATGGCCTATGTGGGCGACACACCTCCCATCCAGGCGCGTGCAGCAGGCGTGAACCTGCCCATCATCGCAACCTTCACCCGAGCCAGAGCGGAATATCGTTTGCTGCAACATGCCGGCGCCGGTGTGGAGCGCCTGAGCGATCTGCGTGGCAAGCGTGTGAGCTATGTCGAAGGCTCGGGTCGCCAGGTTTTCCTGATCGAGGCCCTGAACCGGGCGGGCCTGACACTCAAGGATGTCACGCTGGTGCATCTGCGCGTGGCTGAACTCAACGATGCCCTGCGCGCCCGCGCGGTCGATGTCGCCACCATTGCCGAACCGCATGTCACGCGGCTGTCCAGGCAGATCGGTGCGCGTGTAGTGCCCGATCCCCTGGAGCGTCAGCTGCTGCCTTCCACCTCTTATATCTATGCCCGTCCGGAGGTGCTGGCCGATCCGCAGAAGGCCGAGGCCATCCGGGAGTTCCTGGCTGCTTTCGTGCGCGCGGGGCGCTGGAGCAATACCCATCGCAAGGAATGGGAGCAGCATTACCTGCGCAATTTCCAGCGTCTCGATGCCGAGAGCGCGGCAGCCATCCAGGCGGCCCAGGCTCCGCTGGAGTTCCAGACGGCGGCGCAGGCACAGCCTCACCACCAGAAGCTCATCGACATCCTGCACAGCGCAGGCAGTCTGCCCCGGCGCCTGGATGCCAGGGATTCCTTCCTGGCGAGCTATGACGGCGTGATCGTCGCCAATCGCTGAGGAGCCGCCGTGATGACACCGATTCCTCTGGAGGTCCGGGCGGCAGAGTGGCAACCCGGAGACCGATCATCGCCGCTCGCGCGCGGCGGAAATGCGGCGGCACTGGTGCCGGCCCGCCTGCCGCCGGGCATGCTGCTGGCCGGCCCTGTCCTGCTGCTGCTGTCATGGGAGGCCGCGTCGCGTCTGGGCTATCTCTCGCCCGAGACACTGACCGCACCGTCGCAGGCCCTGCGCACAGGCTACGAGATGGTGCTCGACGGCAGCCTCCTGCCGCACCTGCTGGCTTCGGCCGGGCGTGCCTACACGGGACTGTTTCTGGGTATCGTGGTCGGCGTGCTGCTGGCGCTGGCCGCCGGACTGAGCCGCACCGGCGAGGCCCTGATCGACGGCCTGGTGCAGGTCAAGCGGGCCGTTCCCACGCTGGCGCTGATTCCGCTGGCCATCATCTGGCTGGGCATCGGCGAGGCGATGAAGGTTTTCCTGATCTTTACCGCCGTGCTGATTCCCATCTACATCAACACGCATGCGGCGCTGCGCAGCATCGACATCGGCCACGTGGAGCTGGCGCAGACGCTGGGACTGTCCCGTGCCGAGTTCATCCGCAAGGTGGCCCTGCCGGGGGCATTGCCTGGCTTTTTCGTGGGCCTGCGCATGGCGGTCTCGCTGTGCTGGACGGCGCTGGTGGTGCTGGAGCTGATCAACACGCAGACCGGCATCGGCTATCTGATGAACCGCGCACGGGACTGGGGGCAGACCGATGTGATCGTGGTGGGCATCCTGATCTATGCGCTGCTGGGCCTGCTGTCCGATGCCGCAGTGCGCCGTCTGGAGGCGCGCGTGCTGTCCTACCGGAGGTCGCTGGGGTCATGAGCCGTCCATTATTGACAGGTGCCGTGCAGCTGCATGGCTTCAGCCGCAGCTTTCAAGGCAGGCAGGTGCTCGACGATCTCCATCTCGATATTGCACCAGGGCAGTTCGTGGCACTGCTGGGGGAGTCGGGCTCGGGCAAGACCACGCTGTTGCGGGCCCTGGCCGGTCTGGATGTGGACGCCCGGAGTTCAGGGGCGGCCGTTGCACATGGCAATGTGTCCGTCCTGTTCCAGGACTCGCGCCTGCTGCCCTGGCTGACGGTGCTGGACAACCTGACGCTGGGTCTGGATGCACAGGCTGCCCGTCCTGCCGCAGGGCAGTTGCTGCGCGAGGTGGGGCTGGCAGACAAGGCCGCTGCCTGGCCTGCCACCTTGTCGGGCGGGCAGAAGCAACGTGCGGCACTGGCCCGCTCCTTGCTGCGAGAGCCCAATGTGCTGCTGGCCGACGAGCCTTTTGGCGCCCTGGATGCCCTGACCCGCTTGCGCATGCAGGGCCTGCTGCGGCGCATGGTGGAGCGCGTACGCCCGACGGTGATCCTGGTCACCCACGATGTGGATGAGGCCCTGCTGCTGGCAGACCGCATCCTGGTGCTCAGGGACGGAAAGATCGCCGAAGACCATGCGCTGGACCTGGCCCATCCGCGGCGCCCTGATCACCCCGCTTTCATGCAGCTGCGCGCGACCCTGCTGCGCAGCCTGGGCGTGGAAGCCGAATTTGTCTGAGAGACGCTGTGCCATGACCCCACAACTACACCTGAACCTGTTTCTGATGACACGAGGCCACCATGAAGGTGCCTGGCGTCACCCCGGAGCCCACCCCAAGGCCCTGACCGACCTGCAGCTGTATGTGGATGCGGCGCGCATTGCCGAGGCCGCCAGATTCGATGCCGTCTTTCTCGCCGACGGGCTGGTAGGGCCCGACAGCGGTCAGATGGCCTCCTCGGGCCAGCTGGAGCCCTTGCTGCTGCTGGCGGCGCTGGCGCAGCATACCGAGCGTATCGGGCTGATCGGAACGGCTTCCACCACCTACAGCCTGCCCTATACGCTGGCGCGGCAGTTCGCCACGTTGGACCACCTGTCCAAGGGTCGGGCGGGCTGGAATATCGTGACTTCCTGGCTGCCCCGGGCCGGCGAAAACTATGGGCTGCAGCAGAACGTCGAGCATGCCGAGCGCTACCGCATCGCCGAGGAGTTCGTGGCCGCCGTGGATGCGCTGTGGCGCAGCTTTCCGGGTGGAGCCGTGGTGGACGATGCTGCATCGGGCCAGTACCTGGACATCGGGCAGGTACGTCCCGTCAACTATGCGGGCACGCATATCCGCACGCGCGGGCCTTTGAACGTGCCGGGCAGCCCCCAGGGGCGTCCGGTGCTGGTGCAGGCCGGGCAGTCCGACACCGGCCGGGCCTTTGCCGCGCGATGGGCCGAGGCCATATTCACGGCGCATGGCAGCAAGGAGTCGGCGCAAGGCTTTTATGCCGATATCAAGGGACAGGCGAAGGTGCTGGGGCGCCGGGCCGAGGATATCGTGATCCTTCCGGGCATCAGCGCCGCGATCGGATCGACGGAGTACGAAGCCCGCCAGGTGTGGGAGGAGCTCGACGGCCTGACCAGCATCGAAGTGGGTCTGGGACGCCTGTCGGCCCGCTTTGGCGGACATGATTTCAGCAGCCTGCCGCTGGACCGCCGCCTGACGCGTGACGACTTTCCCGACCCCGCGCTGGTGGAGGCTTCGAAGAGCCGTGCCATCGGCTATGTGGAGACCGCGCTGCGCGACGGGCTCACGCTGCGACAGCTGCTCAAGCGGCTGGCAGGCGCGCGCGGGCATCTGGCGATGGCCGGCACGCCCGAGCAGGTGGCCGACACGATCGAAGACTGGTTCCGCAGCGGCGCTGCCGATGGCTTCAATGTGATGCCACCGGTGATCACCCAGCAGCTGGAGCTGTTTGCCAGCGAGGTCGTGCCCATTTTGCGCAAGCGAGGGCTGTTCCGCAGCGACTACCAGAGCAGCACGCTGCGCGGTCATTTCGGCCTGCCCGACCTGCCGGCCTTGCAGCACAGGCTGCCGGAGGATGCCGCCGTAGCGGTCTGAGCCTGCGGGCGGGCGGCGTTCGCGCAGCCAGGCTCAGGCGGGGTAGATCGCACCCAGAACGCGCGGGCCGCTGGCCCCCGTCACACTGGCCCGGTTGCCGGGCAGGCCCAGCAGGCATTGGCGTGCCAGCCAGGCAAAGGCGGCAGCTTCCACTTCCAGCGGTGGCAGTCCGCGCTCTGCGGTGGATGCTACCGTCACGCCCGGCAGCAAGGCCGCAAGGCGTTGCATCAGGTGGGTGTTCAGCGCGCCGCCGCCGCAGACCAGCAGCTCGCGGCCATTCCTGCCAAAGCGCTGCACGGCATGGGCGCAGCTGGCGGCCGTGAACTCGGTCAGGGTGGCCTGCACATCGACGGCGGCAGCCTGCGCCGCATGGTCCTGCAGATGCGGCTCCAGCCAGCCGGGGTGAAACAGATCACGTCCCGTGCTCTTGGGCGGCTCCTGGGCCAGATAGGGATCGCCCAGCATGGCGGCCAGCAGCTCGGGCAATACCCTGCCGCTGGCGGCCCACTGGCCGCTTTCGTCATAACTCTTGCCCGTGTGCTTCAGGCACCAGCCGTCCATCAGCGCATTGCCGGTGCCGGTATCGAAGCCGAGTACCGAGCCGTCCTCCCCGAGCACGCTGAGATTGGCAATGCCGCCGATATTGAGCACCAGGGCGGTTTCTCCGGGCTGGCCGAATACGCTTTGGTGAAAGGCCGGCACCAGCGGTGCACCCTGGCCACCCGCCGCCACATCACGGCTGCGCAGGTCCGCGACGACGGTGATGCCGGTCAACTCCGCCAGCAGGGAAGGGCTGTTGAGCTGCAGCGTATAGCCCGTGCCATCGAACATCCGTGGGCGGTGGCGCACGGTCTGCCCGTGAGCGCCTATGGCGGCGATCTGCCCGGCCCGGGCGCCGGCCGCGGTCAGCAGTTGCTGCACCACCTGCGCATAGTGGCGCACCAGGGCATTGGCAGCCAGGGCGGCTCGATGCAATTCATCCCGCCCGCCTGCGGTATTGAGGTCCAGCAACTCGGCACGCAGTGCCGCGTCGAAGCTGCAGCTGGCGTGGTGCAGCACCTGCGCGCGGCGGCTGAAGTCCACGAGAACGCCATCGACGCCGTCGAGCGAGGTGCCGGACATCAGTCCGATGTAGAGCGGGCTCTGGGCGGCTTGTGCAATGGCATTGGGCATGGCAGATCGGACGGTGGGCATGTAGGGTCTTGCGATCTTAGCGGTAGCGCCCGGCACCTGCCTGATGCGCGCGGTGAACGATCGGCATGCGGACATGAAAAAGGGCTGCAATGTGCAGCCCCTGGTGTGCATGGAGACGCCGGATCAGCGAGCACTGGCCATGGCATACGATTGCGTGCCGGCGTTGAGTTCGATGCGCATCTGTGCGGCCTGCCGCTCGAAGGCAGGGCGGGCGGCCTTGGAGATGGGCTGGGCCGTATCGGTGATCTGGGCAATCGTCAGCGGGTCGCGCTGCTCGCCTTTCTCGCGGAACTCGAAGTGCAGATGAGGGCCGGTGGCCCAGCCCGTGGATCCCACGGCGCCGATGATGTCGCCCTGGTCCACGCGTTGACCGCGCTTGACGTCGATGCGGCTCAGGTGGGCGTAGACGGTGGTGTGCTGGTTGGCGTGGTCGACAAAGATCACATTGCCGTAGCCGTTCTGCACGCCGGCAAAGGACACGACGCCGTCGCCCACGGTGCGCACCTTGGTGCCGGTGGGGGCCGCGAAGTCGGTGCCCAGGTGCGCGCGCCAGGTTTTCTGGATGGGGTGCACGCGCATGGAGAAGCCGCTGCTGATGCGCGAGAACTCCACGGGATAGTTCAGATAGGCCTGGCGCAGGCTCTTGCCGTCCAGCGTGTAGTAGGCGCCTTTCTTGCCGGCTTCCTGGAACCACATGGCCTGGTGCGACTTGCCGTTGTTGTGGAACTCGGTGCTCAGCACGCGGCCGGCACGCAGGGGCTCGCCATCGGCTTCCAGCGACTCATAGACCACGGCAAAGCGGTCGCCCTTGCGCAGGCCGCGGCGGAAGTCCAGTTCGCCCTGGAATATGTCGGCCATCTGCATGGAGACGCTGTCGGGGATGTCGGAGGCATCCGTGGCGGCAAAGAAGGAAGAGCGGATGACGCCACCGGCCAGAC
This sequence comes from Comamonas sp., assembly GCF_009360615.1. GTDB lineage: Bacteria > Pseudomonadota > Gammaproteobacteria > Burkholderiales > Burkholderiaceae_C > Comamonas. The sequence goes on from NZ_SPEY01000018.1 coordinate 69,169, forward strand.
GCGGGCTGGCCGTGAGCTTGCCGGTCTCGATCTTGGATTGCAGCTTGCCGTCCACACGCTCCACCGTCAGGCGCTGGAAGCTGCCGTCGTCGCCGGGCGCCCAGCGCACAGTCAGCTGGCTCAGCTGCTGGTCTGGCGTGGTTTCGGCGGACACCAGGCGTCCTGCGCGACCCAGCACGTTCTGGCGCACGTCATCGTTGCTGCGCAGGAAGGCTGCGGCCTGCGGGTCTGCAATGCCGAGGCGCTGCAGCAGCGACTCGGCCGTGTCGTTGGCACGGGTGTATTCGGAGCGGTACAGGGAGAAGGACTGCAGATCCGTCAGATCGGCCAGATCCTGGCCGGCGGCCAGGGAGGTGACGGGTTCGGTCAGCGTGCGTACGGGAAGGTCGGCGGGGTCGGGGCCGAGGCTGGCCACTGCGAAGGCACCGCTGCCACCGGTCAGCAACACAGTCGCCAGCGCGGCCGTGGCGCGCCGGGGGTGTTTTTGCAGAGCCGATGTCAGCCGTGCGAGCAGCGCACCGCCGGCATTTTTCAAGCCAGTCATCAAAACATCAAATCCTTGGGAAAGCGTGTCGGGGGAGTTGGTATCTGTTACGACTGACACGTCTCCAGCAGCTCTACCGTGCCATAAGTCCATCCAAAGAGGTCTTTATGAGGGAGCAGTCTAGAATTGACCGTAACACCAAACCTCCGAGTATATCGGCCGCGTCCTACCTCGCCTGCCGAAAAACCCTTATGAATCAATCTGCTGTTACAAGTTTTCCCGTGACCGACAGAGTGAACCAGGCGCTGGAAGTCACTCTGCGTGGAGTCGATGAGCTGCTGCCCAAGGACGAGTGGGTTCAGAAACTGGCCAGGTCCGAAGCCACCGGTGTGCCCTTGCGCATCAAGCTGGGTCTGGACCCGACAGCTCCCGACATCCATCTGGGCCATACCGTGGTGCTCAACAAGATGCGCCAGCTGCAGGATCTGGGCCATCAGGTGATTTTTCTGATCGGCGACTTCACCACGCTGATCGGCGATCCCTCGGGTCGCAACTCCACGCGTCCGCCGTTGACGGCCGAGCAGATCAAGGCCAACGCCGAGACGTATTACACCCAGGCCGCCAAGGTGCTGGACCCGACCAGGACCGAGGTGCGCTACAACAGCGAGTGGTGCGACCAGCTGGGCGCGAGGGGCATGATCCAGCTGTCGGCCAAGTACACGGTGGCGCGCATGATGGAGCGCAACGATTTCCATACGCGATTCACCGACGGCAGCTCCATCAGCCTGCACGAGTTCCTCTATCCGCTGCTGCAGGGCTATGACTCGGTGGCGCTCAGATCCGACCTGGAGCTGGGCGGAACCGATCAGAAGTTCAATCTGATGATGGGCAGGCATCTGCAGGCCGAGTATGCTCAGGAGCAGCAGTGTGTGCTCACAATGCCGCTTCTGGTAGGCCTGGATGGCGTGCACAAGATGTCCAAGTCCAAGAACAACTACATCGGCATCACCGAGGACGCCAACACCATGTTCGCCAAGGTGCTGTCGATTTCGGACGAACTGATGTGGGACTGGTACACCCTGCTGTCCTTCAAGAGCCTGGCCGATATCGCCGCGCTCAAGGCCGAGATCGAGGCCGGCGGCAACCCCAAGCATGCCAAGGTGGCCCTGGCCAAGGAAATCACCGCACGCTTCCACAGCGCAGCGGCGGCCGAGGCGGCCGAGCAGGATTTCATCAACCGCTCCAAGGGCGGCATCCCCGATGACATCCCTGAAATCAACCTGCCCGGTGCTCCGCTGGGTATTGGTGCGCTGGTCAAGCAGGCCAATCTGGCTGCATCGACCGGCGAAGCCAACCGCCTGATCGATGGCGGCGGCGTGCGCATCGACGGCAACGTCATCAGCGACCGCGCACTGAAGCTGGATGCCGGCACCTTTGTGCTGCAGGTGGGCAAGCGCAAGTTTGCGCGTGTCACGCTGAGCTGAGCGCCCTGGGGCGCTTCGCCCCGTTCGCATCTTTGCGCTTGACGCCACAGGACAAGGCCTTTGCCGCGGTGGCGCGGCCTCAAGAGGTGACAGTAGAGGTGACAGTAAAAATGAGAGCTGCTTACGCTTGATACATCTACGTTTCAATTCATTTTGTATTTGAAATCTATGCAGGTCATGCGTAAGTAGCTCTCTTTTTTATTGGGTCGGCTCGCTCGCGCCCCGCATGGCGTCGCGTGTCTGGCGGGCTTGCTCCATCAGCCACTGACAGAAAGCCTGTACCTCGGGTCGCTCGCTGCTGCGCGGGCCTTGCAGCAGCCAGTACGACAGAGGCGAGGCCAGGCGATGCGCGGGCAATACCTCGATCAGGGTGCCGGCCGCCAGGGCATCGGCCACCAGCGGCAGGCGCGCGATGGCCAGACCCTGGCCCGCCAGCGCGGCCTGCACGATCTGGTGGGCGTAGTTGAAGTACAGCCAGCGCGGCGGCTGCAGCTGGTCGCAGCCGTTGGCGGCAAACCAGCGCTGCCAGCTCAGCCACTCCAGCTGGGGCATGCGGTGCACGTCGCCGGTTTCAATCAATGTGTAGCGGGCCGCATCGGCGGGGCTGTGCACGGCGGGGCCGCTCCTGAGCAGGGCTGGGCTTGCGACCAGCACCAGTTCTTCGCCAAACAGGGCCTTTGCCGCGGCATCGGAGACGCCGGCGCTGTAGCGTATGGCCAGGTCCACGTCGGTGGTTTCCAGATCCACCACGGCGTCTCCCGTGTCGATGCGAATGTCGATATCGGGATGGGCGCGCTGGAACGCCTCCAGGCGCGGAATCAGCCACATGGCGGCAAAGCTCGCCCATGTGGTGATGGCGACGCTCTTGCGGCCCACGGTCTGGCGGATCTGTCGCACGGTGGCATCGACCGACTCCAGTGCGGGCTGTACGGCATGCAGCAACTGGGCACCGGCTCCCGTGAGCTCCACGGCACGCGAATGGCGCAGGAACAGCGGGATGCCCACCTCGTCTTCCAGAGACTGGATCTGGCGGCTGACGGCAGACTGGGTCAGCGACAGCTCGTCCGCCGCAGCGCGAAAGTTCAGGTGCCTGGCCACGGCCACGAAGGCGCGCAGATGGCCGGCGCCGATGGCACGGGTACGAAGCAGCGGAGTGGGGCTTGTGGTGGCATGAGGCATGACAGGGCAAGCATAAGGTGTTTGTGGCAGGCTGTTGCCTGCGCTTGCAGTTGCTGACGCTGGCGATGGGCTGATAATCAGGCCGTTTTCATCCCACGAATCAATATGACTGCACCTCTGGACATCGTCGTCATGGCCGCCGGCAAAGGCACCCGCATGAAAAGCCGCCATCCCAAGGTGCTGCAAAGGCTGGCCGGTCGTGCCCTGTTGCAGCATGTGCTCGATACGGCAGCACAGCTCAATGCGCGCTCGGCCGTGGTGGTGACGGGCCATGGTGCTGCGGAAGTGGAAGCTGCCATCACCACCGCCAATGGCGCGGATGGCTCCATGGATCTGAAGTTCGTACGCCAGGAGCCCCAGCTGGGAACCGGCCATGCCGTGCAGCAGGCTGTGCCTGCGCTCAAGGACGATGGTCTGGTCGTGGTGCTGTCGGGCGATGTGCCGCTGACCCGGGCCGATACGCTGCAAGGTCTGCTCGATGCAGCCGGCAGCGACAAGATGGCGCTGCTGACCGTGAGCATGGCCGATCCCGCGGGCTATGGCCGCATCGTGCGCAACGATGCCGGCACGGTGCAGCGCATCGTCGAGCAAAAGGACGCCAGCGAAGCCGAGCGTGCCATCACCGAGATCTACAGCGGCATCATGGCCGTGCCCGCCAGGCATCTGACGGCATGGCTGGCCAGGCTCGACAACAACAACGCCCAGGGCGAGTACTACCTGACCGATATCGTCGCCATGGCCGTGGCCGACGGCGTGCCCGTGGTGGGTCACCGCATCGCCGATGCGCTGCAGGTGGCGGGTGTCAACAGCCCGCTGCAGCTGGCGGAGCTGGAGAGGGCGCACCAGTTGCGCCAGGCGCGTCAGCTGATGGAGCAGGGCGTGCGCATGGCCGACCCGGCGCGCTTCGACCTGCGCGACGATGCCCGTGGCACCAAGGCCAGCCTGAGCTGCGGCCAGGATGTGGAAATCGACGTGAACTGCATCTTTGCCGGCAAGGTGACGATCGGTGCCGGCGCCAGGATCGGTGCCAACTGCCATCTCAGCAATGTCAGCATTGCCGAGGATGCCGTGATCCATCCTTTCACGCACATCGATGGCGAGAAAGCCGGTGTGGAGGTGGGCCAGGGGGCACTGATCGGGCCGTTTGCTCGTCTGCGCCCCGGAGCGAGGCTGGGCCGCGAAGTGCACATCGGCAACTTCGTGGAAGTGAAGAACTCCACCCTGGCCGACGGTGCCAAGGCCAATCATCTGGCCTATCTGGGCGACGCCACGGTGGGCGAGCGCGTGAACTACGGCGCAGGCAGCATCACGGCCAACTATGACGGCGTGAACAAGCACCGCACCGTGATCGAGGCCGATGTGCATATCGGCAGCAATTGCGTGCTGGTGGCTCCCGTGACCATTGCCGCCGGCGGCACGGTGGGCGGCGGCTCCACCGTGACCAAGAATACCGAGGCAGGCGCCTTGACGGTCGGACGCGGCAAGCAGGTCAGCATCAGCAACTGGAAGCGCCCCGAGAAGCTGCCCAAAGCCTGATGGAGCCCATGCAGCACGTTGTTGACAGCACGGCACCTCGGACGCTGGAGGAGGCGCTGGCGCTGCTGGCGGTGCGCGAGGCCGATCTGGCGGCCTTGCGTGCAGCCCAGCAGGAATGGGTGCATGCGGTTTCTCATGACCTGCGGGCCCCGCTGCGCCATCTGCTGGCTTTCAACCCGCTGATCGCCGAATTGCTGCAGTCCCCCTGCCCTGGCGTCGAGGATCTGGAAGAGGCGCGCAGCTTTTTGCAGACCATGGACCAGTCCGCCCAGCGCATGGCAGCCATGTTTGAAGGCTTGCTGCTGCTGGCGCGCGCCCAGCGCCATGTGTTGCAGCCGCAGCCCGTGGACTTGCCGGCCTTGCTGGGCCGTCTGAGCCAGCGTCTGCAGGAGGGCGTCCAAGGCCGTTGCATTGAGTGGAGCCTGCCCGCAGTGGCTCCCGTGCTCCAGGCCGATCCGCATCTGCTGGAGCAGGCCTTGGACGCAGCACTGTCCAATGCCGTCAAGTTCACGCGAGCCGTGCCGCAGGCACGCATTCAGATCGATGTGCAGCGCGACGGACAAGGTGGCTGCTTCATCACGGTGACGGACAACGGCGCCGGCTTCGAGCAGGCGCGGGCAGGCAAGCTGTTTGGTGTGTTTCAGCGCATGCACCGCGAATCCGAGTTCGAGGGCCTCGGCATCGGCCTGGCCCTGGTGCGCGATGTCTGTCGTCGCCATGGCGGCGATGTGGAAATTCAGGCGCAGCTCAATGCGGGATGCCAGTTGCAGATGCACTGGCCCAGCCGTGCGGTCTGAGCCATCAGGCCGAGCTGCGGTCCAGGCTTTGCGGCTCGGCACCCGCCGCACTGATCCGTGTCGATTCCGGCCGCATGGGCATGGTCGAGGGGCTGTGCTGCCTCTCGGGTTGCTGGGTGGCACCCATCACCTGGTCGCGCCCGCCGCTCTTGGCGCTGTAGAGCGCGCTGTCGGCCGCCTTGATCCATTCCGTCACCGAGCCGAAACTGTCATCGGCGGCGGCGACGCCGATGCTTGCGCTGATCTGCAGCTGCGGATAATCGCGAACGCGTATCTGGGCAATTTTCTCGCAAATGCGCATGGCCACGGAATATGCCTCCCTGGCCGTGGTGTGCTTGCAAAGCACGGTGAATTCATCGCCGCCATACCGCCCCGCAATATCGTTGCTGCGAAGGCTGCTTCTAATGGCCAGCCCGATCAGCTTCAAAACATCGTCGCCCACAATATGACCGTACAAATCGTTCACGCTTTTGAAACGGTCAATGTCAATCACCAGCAGGCAGGTCTGCTCCTTGACGCTGCGGTGCTGGTGCAAGGCGGCACGGGCCTTTTTCCACCAGTAATCGCGGCTGTATACCGTGGTCAGCGGATCAATACGCCCCAAGAGCTTGAGTTGCAGATTCTGCCGGGCCAGCGTCTTGAGCATGCGGCTGTTGGACCAGCTGGCATAGGCGCTGTGCAGCACGATCAGCGGCAGCAGACTCAGCTGAACCGCCAGCGGGGCATCCCACTGCGGGCTGGGCGCAATGACCAGGCTCATGGAAAGCATGCCGCACAGCAGCGCGACCAGGGACGGCAGCCAGCGTCGCTTCAGGCCGGTATAGAAGCGGTCGGCCACGCCGATGGCCAGAATGCAGATGCTGGGCAGCAGACTCCAGTGCATCAGAGCGATCCAGCAACCCACGATCAGCGCATCGATCAGTGAGTTGAAATACTCCGTCTGGAACTGATCCTGTTGCCGGCTCGAATGCAGAAACGCAATATGTGGCCATGCCAGCGCACTGACCGCCGTGAATGCCCACCAGGCGAGATTGGTCGGGAGATAAGACAGGCTTGCAGCCACCACCGCTCCGCCCAGTGCCATATAAGAGGCGCGCAGAGGATAAGTGCGTCGGTGAATATCTCGATGCAAGGGCATCTGGTGGATTTGGCTTAAGTCAAGATCGCGAGAATAATCGAATTAATACAATTTGTATCAAATATTAAGGCGCCTGCGCGGCATCTACACCACACATTGCGGTTCAAGAATAAAGGCGTGCAAGTCTCTAATGGGCAGGGGCTGGCAAAGGCAGTTCGGTGCTGAATTTGGCGCGTTTGAGACTGAAGAAGGCTTTGACATTGCGCACATTGGCGTCCTGCGTGAACAGCTTCTGGCTCAAGGCCAGATAGGCTGGCATGTCGGCACTGGCAATGACAAGCACGAAGTCGGGTCCGGGAGACACGCGCCAGCATTGCTGCACACCGGGCTCGGCAACGGCTTTGTGCTCGAATTGCAGCAGCGAGGTGCTGTCCTGACGGTCCAGGGAGACTTCCACAATGGCCTGCAGGCCATGGCCGGTGAAGCGCGCAATGTGTTCGCTGCTGAGGATGGCGACCTGTTTTTCGATCAGGCCCAGCTCCTGCAACCGCTTGACCCGGCGCAGGCAGGTGGCGGCAGACAGCTCCAGCAGCCGGGCCAGGGCCTGGTTGCTCAGGCTGGCGTCCCGCTGCAGTTGCTGCAAGAGCAGCAGGTCGATGCGGTCCAAACTGATGGAATTTTCATTCATTTATATGTATTTTATTGAATAAAAAATCAGAATGCATTTTTGATGAAATTTTTAATCAATTATCAATCAATGTTGAATGAAAATTTTTTCTCCTAACAGATAGCATGCTTGCTCAATCAACCTAAGGTGTACCTCTATGTGTGGCATTGTTGCTGCGGTGTCTCATCGCAATATCGTTCCGGTTCTGGTCCAGGGTCTGCAGCGACTGGAGTACCGCGGTTATGACTCCTGCGGTGTGGCAGTGCAGGCGGCCGATGCCAACGGCCTGAGCCTGGGCCTGCAGCGTGCGCGTTCCACAGACCGGGTGGCCGAGCTGATGGAGCAGGTCAAGACCGAACATGTCGAAGGCTTCACCGGCATCGCCCATACCCGCTGGGCCACCCACGGCGAGCCTGCGGTGCGCAATGCCCATCCCCATTTCAGCCATGGCCCTGGCATCTCCCCCGTGGCCGATGCCGATGCGCCGGCACGCGTGGCCCTGGTGCACAACGGCATCATCGAGAACTACGAAGCCTTGCGTACCGAGTTGCAGGCCAAGGGCTATGTCTTCGCCAGCCAGACCGACACCGAGGTCATCGCGCACCTGGTGGACAGCCTCTACAGCGGTGATCTTTTCGAGGCCGTGCAGGCCGCGACGGCCCGTCTGCATGGTGCCTATGCGATTGGCGTGATGCACAGGGACGAGCCCCAGCGCGTGGTCGGTGCGCGCGCCGGCTCGCCGCTGATCCTGGGCGTGGGCAAGGACGGCGGCGAGCATTTCCTGGCCAGCGACGCCATGGCGCTGGCGGGCGTCACCGATCAGATCGTGTATCTGGAAGAGGGCGACCTGATCGACCTGCAGCCCGGACGCTACTGGGTCGTCAGCAGGAGCGGCGAGCGCCTGACCGAGCAGCAGCGTCCGGTCAGAACCGTGATGGCGCACAGCGGTGCCGCAGAACTGGGCCCATATCGCCACTACATGCAGAAGGAAATCTTCGAGCAGCCGCGCGCGCTGGGCGATACGCTGGAGGGCTTGAAGAACATTGCCCCCGAGCTGTTTGACGGCGTCACCTCGGAGGGCAAGAGCGGTGCTGCGGCCTGGCGCGTTTTCAAGGAGATCGACCGGATCCTGATCCTGGCGTGCGGCACCAGCTATTACAGCGGCTGCACGGCCAAGTACTGGATCGAGGCGATTGCCGGCATTCCCTGCAATGTGGAAGTCGCCAGCGAGTACCGCTACCGCACCAGCGTGCCCGATCCCAAGACCCTGATCGTGACCATCAGCCAGTCGGGCGAGACGGCCGACACGCTGGCGGCCCTGCGTCATGCCCAGAGCCTGGGCATGACGCACAGCCTGACCATCTGCAATGTGGCCACCAGCGCCATGGTGCGCGAGTGCGAGCTGGCCTATATCACCCGGGCCGGTGTGGAGATCGGCGTGGCATCGACCAAGGCCTTCACCACGCAGCTGGCCGGTCTGTTCCTGCTGACGCTGGCGTTGGCCCAGTCCAAGGGACGCCTGACGGAAGAGAAGGAGCAGCAGTATCTGACCGCCATGCGCCATCTTCCCGTGGCCCTGCAATCCGTGCTGGCGCTGGAGCCGCAGATCATCAGCTGGGCCGAAGACTTTGCGAAGAAGGAAAACGCACTGTTCCTGGGTCGCGGCATTCACTACCCCATCGCTCTGGAAGGCGCGCTCAAGCTCAAGGAAATCAGCTATATCCACGCCGAGGCCTATCCTGCCGGCGAGCTCAAGCATGGCCCGCTGGCGCTGGTGGACAGCCAGATGCCTGTGGTCACCGTGGCACCCAACGACGAACTGCTGGAAAAGCTCAAGAGCAATATGCAGGAAGTGCGTGCCCGTGGCGGCGTTCTTTATGTGCTGGCCGATGCCAAGACCAATATCGAAAGCAGCGAAGGCATGCATGTGATCCGCATGCCCGAGAACTATGGCGCCCTGAGCCCCATCCTGCACGTGGTGCCGCTGCAGCTGCTGGCCTATCACACGGCGGTGGCGCGCGGCACGGATGTGGACAAGCCCCGCAACCTGGCCAAGTCGGTCACGGTGGAATAAGCAGACGGTCTTTGCCACGGAAAAGCTTTCCTGGCTGAAGTCGCAGTCTCAGGCGACCCGGGAAAGTTTTTTTCGATGAAATCCTGGTGGAGCTGATGTCGGCAGCATCCTCAATGCGATAAAAAGCGCTCGTTGGAGCGCTTTTTCTATGGGGCGTCGGATGCGCTCGGCAGATGATGCTTCGGCCATCGGGCCGATTCAGGAATGCATGGTGTTCTTCAACAAGTCTCAGGCATCGGCATCCGCATGTTCGTGTGCTGCCGACCGGCTCTCAATCTGCGTCGATGCCTGCAACCAGCACAAAGGCAATACGAGCAGGTTTACCGGAGCGGTTGGCCCAGGCATGGTTGGTTCCACGCTGAATCAGAACATCGCCCGCTCGCAGCACGGTCTCTTCTTTATCCATGATGGCAATCAGCTCTCCTTCCAGCATGAGCGCGTAGTCCACGGAGTCCGTGCGATGCATGCCAGGATGTTCGCCGGGCTGAACATTTCGATGGGCATCGCCATACATGCGTGAAAACGTCGCATTCAAAGCAGTCTGAAGTTCCTGAGGGTCGGCGGGCTCGGCAGGAATATCCAGAATGCGCAGCACGGTACCAAGTGGCGGGGGCGCAACGCCCTGGTGCAGATGAATGGTGTCGGGTGAGCCAATGTGTGCAGGGGCCGCATCAGTTCGCCATAGATTGGTGATGCGATATCCGGGACGTTCTGGCACGAAGCGGATTGCGGGCGATGGGCCATCTTCGGCCAGATAGGAACGTCCTTGCTCATCATTGGCAGTGACGACGCGGCGAATGGGCGCTAGGGTTGTGGAGTTGTTCATGGGCTGGCTGTGATGGATGGATTAGTTTTTGCTGGCATTGCGCTTGGCTGTCTCGCCCTGCTTGCGAAACTCGGTGGTAATGCGCTTTTCCCATTGCTGACGGCTTTGGTAGTGCACGACCTGATCACCGCTTTGGGCAATGCGTTTGACCGATTCAGACTTGGTGGCTTTGGCACAGGCATCGTCTAGCCTTGCCAGTGCGGTCTCAGGAACCCCACGGGGAACAAAGAGGCCTGCAAAAGAGTCTTCCTGCACCTTCATGCCCAGTTCCTTGAAGGTGGGAGTGTCGGGAAACGCGGGATGACGATGTTCCGAAGTAACGGCCAACAGCCGCAACTTGCCGGCACGAACCTGAGGTGCAGCAGAGGCTGCAATGCTGCTGACAAAGTCCAGGCGCCCTGCCAGCAATTCCTGGATCGAACCCGCATCACCCTTGTATGGGATGTGATTGAGTTGTAGCTTCTGGTCTCGCTCGAGCTGATCTATGGCTAGAAAAGGGGCCGAGTTGGGGCCGGGAGAGCCGTAGTTCAGTGATTTCTGTTTGGCGGCGGCAATCAACTCCGCGATCGTTTTGTAGGGGCTGTCGGCACGCACGCTTACTCCCAGAATGTTCTCGGTCACCCCGCACAGCGGTTGCACGGCATCAGGACTTAGCTTGAGTCCCTTGACGTAATGCGGTTGGATGGTGATGGGCGTCATGGGGGTAAAAGCCATGGTCAAGCCGTCGGCGGGAGATTGGGCCAGCACATTCATTCCAATGACGCCGGAGCCTCCCTCACGCGAAATCACGATGATGCTTTGACCCAGCTGCTTGTGCATTTCCTCCACCAGAGTCCTCGCCATTACATCGGTCGAGCTTCCTGCGGCCCAGGGATTGATGATGGTCAGTGGCCTATGGGGAAAATTCTCCTGAGCCTGGAGCGAGCCGACTCCCAGGCAAGTGAGCCCCATAACGAGGGAGGGTATGTGGCGCCAGATTTTCATTGTTTGTCTCCTTGTATTTTTGAATTCAGTCAGTCGACTGAATGAATATTGATGCAGAAATGAAGACTACGCAAGAGGACGATCACGTGACCCCACTATCATTCGCAGTCATGAGAAAAACTGCCTCCGATGTTCCAGTCCTATTGGGGAGAAGGGCTGCCCTGCGCCAAGCCGAACAGGCGGAAGTCACTTCTTCGGGAGTTGACGTGCCACGTGCCCAAGCAAGGCAGCGCATGCTGTGCGCGGCTGAAAAATTGTTTGCGCAGCATGGTTACGCAGGGACATCGCTAAGAGCGGTGATGGCTGAAGCAGACGTGGACACGGGGGCGATTCACTATCATTTCAAGAACAAGCTGGGCTTGCTCAAGGCTCTTTTCGAAGAGCGCGTGCAACTGGTCAATGCGCAGAGAGAAGCCTTGCTGGCACAACTTGAACAGCGTCATGCGAACGATCCACCGAGCATTGAAGAAGTGCTTCGGGCGTTTATTGCTCCTGCATTGCGCACTGCTTACGGCTCGGAAGAGTCCTCGTTCAACCGGGTGGCTGCCTTGTGCTCGGTGGATCCTCTGAAAGAGGTCCGAGAGGTCGTATTCAAGGCGTATGACAAAACTGCTCTGAGGTTTGCCTTGCTGCTGCGCAGCGTGACACCTCATTTGAGTGAGACGGAGTTTCAGTGGCGCCTGGAGTGCATGTATGGTGCGATGATGTATATCCGCTCAGACAATGGGCGTGTCAGCCATATGCTCAATGACAGGCATCGCAGTGACCCGGTGGAAAAGGTAATTGAGCAGTTGATTGCTTTCACAGCGGCAGGGTTCGCGGGATCGCAGATGGCGCATCGACAAGGTTGAGCGAGAGCTCAAGGCATTGACGGCATGCGATGGAATGGATTGGAAAAGGAATGGACGCCGCATGAATCCTGGGTCTGTGCTTGCGGCACCCATTCGCCGAAATAGAAAAGCGCTCCATGGGAGCGCTTTTCTATTTCTGGCATCGCGGGCGGGTGGCTGGCTTCAGCGCTGGCTAGACTCCTGCTGCCTTGAAGACCCGACGCAGAACCTGCATGGGGAGAAATTTGACGCGGCGGCGTTTGAGTTCGTGGCGATAGAGGCGCTCCCTCTCAATGAAGTTGATTTTTTCTTTCATTGCGATGTGTCTGGATGGCTAACCCCGACAATCTAACAGCGTGGCGGGCATTTTTCGTAACACCCTGTCAGAGGGGTCCGGCGTCATCGTCCTTGCACCGAAACCGGAATTGCCCGGCATGCAGGCAGCCGTGCTGGCCTGCCTGTGAAGAGTGCCCAGTGCGGGGCGTTCTTGCAGAGCGATTTTTCTTACATATTATTGGGCAGCACGGTCACGATCTGAGGGAAGAACCACAGTATCACGAGTGCCAGCACCATGAGCAGGAAGTACGGTGCGCAGACGCGGGCTAGATAGGTGATCTGCTTTCCCGTCATGCCCTGCAGCACGAACAGGTTGAAGCCCACGGGCGGTGTGATCTGTGCGGTCTCCACCGTGATCACGAGGAAGATGCCGAACCACAGGGGGTCGATGCCAGCGGCCTGGATGATGGGCAGGACCACGCCGGAGGTCAGCACAATGGTGGAGATGCCGTCGAGAAAGCAGCCGATGAGAATGTAGAACAGGCCCAGCACCGCAATCAGCATGGCGGGCGAGAGGTGGAGGCTGCCCACGTATTCGGCCAATTGGCGTGGCAGACCGATATAGCCCATGGACAAGGTCATGAAGGCAGCGCCGGCGAGGATCAGCGCAATCATGCAGTAAAGCCGGGTGGCTCCGAACAGCGAGTCCTTGAAGTTCTTCCAGCTCAGCGCACCCTGCAGGGCCGACAGGATCAGTGAGCCCAGCACGCCTATGCCTGCCGCTTCGGTCGCCGTGGCAATGCCGCTGTAGATACTGGCAATCACGCCCGAGATCAGCAGCACGACGGGAATCAGGTGGCGTGACTCGTAGACTTTTTGCCTGAAGCTCAAGGCGCTGTCGGCCTTGGGTACCTGGTCCGGGTGCATCAGGGCCCAGACCATGATCCAGCCGCTGAACATCAGGGCCAGCATGATGCCCGGCAGCACGCCCGCCATGAAGAGCTTGGAGATCGACAGCTCGGCCGACACGCCGTAGACGATCAAGATGATGGATGGCGGAATCAGCAGGCCCAGCGTGGCGGGGCCGCCCAGCGAGCCGATCACCATGTTCTCCGGATAGCCGCGTTTGCGCAGTTCGGGCACATTCATCTTGCCCACGGTGGCGCAGGTGGCGGCCGAGGAGCCGGACACTGCGGCAAAAATCGTGCAACCGATGACGTTGGTGTGCAGCAGGCGGCCCGGCAGCGCATTGACCCAGGGAGCGAGACCGCGAAACATGCTTTCGGACAGATTGGTGCGGTAGAGAATCTCGCCCATCCAGACAAACAGCGGCAAGGCCGTCAAGGTCCAGCTGCTGGCAGAGCCCCAGATGGTCATGGCCATGGCATCGCCCGCTGCACGGGCCGTGAAGAACTCCATGCCGAACCATGCGACGCCTGCCAGAGTCAGCCCGACCCAGACTCCGCCGCCCAGCAGGACCAGCAGCACCCCGATCAGTGCAATGCTAGCGGTGATTTCATTCATGAGGAGTTCCTTCCTTTTCCACGGCCTTGCGTCTGCCCAGCAGCTCCAGCACCAGCTCGTCACAGAACGCGATGAAGAAAACCACGGTACCCAGGGCCATGAAGATCTGCGGAATCCACAAGGGGGTGGCGTCGATGCCCACGGAGATGTCTTCGATCTCCCAGGACTGCCAGACCAGGCGCGTGGAATAGAACGCCAGAAAGGCCGAAAGAAGGGTGGCGACGCCCAGGGCGGTCAATTCCAGTGCCTTGTAGGCCTGGCCCTTGAGCGCTCCCAGCAGCAGGGTGACGCGGATATGTTCACCTTTCTTCAAGGTGCTGGCCAGCGCCATGAAGCCGGCGCCTGCCATGGCATAGCCCGCGTAGGCATCGGTGCCCGGGGCGCTGAAGCCGAAAAGCCGGCTGGTGATGGTCAGCAGCACCATCGCCAGCACGCCGATCATGGCGATGCCGGCAAGCCAGGCACTGCCGTCATAGAGGCCGTTGAGTAACTTGCGCATACGTGTCTTCCTGAGCGGATGAGGTCATCGACCGCGCGGCCCCGAATGCCAGGGCCGGGCGAACCGATGCCATCTGCGCCTTACTTGCCAGCCTTGTAGCCGTCGAGAATGGCCTGGCCGTCAGCGCCGGCCTTGTCCGTCCATTCCTTGATCACGGTCGCACCGATCTTGCCCAGGTCTGCCTTGAGCTGGGCGGAGGGCTGCTCGACCTGCATGCCGCCTTGCTTGAGGGCGGCAATCGAGCGCGCATCCACGTCCCTGGACTCTTTCCAGCCGCGCTGCTCGGCGGCGGCTGCGGCCTTGAGCACGGCCTCCTGCGTGCTCTTGTCCAGTGCGCCAAAGGCCTTCTTGCTCACGGTCACGGCATTCTTGGGAATCCAGGCCTGCACGTTGTAGTAGTACTTCAGGCTTTCAAACAGCTTGTTGTCGGCGCCGGTCGCGCTGGAAGTGATCAGGCCGTCCACCACGCCGGTCGCCAGGGCCTGGGACAGCTCGGCTTCCTGCACGGTCACGGGCTGGGCGCCGATCAGCTCGCCGATACGGGCCGTGGTCGGGGAGTACACGCGCCACTTCATGCCCTTGAGATCAGCCGCGGAGCTGATGGGCTTCTTGGTGTAGATGCCCTGGGGAGGCCAGGCCACGGAATACAGCAGCACCTGCCCCTGCTTGTCCAGCAACTTCTGCAGCGCGGGTTTCTGTGCCTGGTAGAGCCGGTAGGCATCGTCATAGCTGTTCACCAGGAAGGGCAGACCGTCGACGCCGAAGATCTGCGACTCGTTCTGGAAGCTCACCAGAAAGAACTCGCCCATCTGCGCATTGCCGGTTTGCACGGCACGCTTGATTTCGGGCATCTTGAACAGCGATGCACCAAAGTGCGGCGTGATCCTGAGCTTGCCGCCGGTGGCGGCGTCCACATCCTTCACGAACAGTTCGTTGTTCTTGGAGTGAAAGTTTCCAGGCCCGTATGCGGTGGCGAAATCCCACCTGGCTTGTGCCATGGCTTGGCCGGCAATGCCGATGCCGGCGAGCAGGGTTGCGGTGGCGCAGAAAAGGCGACGCTTCATGAAAACTCCTCGGATAAGAGATGCGGACAAATGAACTCAGGCAAGAGTTGTGCCAAAAGTAGCATTTGTCTCAACAAGCATCCATGAGGGATTTCAACGAGTTTTCACAAAGCGTAGGGCGTTTTCTTTCTTGTCTCCATCGGGTAGGCTTGGATTGTTGAACAAGAAACTTCAGGGAGCCTTGATGCCCGCCTCTGCCAGACGCCGGGCATAGGCGGCCAGGATGATGCGCTCCGAGTGCACCAGATAGGCACTGAGTTCCTGCGCCGCCTCTGCGGGCCTGCCGGCTTCGAAGATCTGCAGGATCTTCAGGTTCATGGCCACATAGGGGGCATGCAGAAAATGCGGATCGCGCAACAGGCCGAAGGCCAGGCGCAGCTCCGCCAGCAGGTGCGAGAACATCTCGTTGAGACGCTCGCTGTCGGCCAGGGCCACGATGGCTTTGTGAAATGCCATATTGGCGGTGCCCACCTCGGACCAGTCTTCGGCCTCGCTGTGTCGCTGGCCGCTTTCCACGGCCTCGCGCATCCGCGTCAGCGCCGGGTGCATGGGATAGGCCTGTGCCAGCGCCTGACATTCGATCATGCGCCGCACGCGATAGATATCGATGATGGACGCCATGCTGGGCACGGCCACCGATACGCCCTTGTTGGGCTCGTGCACCAGCAGACCTTCCTTGGTCAGCATGCGGAACACCTCGCGCAAGGTGTTGCGCGAAATATCCAGCGCTTCGCTGAGTGCCGCTTCGGACAGTCGCTGGCCCGGGCTCAGCACGCCCTTGACCAGCTGGCTGCGGATTTCTTCGGCGATGCGTTCGGTCAGGTTCTGGACCTCTGCTGCGACTTTCATGGCGTTCCCTTTTGGCTGTCGCCAGAGTGTAGCCATCGTTCTGTTGACTCAGAGAAGTCCGACAGTTTGGTGATACCTAGGGTTTGCTCTATTACAAAGTCTATTTGTTCTGCAAACAATTTCATTTGTGGAATCAATCTAAATAGATTGTTCAACAATATGAGGAGACGAGGCAGAGCTGGCCCGCCTTCCTCCAAAGAGCTGGGCGGGTTGCCGAGAGCGTTCCCGTCTTTGGTAGAGCCCGCCGCGCAGCGGATCAGGGCGTGATTTCCGGAGGCTTCCATGCCTGTAGACGTAAACCTGTGGCCGCTGATCGGCGTGCTCATCATCATTGCCGGCTTCGCGCTGCGCTTTAACCCCATGCTGGTGGTCATCGTGACCGCCATCGGCACCGCCTTGGCGGCGGGCTTTCCGCTGGACAAGGTGCTTGCCGCCATCGGGACCGGCTTCATCAAGACCCGCAATCTGCCGCTCATCATCCTGCTGCCGCTGGCCGTGATCGGCCTGCTGGAGCGCCATGGCCTGCGTCAGCATGCGCAGAGCTGGATCAGCTCCATCAAGTCGGCCACTGCCGGCCGCCTGCTGATCGTCTACCTGGCAGCGCGTCAGCTCACGGCAGCCATCGGCCTGACCAGCCTTGGCGGTCATCCCCAGATGGTGCGTCCGCTGCTGGCCCCCATGGCCGAAGGCGCGACGGAAAACCGCTACGGCAAGCTGTCGGGCAAGGTGCGCGAGAAGCTGCGTGCCATGTCGGCTGCCACGGACAACGTGGGCCTGTTCTTCGGCGAGGACATCTTCGTGGCCTTCGGTGCCATCGTGCTGATGACCACCTTCCTGAAGGAGGCCGGCATCGAGGTCGAACCGATCCATGTCGCGCTGTGGGGCATTCCTACGGCCATCTCGGCCTTTGCCATCCATGCCTTCCGCCTGCATCGCCTGGACAGGCAGCTGGCGCGTGAAATTGCTGCGGAAAAGAAAGCTGCTCAGGGAGAGTCGGCATGACCATCACCATTCAATACCTGTACTACCTCGTCGGCCTGGTGCTGGCGGTGACGGCCGTGATGACGCTGCGCGACGGCAGCAACCCGCGCCGTTTCTCGGCGGGCCTGTTCTGGGCGCTGTATGCGCTGGTGTTCCTCGTTGGCGATCTGCTGCCGCCCGTATGGGTGGGGGCGGTGGCGGTCGTCATGGCCCTGATTGCCGGTTTCGGCGGCGTGATGGGCGGCAAGCATCAGCCGCGCACCGATGCACAGTACCTGGAAAGCGCCAGGCGCCTGGGCAACAAGCTGTTCGTGCCGGCGCTGGCCATCCCGCTGATCACCATGGTGGGCACGCTGTCGGCCAAGCATCTGGTCTTTGGCGGCACTCCTCTGATCGACCCCAAGAACAGCACCCTGGTCAGTCTGGGCATCGGCTGCGTGATCGCGCTGGTGCTGGCCTGCAAGATGACGCGCGAGACTCCCGTGCAGGGCCTGCGCGAGTCGCACCGCCTGATCGATGCACTGGGCTGGGCCCTGGTGCTGCCGCAGATGCTGGGCATGCTGGGTCTGGTGTTTTCGGATGCCGGTGTGGGCAAGGCCGTGGCCTATGTGACCACCACCTACATCAATATGGATGTGCGCTTTGTGGCCGTGGCCGTGTATGTGATCGGCATGGCGCTGTTCACCGTCATCATGGGCAATGGCTTTGCGGCCTTTCCGGTGATGACCGGCGGTGTGGGCGTGCCCGTGCTGGTTGGCGTCTACCATGGTGACCCGGCCGTGATGGCGGCAGTCGGCATGTTGTCGGGCTACTGCGGCACCTTGCTGACGCCCATGGCGGCCAACTTCAACCTGGTGCCCGCAGCACTGCTGGAAATTGACAAGAATGCCGTCATCCGTGCGCAGGTTCCCACGGCCATCACGCTGCTGATCGTCAATGTGTTCCTGCTCAACTTCCTGATGTTCCGATAAGAGAGAGTTGCCATGACTGAGGCTGCCCACCGAATCCTGCTGACCGGCTTTGAGCCCTTCGACAAAGATAGCGTCAACCCCTCGTGGGAAGTGGCGCGCGCGCTGGATGGCGAGCTGATTGCGGACGGTGTGGTGCATGCCGTGCAACTGCCCTGCGTGTTCGGTGCGGCCATGGCGGCGCTCGACGAGGCGCTGGCCAGGCTGCAGCCCACGCTGATCATCAGCCTGGGGCTGGCCGGGGGGCGCAGCGAAATCACGCCGGAGCGTGTGGCCATCAATATCGACGATGCCCGCATTCCGGACAACGCGGGCCATCAGCCCGTCGACCAGTCCGTGGTGCGCGACGCGCCCGCGGCCTATTTCTCGACCCTGCCCATCAAGGCCATGGTGCGCCATCTGCGCGATGCGGGCATTCCGGCTTCGGTATCGAACACGGCGGGCACTTTTGTCTGCAACCATGTGTTCTATGCCCTGATGCACAGGTTGTCTCGCCGTGCGGGCCCCGGCGTTCGCGGCGGCTTTATTCACATACCCGCGCTGCCGCAGCAGGCCGCGCGCCAGCCCGGCATGGCCAGCATGGCGCTGCAAACACAGATTCAGGGCATACGCACAGCCATTCACACCGCCATGACGGTGGAGAAGGATTTGCAGGAACACGCAGGTCAGCTGCATTGAGGCCGACCGGGAGAAGAATGATGAGAATGGATTTGAACAGCGATCTGGGCGAGAGCTTCGGCGCCTGGCGCATGGGCGACGATGCGGCCATGCTGGACATCGTCAGCAGCGCCAATGTGGCTTGCGGCTTTCACGCCGGGGATGCAGCGGGGATACTGGCCACGCTCAAGGCCGCCAAGGCACGCGGCGTGGTCGTCGGCGCGCACGTCGCCTATCGTGACCTGTCGGGTTTCGGGCGGCGCAACATGGATGTGGCCAGTGGCGATCTGGTGGCCGACGTGATCTACCAGATCGGCGCTCTGCAGGGCCTCGCGCAGGCGGCCGGCACCAGCGTCCAGTACGTCAAGCCACACGGCGCGCTCTACAACACCATTGCCCAGGACAAGCGTCAGGCCATGGATGTGATCAATGCCATCAAGGCCATCAATCCCAGGCTGGTGCTCATGGCTCTGGCAGGAGCGCCCCTGATTGCCTGGGCCCGCGATGCGGGCCTGCGCGTTGTGGCCGAGGCCTTTGCCGATCGCGGCTATACGCCCGAGGGGGCGCTGGTCTCGCGGCGCGAACCCGGTGCCGTGCTGCACGACGAGCGCCTGATCGCCCAGCGCATGCTGACCCTGGTGCGTGAAGGCGTGATCGAGGCCGTGGACGGCAGCCTGGTGCGTGTGGAGGCCGATTCCATCTGCGTGCATGGCGACAGCCCCGGTGCCGTGGCCATTGCACGCAACATCCGCCAGCGTTTCGAGCAGGAGGGCGTGCAGATCACCTCCTTTGTGGAAACCGCGCCATGAGCACCATGCGCTTTTTGCCCGTCAACCGCCAGGCCATTCTGGTGGAGTTGGCCGATCTGCAGCAGACGCTGGTGCTGCTGGGGGCCTTGCAGGCCAGCCCCATCGAGGGCGTGCAGGAGCTCGTGCCCGCCGCGCGCACGATTCTGGTCCAGTTCGCGCCCCATGTCATCGGCGCGGCGCAGCTGGTGCGGCGCATTGCGGCCTGCGACCTGAGCGGCAGCGTGCAGCGCTCGGACGTGCTGGTACAGATTCCCGTTCGCTATGAGGGCGAGGATCTGGCCGAAGTCGCACAGATACTGGGCATCACGACCGAAGAAGTGGTGCGCCGCCACACGGGCAGCGAATGGTCCGTGGCCTTTACCGGCTTCGCACCGGGCTTTGCCTACCTGAGCGGCGGCGACCCCGTCTTCAACGTGCCACGCCGTGCGACGCCGCGCACCAGGGTGCCGGCGGGAGCCGTGGCGCTGGCCGGCAGCTTCAGCGCAGTGTATCCCCAGGCCAGCCCCGGAGGATGGCAGATCATTGGCATCACCGATGCCGCCATGTGGGATCTGGCGCGCGATCTGCCGGCTTTGCTGCAGCCCGGCTACCGCGTGCAGTTTGTCGATATTGCTACTCAAGTAGAAGCAGCTGGCGCTCTATCCAATTCGATTTCAGATGGAAAAGTATCGGAGATCAAAAGCGATCAGGCGCAAGCAGCTACGAATTTCAATGAATGCGCCTTGCGCGTGCGCGCCACGGGTCTGCTCACGCTGTTCCAGGACCGGGGCCGTCACGGCCAGGCCGGACAGGGCGTGTCGGCTTCGGGGGCCATGGACCAGGCCGCTTTCAAGGCGGCCAACCGGCTGGTTGGCAATGCCAGCCATTTGCCGGTGCTGGAGACAGTAGGCGGCGGCCTGTCGCTGCAGAGCGTGGGCGAGAACGTGGTGGCCGTGACCGGCGCGGACGCTCCTCTTGGCATCACCACGGCCGACGGACGCCGCTGGTCGGTGCCCTGCCATGCCGCGATTGCGCTGGCCGACGGTGACACGCTGAGCCTTGGCCAGCCTCTGTCCGGTGCCCGCTGCTATGTGGCGGTACGCGGTGGCTACGATGTCGCTCCCGTGCTGGGCAGCGCTTCGACAGACACTCTGGCCCATGTCGGGCCGCCGGCCCTGCACAGCGGCCAGTTGCTGAGAGTACTGCCGACCCGCCATGCCGTGGTGGCCGAGCTGGCCCTGCCTGCGCAGGAGCTGCCGGCCCCGGACGCGGAGGTCGTGCTGGACGTGGAGCTGGGGCCGCGCACCGACTGGTTCACGCCCGAGGCCGTGGCCTTGCTGTCCGCCCAGCGCTGGCAGGTCACGCCCCAGTCCAATCGCGTGGGCCTGCGCCTGGCCGGCGAACAGGCGCTGACGCGCGCCGTGACCGGCGAGCTGCCCAGCGAAGGCACGCCGCTGGGGGCCATCCAGGTTCCCGCCAGCGGTCAGCCCGTGCTGTTTCTGGCCGACCATCCCCTGACCGGCGGCTATCCCGTGATCGGCTGCGTAGCCCCTCACCATCTGGATCTTGCGGGGCAGATTCCCGTCGGAGCCTGGATTCGTTTTAACCCTGTCCGCGCCTTTGCAGAGCTGGTGCCTGCAGCCGCCGATGGAGGAGTGATCTGATGAAAAAAGTTCTGATTGCCAACCGTGGCGAAAACAGCTGCGCAGCAGTTGTTTCACCAGATTGCCGGGCCTGCGCAGCAGGCAGCGGCGGTCTCGCATCCCTGTCTTACGCTTCCTGAGGTGGCAACCATGATTACCAAAGTTCTGATTGCCAACCGTGGCGAGATCGCCGTGCGCATTGCACGAGCCTGTGCCGACTACGGCGTGAAATCCGTCGCCGTCTACGCCGACGCCGATATCGATGCCCTGCATGTGCGCCGCGCCGACGAGGCTTACGGCCTTGATGGCGACAAGAGCGCCGACACCTATCTGAACATCGCCAAGCTGATTGCAATCGCCAAGCGTTCGGGCGCCGATGCCGTGCATCCCGGCTATGGCTTTCTGTCCGAGAGCGAAGCCTTTGCGCAGGCCGTGCTGGATGCGGGGCTGGTCTGGATCGGCCCGCGCCCCGACACCATTGCCAAGCTGGGTGACAAGGTCGAGGCGCGCAAGATTGCGCTGCAGGTCGGTGCGCCGCTGGTGGCCGGCACGCCCGATCCCGTCCAGGATGCCGACGAAGTGCTGGCCTTTGCCCGGCAGCACGGTCTGCCCATCATCATCAAGGCTGCTTTTGGCGGCGGTGGCCGTGGCATGAAGATCGCATGGCGCATGGACGAAGTGGCCGAGCTGTATGCCTCTGCCGTGCGCGAGGCGGTGACGGCTTTTGGCCGCGGCGAATGCTTTGTGGAGCAGTTCCTCGACAAGCCGCGCCATATCGAGGCGCAGGTGATTGCCGACACGCACGGCAATGTGGTGGTGCTGGGCACGCGCGATTGCTCGCTGCAGCGTCGCAACCAGAAACTGGTGGAAGAGGCTCCTGCGCCCTTCATCACCGAGGCCCAGCGGGAGCGCATTCACAGTGCGGCGAAGGCGATCTGTGCCCAAGCCGGCTATGTCAGCGCGGGAACCGTGGAATTCCTGCTCAGCGGCAACGGCGCCATTTCCTTCCTCGAGGTCAATACCCGCCTGCAGGTCGAGCACACCGTGACCGAGGAAACCACGGGCATCGATCTGGTGATGGAGCAGCTGCGCGTGGCCGACGGCCTGCCGCTGTCGTTCACCCAGACTCCGCCGCCGCGCGCCCATTCCTTCGAGTTCCGTATCAATGCCGAAGATGTGGGGCGCGGCTTCCTGCCCACGCCGGGGCTGATCACGCGTTTTGCCCCACCTTCGGGGCCGGGTGTGCGCCTCGATTCTGGCGTCGAAACCGGCTCGGTGATCCCCGGCACGTTTGACTCCATGATGGCCAAGCTCATTGTCACGGGTGCCACGCGGGAGCAGGCCCTGGCGCGTGCGCGCCGTGCTCTGGCCGAGTTCCGCATCGAGGGCGTGGCTTCGGTGCTGCCGTTCCACAAGGCCGTGCTCGCACAGGACGACTTTGTCGGCACCCATGGCTTCAAGGTCCACACCCGCTGGATCGAGACCGAGTTTTCCGAGCCGCTGGCCGCGGCCGCTCGCGCCGAGCCTGTGGCCGACACCAGCCTGCTGCGCACGGCCATCGAGATCGACGGCCGCCGCGTGCAGCTGGGCCTGCCCGCCATGCTGCTGCAAGGACTGTCGGCGCCGGCGAGCGGTGCGACCCAGGCCGCAGCGTCGCAAAACGTGGACCCCGATGCCGTCATCTCGCCGATCGCCGGCAATCTGCATGCCTGGAAGGTGGCCGATGGCGACGAGGTCAAGGAAGGCGATGTGATCGCCGTGATGGAAGCCATGAAGATGGAAATGCAGGTTTCGGCCCACAAGAGCGGCCGCATCACACTGGCCGTGCAGCCAGGCACTGCACAGGTCTTGAGCGCCGTGATCGCGCATATCCGATAGACATAGCCAGCCCCGCACAAAGCGCGACCTCCGTGTCGCGCTTTGTTTTTCTAGCCTCGTTTCACGCAGCTCATGGCCATGGCCACCAGCGCATCGAGAAAATCGGGTGAGCGGGCCTGCTGAGGCACGTCGTGCACGGCGCTGTGAATGATCTCGCGCAGGCCCTGGCCCAGCAGATAGGCAGCCAGTGGCAGGTTTTCGGTCTGTACCTGCGAGCCATGCATCTGCAGCAGCGGCAGCCAGGTGGTGTTGATGAATTCCTCCCGGCTGGCCTGCGGTGCATGCCACAGGCCCAGATGCAAGGCCGTGCGATAGCGCGCATGGAAAGCACGGCTGAGCTGGTGCAGGCGCTGCTCGACCCGAATCATGTTCGCAAAGATCTGGCGCAATATGGCTTCGAGCGGCAGGCCCTGCAACTGCTCGCGCATCTGGAAGAGCTGCTCGGATTCCTGATTGAGCAGGCGTTCATACACTGCTGCAATCATGGACTCCTTGTTGGGAAAGTATTGGTAGATGGAGCCCACGGCAGCACCCGAAACCTCTGCAATGCGATTGACCGTGAGAGCGTCCTCGCCCTCTTTTTCGAGAAGGCGCAAACAGGCTTCGGCAATGGCATCGACCAGCGCTCTGGAGCGCGCCTGCACAGGCTGTTTGCGCGGTTGCGGCAACTGGTCCTTGGGGAGTGGGGTGGTGGGCGCGTCCATGAAATGCAAGTCCTGTCCTCGGTTTATCTGTTGGGCCTGATTTTTTCTTTTTCCATCAATGACTTGCGACGTCTTCGAGGGAGCCGGAATGCGAGTGGAAAAACGCACTCCCTCTGCCTAGACTTTGTGCAAGGCTGCTCCCCATCCTAGCGCTAAGGAGCGGCCCGACAGAGCCTGAGGCAGACGCTGTGGAGGAGACAGAAGCACTGCACTCGGGCAAGACATTGCATAGAGGAGAAAGTCCATGTCATCCCCCATCTCGGTTCGGATTCTCGGCCCGCGCATCGGTGCCGAAGTGCTGAAGCTGGACCTGGCAGACCCGTTGTCTGCGCAAACCCTGCAGGAGTTGGAAGCCGCCCTGCTCAGGCATGAGGCACTGGTGCTGCATGTGCCCGATATGACGCCCGATCAGCATCTGGCGATTGCCCGTCATTTTGGCGAGGCCGAAGTCCATACCTTCTATCCCAATCTGGGCCAGGGCTATGAGCAGATCACAGTCATAGACTCCAAGCTCGGCGACCGCGCCGATATGTGGCACCACGACGAGAGCTTTCTGCCCAGTCCGCCCATCGTCACCATGACCCATGCGCGCATCCTGCCGCCCACGGGAGGTGATACCTGCTGGATCAGCATGACCAGTGCCTACGATGCGCTGTCGCCGCAGATGAAGCAGTACCTCGATGGTCTGAGTGCCTGGCATGACATGAACAGCCCCATGACGGCAGCGCTGCAGCATGGCATCTGCACGCATGAGCGCTATGTGGAAGTGGTCGCGCAAAACCGTCGCCAGTTGCACCCCATGGTGCGCTTGCATCCGCTCACAGGGCGCAAGGCGCTCTACGTCAGTCCCACCTATGTCACGCATATAGATGGTCTGCCACAGGCCGAAAGCCGTGCCATCCTGGCCTATCTGCATGCGCACTGCATGCAGGTGGAGTTCCTGTTCAAGCACCGCTGGGCGCTGGGCGATATGGTGATCTGGGACAACCGCAGCGTGGTGCACAACGCCATCATGGACTATGCGCCGCACCAGCGTCGCATGCACCGTGCGTCGGTATTTGCACGCCAGGGCGTTGCCGCCCGGAAGCACAACGAACAGGAGGCCGCATGCGCCACGACGGACTGAACCGGGAGCTGCTGTCCAGATACGCGCCGCGTCCGGGCCGCAAGCCGCTGCTGCCGGCGCTCGGTGATCGCCAGCAGCTTGCGCTGCTGTGCCGCGTGCTCTCGCGCGAAGGCTATAACGACCATATCGCGGGCCACATCACGCTGCGCCTGGATGACGGCAGCTATCTTGCCAACCCCTGGGAACTGACCTGGAGCGAGCTGACGGCCTCGGACATCCTGCGGCTGGACGCACAAGGCCAGGTGATCGAAGGGGCGTGGAACATCACTCCGGCCATCCGGCTGCACATGGATGTGCATGAAAAGCGCCACGATGTGCGCGTGGTCATCCACAACCATCCCGAATGGAGTTCGGTCTGGTCGGCCACGGGCAAGGTGCCGCCGGTGTATGACCAGACCTCGGCCCTGGTCGATACCGACCCCGTGGTCTATGACGAATACCGGGGCACGGTGGAGCAGCGCGAGCTGGGCAATGCCGTGGCCAGCGCATTGGGCCAGAGCAAATGGGCGCTGCTGGCCAATCATGGTGCGCTGGTGGTGGGCGAGAGCATTCGACAGGCGCATCTGCGGGCCATCACGCTGGAGTGGCGCTGCCGCCTGGCCTGGCGGGTGCAGGCGCTCGGTGGCGGCACCCCCTTGAGCGATGCCGTGATCCAGGCGACCGGAGCGCGTACCGACCTCAACGGCTTTCCCTTCCTCTGGGAGGCCATGTGTCGCGAGGAAATCCGCCGCGATCCTGGCGTGCTGGAGTAGGCCCGCTTTTGCTTTCCGCCCGCTGCTTGCTGGCGGGAAGCGAAGACTGCATCGATCAACCGGAAGCCCTCCCATGTCCATCCAAGAATCACCGAACCCGCAGCGTCCCCGGCTGCTGCTTCACACGGCGCTGGCGCCAGCCATGCGCGAGAGACTGCAGCTGCAGTTCGAGCTGCTTGAGGCGGCCGGGGTCGGCAGCGCCTGGCGCAGCGAGCTGTGCGGTCAGGTGCGAGCCATGCTGTGCAATGCCCAGTCCATCGTCAGCCGCGAACAGATGCGGCAGTGGCCGGCGCTGGAGCTGATCGTCGTCGTCGGCGTGGGCCGGGACGGCATCGATCTTGAGGCTGCTGCAGAACTGGGCATCAAGGTGAGCAGGGCACCCGATGTCTGTGCCGAAGACGTCGCCGACCACACGCTGGCCCTGCTGCTGGCTGCCACGCGGCAGATCGTGCAGGCCCATGAGTTTGTGCGGCAGGGGCGCTGGCCGCAGGGGCGGTATCCGCCCACGCTGCGCTTTTCGGGGCGGCGCATGGGCATCGTCGGCCTGGGGCGCATCGGCCGTGCCGTGGCCAGGCGCTCGCAGGCCTTTGATATGTCGATTGCCTATACGGGGCGCGCTCCCAAGAACGATGTGCCGTACCGCTGGTGTGACAGTGTGCTGGAGCTGGCCGCAGATGTGGATTTTCTCGTGGTCTGCGCCAGCGGCGGTCCTGCAACCCGGGGGCTGATCGATGCCTGCGTGCTGCAGGCCCTGGGGCCGCAGGGTGTGCTGGTGAACGTGGGGCGCGGCTCCATCGTCGATGAAGCGGCATTGCAGCAGGCTCTGCAGGAACGCACGATTGCGGCGGCGGCACTCGACGTGTTCGCGCACGAGCCGCAAGTGTCCGAGGTCTTGACCGGCCTGCCCAACACGGTGCTGACGCCGCACATGGCCAGTTCCACCCTGCAAGGCCTGCAGGACCTGTTTGCGCAGGCCGAGGCGCACCTGCTGGCGCATTTCGGCCTGGCGCCGCACACCGTCTGAAGCCGCGCATGCCTGCACCGGTTCTGCAGGGGTTCTTGCCGGCCGCTTGACCTTTACATGATGTCAATGTCTACAGTGATCTCCAACGTGAATGGAGAACGCGATGAATGCACTGACCCCAAGCGCAGCCTTTGAGCTGTCCGTGGAAGGAATGACCTGCGCTTCCTGCGTGGGCCGGGTGGAGCGGGCGCTCAGGAAAGTGCCCGGTGTGCAGGAGGCCGTGGTCAATCTGGCCACGGAAAAAGCCAGTCTCACCGTGGCCGATCCGGCGCAGGCTGCGGCCATCCTGCCGCAGGCTGTGGCGGCGATCGAAAAGGCGGGCTACGCGGTGCCCTCGCAAAGCGTGGATCTGCAGGTCGGCGGCATGACCTGTGCATCCTGCGTGGGGCGTGTGGAGCGCGCGCTCAGGAAAGTGCCCGGAGTGCAGGATGCAGTGGTGAATCTTGCGACCGAACGTGCGAGCGTGCAGCTGCAGGGCGGCGTGACGGTGGGCGCTCTGATCGCGGCGATTGAAAAGGCCGGCTATGAAGCGCAGCCCGTGGCGCACAGCGCCGGCGCGGCCGGCGAGGACGCCACAGCCGAGCGCCAGGCGCAGGAGCGCGAATCACTCAAGCGTTCCCTGATCTTTGCGACCGTGTTCGCCCTGCCCGTGTTTCTGCTGGAGATGGGCGGTCACATGGTGCCTGCGTTTCACCACTGGATTGCGGGCAGCATCGGCACGCAGAACAGCTGGTACCTCCAGTGCGCGCTGACAGCCGTGGTGCTGTTCGGGCCGGGACGGCGCTTCTTCGAGAAAGGCGTGCCCGCGCTGCTGCGCGCTGCGCCCGATATGAATTCTCTGGTCGCGGTGGGCACCTCGGCGGCATTCGCCTATTCGGTGGTCGCAACCTTTGTGCCGCAGTGGCTGCCTGCAGGCACCGTGAATGTGTACTTCGAGGCTGCGGCCGTCATCGTGGCGCTGATCCTGCTGGGCCGCTTTCTGGAGGCGCGTGCCAAGGGCAATACCTCGGAGGCCATTCGCCGTCTGGTGCAGCTGCAGGCCAAGACCGCGCGCGTGCGCAAGGGTGGCCAGGTCCAGGAAGTCGATATCGCCCAGGTGCGTGCCGGCGATCTGATCGAAGTGCGGCCGGGCGAGCGCATTCCGGTCGATGGCGAGGTCGTCGAAGGCCGCAGCTTTGTCGATGAATCCATGATCAGCGGCGAGCCCGTGCCGGTCGAGAAGGCCGAGGGTGCCGAAGTGGTGGGCGGCACGGTCAATCAGAACGGGGCGCTGGCTTTCAGGGCCACCAAGGTGGGCGCCGATACGCTGCTGGCACAGATCATCCGCATGGTGGAGCAGGCCCAGGGCAGCAAGCTGCCGATTCAGGCGCTGGTGGACAAGATCACCATGTGGTTTGTGCCGGCCGTCATGGCCGCGGCCCTGCTGACTTTCGTGATCTGGCTGGTCTGGGGTCCCGATCCTGCGCTGAGCTTTGCCCTGGTCAATGCCGTGGCCGTGCTCATCATTGCCTGCCCCTGTGCCATGGGGCTGGCCACGCCGACTTCCATCATGGTGGGAACCGGGCGTGCCGCGCAAATGGGAGTGTTGCTGCGCAAGGGCGAGGCACTGCAGCAGCTCAAGGATGCCAGGGTGGTGGCGGTGGACAAGACCGGCACGCTGACCCGTGGCCGTCCCGAGCTGACCGATCTGGTGCTGGCCGACGGGTTTGAGCGCGGCGCCGTGCTGGCGCAGGTGGCTGCCGTGGAGGATCGCAGCGAGCACCCGATTGCGCGTGCCATTGTCGATGCGGCCAAAGCCGAAGGGCTGGAGATTCCGGCCATCAGCGATTTCGCCTCGGTGACCGGTTTCGGCGTGCGTGCCGTGGTGCTGGGCGACCAAGTGGAGATCGGTGCCGACCGCTTCATGCGCGAGCTCGGCCTGAGCGTTGACGGTTTTGCGGCCGAGGCCGAGCGCCTGGGCAGCGAAGGCAAGACGCCGCTGTATGCCGCCATCGGCGGACGGGTGGCGGCCATGATTGCCGTGGCCGATCCGATCAAGCCCACCAGCAAGCCCGCGATCGATGCCCTGCACGCACTGGGCCTGACGGTGGCCATGATCACCGGCGACAACCGCCACACGGCCGAGGCGATCGCCAGGCAGCTGGGCATTGACGAGGTGGTGGCCGAGGTGCTGCCCGGCGGCAAGGTCGAGAGCGTGAAGCGTCTCAAGGCCGAGCATGGCACGCTGGCCTATGTGGGCGACGGCATCAACGACGCACCGGCCCTGGCCGAGGCCGATGTGGGCATTGCCATCGGCACGGGCACCGATATCGCCATCGAGGCGGCCGATGTGGTGCTGATGTCTGGGGATCTCTCGGGCGTGCCGAATGCGATCGCGCTGTCCAAGGCCACCATGAAGAACATTGGCGAGAACCTGTTCTGGGCCTTTGCCTACAACGTGGCGCTGATACCGGTGGCGGCAGGTCTGCTCTATCCGTTCAACGGCATGCTGCTGTCGCCCGTGTTTGCCGCTGGGGCCATGGCGCTGTCCAGCGTATTCGTGCTCTCCAACGCACTGCGGCTCAAGCGCTTCAAACCCGCTCTCTGACAAGAGGGCCGGCAGCAACGGATGGACAGGCGCCGGAAGATGTTCCGGCGCTTATCCCTTGGCCAGGGCTATTGTCTGGGCAGTTGTGGCACGTCCACGAAGTCGTCAAGGCTCAGTCCTTTTTCCTGCAGCAGGGCTTCGAGCACGGGCTTGAGCCGGCCCAGGCTGGCTTCCACGGTTTCGCGCACGGTATCGACCACCACCTGGGTGCTGCGCTCGATCTCGATATTGACCAGATCGCCGACCTTCTTGTCGCCGAACACCGTCATGCGCAGGGTTTCGGGAATCAGCCAGACCTCGAACCAGCCCTCCTTGCGGTTCACCTCCGCCACCGTCAGGCTGGCGCCGTTGACGGCGATATAGCCCTTGGCAAACACATAGGGGCGAAAGGCCTCGGGAATGCCGAAGCGGATCTTGTGATTGGTCTCGGTCTGCATCACCTCCAGCAGCGGCGCCATGAAGTCCACATGGCCCGACAGCGGGTGGCCGCCAATCTCGGCACCGTCCTTGGCGGCGCGCTCCACATTGAGCGTGTCGCCGGCCTTGCAGCTGCCCAGCGTGGTGATGTTCAGGCTTTGCAGCATCACATCAAAGCTGGCGCTGGTGGGCGAGAGGTTTTCGGTCACCGTCAGGCAGACGCCGTCATGCGAGACGCTGGCGCCAATGGCCAGATCCTGGCAGAAGCCTTCGGGAAACTCCATGATGAAGGTGCGCAAGCCGTCCTGGTCGCGCAGCGCGGCAATCTTTGCCACGGCCTGAATGATGCCGGTAAACACGGGGCAGACTCTCTTATCAACAGGCGGGCGCCGGGCGCTGGCCTTGGGTCAAAACGGCTATTTTGCCTGTTTGCCCGGTAACCCGGCCAGCGTCTAGGCGAAGGCCGGCCGGCCTTCCCAGAAGCCGCTGATCAGTGCCTCGGGCTTTTTGAGCGCACGCACCCAGGCGCAGTCGGGCCAGGCCTGCATCTGTACATTCATGCCGGCAAACACGCCATAGCCCGGGCCGGCCGCGATCTCGCCATCGGCCTGCAGGGTCTCACCGCTGCGGATGCTGCAGGCCGCGCGGATATCGCCCTGAGCCTTGATGCCCCAGCCGGCCTGAATATGGTTGCCGCACAGAATGCCGTCGTTGCCGGCAATGCCGTGGCCTACATCGAGCAGGCCCTGTACCTCGATGGCGCCGCCTGCTTTCAGGCCCTTGCCGCAGTGCATATCGCCTTGCACCTGGACTTCCTGGCCGATATGGGCATTGCCTTTGAGCTTTACATGGCTGCCGCTGCGTAGCTCCCAGCCGCAGCGCAGGTCTTCGGCGCGTACCTCGCCTTGCACCTCCACGCTCCAGGCCGCCTTGATGCTGCCGCCGGCCTGCAGCAGTTCACCGGCAAAGATGGCACCGCCGCATTGAATCTCTTCGCCTGCTTCGAGCTTGCCCGCGCGTATGCCGCCGCCTGCCTGCAGGCTGCGGCCTACCAGCAGCTGGCCGGTGACGCGCACATCGCCGTGCACGATCAGCGTGCCGGCATAGACGAAGTGGTCGGCCTCCAGATGCTCGAGCTCCAGCACGCTGTTGGTGGAGCCGAAGTTCTCCAGCAGCCAGCGTGCATCTTCCACACGGCCTGCGGCCACCTGGGTGTCCATGGCAGCCTGGTAGTCCCCGCCGGCCAGGTTGTTGCGCACAAACCAGCGGTAACCCATGGCACAGGGATTTTTGCCGCGCAAGAAATTTTGAGTGAGTTCCATGTCCATGGCTGACCTCCGGATCGTCCTTTGAGCAAGATGCGGTGCGCGTGGCAGTACAGGGCCGCGAAGGCGTGGACGTACCTCTCCCATGCACCAGGGAAATGCTGTTCTGGAAGGCCGTGCGGAGGATGTGAGCTGTGTGCTTCAAGCCTTCCGCACGGCGGCGGAAAGCATGGCCGTGACACCGCTCAGGCTCACGAATGCGGTGGGAATGCCATGGCGGCGGGTGTGCAGCGCACGCAGCACGCAGGCACGCGCGGGCAGCTCTGCAGCAAGGGCAGAGCGGCGCAGGCGGGCAGCGGTGGACAGGTGCAGGCAGGCCATGGTGTGGGGCATGAAGGAAGCGGCAATTATGCCGCGCGCCCCGGGCGGGTGCTGATGACCCCCTGCTTGTCCGTTATTTCATGGCACTGTGCATGGCCGGGCACCGCGCAAGGGCCGCCCCGCAGCGTCGGTGCCGTGCCCCTCCGGCGAAGCCGGAGAGGGGGAAGACGCGAAGCAGCACAGGGGGCTCTATCTCAGCGGCTTTGCGCTGCGGCCTGGCACAGACGCTCCACGGCCTGCGCGATCTGCGGCACTTCGGGCGCGGCAAACGACATGCGCAGCGTGTGCAGGTCGGGGGCGTCCGGATAGAAGGCCTTGCCTGGCACATAAATTACGCCCTGGGCCACGGCGGCTTCGAAGAGCTTTTGCGGATCGATCTGGCGGTCCAGCTCGGCCCAGACGAACATGCCGCCTGCGGGGCGCGAGCAGCGTATGCCGCTGTCCGGTGACGCGTTCAAGCCCTGGACCAGGGCCTGCATGCGTCGCTGGTATTCCTGGCGCGCGCGCTGCACGGTGGCCGGGTAGCGCCCGCTGACCAGATAGCAGGCGGCGACCGACTGCGTCAGCGGCGAGGTGCACAGGTCGGCTGTCTGCTTGGCCACCGTGCAGCGGCGCAGCAGCGGTGCGTCGGCCAGCATCCAGCCCACGCGCAGCGCGGGCGCAACGGTCTTGGACAGGCTGGACAGATAGATGACGGGGTTGGAGCCGGGCTCGGTCAGGCGCTCGCCCGCGGCGCGCACGGTGCCAGGCATGGCCTGGGTGACGTCGCCTGGCTCGTCGAAGCGCAGCTCGCCATAGGGGTCGTCCTCGACCACCCAGAAGCCGTGCTGCCTGGCCAGTTGCACCAGAGCCTCGCGGCGTTCGGCCGCCAGCAGCGTGCCGCGCGGGTTGGAGAAGTTCGGCACGGTATAGAGCAGCTTGGGGCGCTGGTCGGCGGGCAGTGCGGCCAGCAGATCGGCCAGGGCTTCTGTCTGCAGGCCTTGCTCGTCCATGGGAATGGGCAGGATGCGGGCCTGCGCCAGACGCAGGGCCTGCAGCGTGGCCGGATAGGCGGGCACCTCGACCAGCACCGTGTCGCCGGGCTCGACGAGTACGCGCACCAGCAGGTCAAAGGCCTGCTGCGATCCGGTGGTCACGAGGATGTCGGCGGCCGTCGCCTGCATGCCGCGCTCGCGCGCCTGCTGCGCCAGGGCCTCACGCAGTTCGCTCAGGCCTTCGGTGGCGCCATATTGCAGCGCGCCCGGACCCTGTGTCATGGCCTGTGCGGCGGCCTGGGCCAGGCCCTCGGCATCGAAGAGGCTGGGCGATGGATAGCCGCCGGCCAGCGAGATCATGCCGGGGCGAGAAAGATAGGGAAACAGCTCGCGTATCGGCGATCCCGCAGGCTCGGCAAACACGGCGGCAAAGGGTGCCAGTGCGCTGTCCTGACTCATGCCGCAGCTCCCGACAGCAGCCCGAGAACCTGGGCCCTGGATTGTTGCTCGCTGGCCTCGTACAAGGCGATTTCGTCATGCACGCGTGCGCCCAGTGCGCTCTCGAAGACCTGCTGCGCGGCATGGGCCTGGTATTGCTTTTGCTCCTCGCCGCCGAGGTTGGACTGGAAGATGCCGGCCGCGCTCACGGGCAGGAAATCCTCATAGGTGATCGGCTCGGCCTGCACCAGTCCCTTGCCGATCAGCGCTTCCAGATCTGCCTCGGCAGCGTCCTGGGGCAACTGAGCCTGAGCATGTTCGGTCAGGCTGTAGCGGTAGAAGGCCAGACCCTGGCGGCGAAGTTCCTCGTGGGTGTCGGGAAACTGCGTGAAGACCTGTTGCAGGCGGTGTGCATAGTCGGGCGCGGCGCTGCCCGCGCTGTCTATGCCGCGCACCAGACCCAGCAGCTCGTCGTACAGAGCGCGGCCCTTGCGTGTCAGCGCGACGCCGCGCTGCTCGATCTCGCCAAAGCGGGCGGTATGGGCGCCGGCATTGTCCGCGTTGGCGTCGGCATCGGTAAAGCGCACGGCCTCCTTGAGCGCCTTGAAGCTGGTCTGGCGCAGCAGGATCGGGCAGGCGCGCTGCGGCGGGCCTTCGACCACGTCCTTGGCATCCATGCCGCGCGCGGGCATATCGGCCTGGGCCAGGTCGATGTCCAGCGTGCGCGGCGTCAGATGGTTGATGTGGGGTCCCTTGAAGCACACCACATCGGCCACCAGGCGGTGGGCTTTCTGCAGGGCGTTGTAGGTCGCGGCATCCACGGTGGCGTCGCTGTGCCAGCGGAAGGTCTCCAGGGCCTGCTGCACAAAGGCGTCGGCATCGCCGCTGTCCAGGCCGCCGTCACGCTCGGCCTGGGCGATGAGCTCCAGTGCGCGCGGCGTGAAGATGCGGCGGCGCTGGAGGATCTCGGCGGCCTGCGCGCGCAGCGCCTCATCGGCGATCAGCTCCAGACGCAGCAGCGAGGTGAAGACGCGAAACGGGTTGGCCAGCAGCGCCTCGTCGTGCACGGGGCGAAAGGCCGTGGAGTGCACGGGAACGCCGGCCACCGAGAGGTCGTAATAGCCCACGGGCTCCATGCCCATCACGGCAAACAGGCGGCGCAGCGTGGCCAGTTCCTCGGCCGTGCCCACGCGGATGGCGCCATGGCGCTCCACATCCAGGCGCTCAAGCTCGCCGCTTTTGCTCATGCGCTGGCGCAGATCCGGGTCGGCCTGCAGCGCCAGTGCGTTGACATCGGCCACCAGGTCGATCAGCGTTCCGTACTGCGGCACTTCCTTGCGGTACATCTCGGACATGGCACGCGAGAAGCGCGTGCGGATCTCGTTGGAGGAGACAAATCGGGCAGCTGTGGAAGAGGCGTGGGGCGTGGCACTCATGACGAAACAGAAGAGTCTTGGGTTCGTGGGATGGTCACGCCGCTGGCGTGGCCGCAGGAATATGCAGGATGTTGTGCGTCGTCATGACTTTGGTCAAACGATAATCCTGCCTCCAGGTCATACCTAAACGGAATGAACCTGCTAGCAGCCCCACACTCACCGGTTCCCTCCATGCAGCTATCCCGTCGCTTTCTGCCCCCCATGTCCCTGCTTTGCGCGTTCGAGGCCTCGGCGCGGCACCAGAGCTTTACCGCGGCGGCCGCCGAGCTGCATCTCACGCAAAGTGCCGTCAGCCGACAGATCCGCGCGCTGGAGGAGCGCCTGGGCACCGAGCTGTTCGTGCGCGAGCGCCAGACCGTTCGCCTGAGCGCTGCGGGTCAGGTCTACGCGCAGGAGATTCGCGCCGCCCTGGCGCGCATCTCCAATGCCACGCTGGGCTTTCGCACCAATCCCCAAGGCGGCAGCCTGAACCTGGCCATCCTGCCGACCTTCGGCACGCGCTGGCTGGCGCCGCGGCTGCCGCAGTTCTTCAGTGCCCATCCAGGCATCACCATCAATCTGACCACGCGGCTGTCGCAGTTCGATTTCCAGCTCGAAGCCGTGGATGCCGCCATTCATTTCGGGCTGCCGAACTGGCCGGGCGCGGAGCTGGAGTTTCTGATGAGCGAGACCGTGGTGCCGGCCTGCAGCCCCGAGGTGGCGGCCCGCCATGGTTTTGCCCGGCCCCAGGACCTGCTGCGTGCGCCGCTGCTGCATCTGGCGTCGCGTCCCGACGCCTGGCAGCGCTGGTTCGGCAGCCAGGGCTGCCAGGGCGGTGATATGCAGGGCATGCTGTTCGATCAGTTCGCCACGGCAGCGCAGGCGGCGATTGCCGGCGTGGGCGTGGCGCTGCTGCCCAAGTTTCTGATCCTGCGCGAGCTGCAGGCCGGCGATCTGGTCCAGGCCCTGCCGCAGCTGCCCGAGGTGCAAAGCGCCGAACGCTACTACCTGGCCTGGCCGACCAGCCGCTCGGCCTATCCGCCGCTGCAGGCCTTCCAGGGCTGGCTCAAGCAGGTCGCGCAGGAGTTCGCTTCCTCTGCACCGCTGTAATAAAAAAGGAGCTGCCAGCGCAGCTCCTTCAAGGAATTCAGGCATGAAAATGTCTGAAGTGCTTTATCAGTATACGCAGTCAGCTATCAATAAAGCATGACTCCAGGCGCAGGCCGGTGGTTGCTTCAGCTGTTGTAGGCTTCCAGCGGCTTGTCGTTGGGCGCTTGCAGCAGCTGCTTGAGCGTCTCGCTCATGGGCAGGTTCAGCGGCATCTCCTTGGGCGGAATGGGCTGCATAAACCATTTGTCGTAGATCTTTGCCACTTCGCCGGACTTCATCATGCGCACCAGGGCATCGTCCACGGCCTTCTTGAAGCCGGGATCGTCCTTGCGCATCAGCAGCGCGATGGGCTCCGAACCCAGCGCCTCGCCCACGATCTTGTAGCCCTTGGGGTCCTTGGAGTTGGCGATCACGCCGGCCAGCAGGTTGTCGTCGAGCACGAAGGCGTCTGCGCGGCCGGACTCCAGCATCAGAAAGCTCTCGAAATGGTCCTTGCCCAGCTGGGTCGGCAGCTTCACATTGTTCTCATGGCTGTACTTGCGCAGCAGCTGCACGGCGGTGGTGCCGGCCGAGGCTGCCACGGTCTTGCCGTCGAGTTGCTTGAACGAGGTCACGGGCGAGTCCGCGCGCACGGCCATGCGCACCTGGCTGACATAGGTGGTGACGGCAAAGGCGACCTGCTTCTGGCGGCTGAGATTGTTGGTCGTGGGGCCGCAGCCCAGATCCACCGTGCCGTTCTGTACCAGAGGCATGGTGTTCTGTGCAGTGATGGCCATGTACTCGATCTTGGCGCTGGGCGCGATCTGGGCAAGAACCTTCTCGCACAGCTCCACGTGGTAGCCGGTGAAGCGGTGGTTGGCGCCGATGGCGTAGGCCATGGGGGCCGAGCTTTCGCGCACGCCGATGACCACCTTGCCGGTTTTCTGCAGCTTCTCCAGGGTGCCGCCGGAGGCGGTCTGGGCCTGGGCGCCGAAGGCGGTCATGGCGGCTACAAGGGCGGTACATGCCAGCGTTATGTTCGCGGTCATCGGGCGCATGGGGAAGTCTCCTCGGAAAGTGGGCGTATCGAAAACGCAATGCAGTTGTTGTTCGGGCGTTCATGGTGCCGCGCATTGCCTGCAACCCATGAACCGGCAGGACCCGTTGCCTGAGCAGCCTGTCTGTCAAGATCCTGCATCAACTATCCGGCAAATAGCGGCGGCTTCATAACGATGAAACGGAAGAAGGTCATGCCTGTGGCGTATGACCCGACAGCATGGGGCCGATGCGGCTGCATTTGCGGCAAAGCCATAGCGGGAAGGCCGACAGGGCTTTTTGGGTAATATCTGCGCCTGTTGCACAGGCCCGCGCGCATGGTTTGCGGCGCATACCGCCTTGCCTCGCCAGGGCCGGCCGTGCCGCTGCCGCCTGGTCCGGCTCCGTTTTCGGTTCGCGCAGCGCCGCCCACAAGGGCGCCACACAATGACTGTGCGTGCGTGAACCCGTTTTGAGACAGACTCCATGACTGCCAATACTCCCCCCTCATTCCTGAGCCGCATCGCCATCGCGATCGGCAGCTTCTTTGCCATTCTCGGTAACGGTCGCCTTGCCGCCGACGTGAGCCGCCTGCGCGCCGGTGAGGCCTTTGCCGCCGACGTCGCGCCCAGGGAAGTGCGCGTGGAAGTGCCGGTCGAGAAGATCGTCGAAGTCCGCGTCGAAGTGCCGGTCGAGAAAATCGTGGAGAAGACCGTCGAGAAACGCGTCGAGGTCCCGGTCGAGAAAACCGTCGAGGTGGAGAAACTGGTCGCCACCGACAGCGCCGCCCTGCAACTGCTGGGCCTGATGCAGCGCGAGGCCCGCTTTGTGGACTTCATCCAGGAGGATGTCTCCCCCTACACCGATGCCGAAATCGGCGCTGCCGCGCGCGTGGTGCACGAAGGCTGTCGAAAGGTGCTGCGCGAGCATTTCACGCTCTCCCCCGTGCGCAGCGAAGCCGAAGGTTCGCGCATCACATTGCTGGCCGGCTTTGACGCCGCTGCCGTGCGCCTGACAGGCAATGTGGTCGGTCATGCACCGTTCACCGGCACGCTGTCCCACCGTGGCTGGCTGGTGACGCAGGTCAAGCTGCCTCAGCTCATCGACAGCCAGGCCGCCAAGGTCATCGCCCAGGCCGAAGTGGAGCTGTAAACCATGAACATGTTTGCCTCCATCGCCGCATCCGGTGCGGCCCCCCAGGCCGCGCCCGTGGCTGCTGGCGCTCAGCCGCAAGGCGCTGCTGCACAGGTCGATGTTCCATCTGCCGGCGCTCGGTTCAGCATCGGCATCGATCTGGGCACCACGCACTGCGCGCTGTCCTATGTGAACAAGACCGCCAGCGATGGCGAGAAGGTGGTGCAGGGCGTGCTGGACATCCCCCAGCTCACGGCTCCCGGCAGTGTCGAGGCCAGGCCCCTGCTGCCGTCCTTTCTCTATCTGCCGCACCAGAGCGAGCTGACCGAGGCCGAGCGCAGCTTGCCCGGTGCGCCAGTCGATTTCATCACCGGCGAATTCGCCCGCAGCCGTGGCGCGGCCACGCCCATCCGTCTGGTGAGCAGCGCCAAGAGCTGGCTCTGCCACCCCGGCGTCGATCGCCGCGCCGGCATTCTGCCCGCCGATGCCCCGGAGGAAGTCAGCCGCATCTCGCCGCTGACCGCTTCCACCCGCTATCTCGAACATCTGCGCCGCGCCTGGGAGCAGGCCCATCCCGAGGCCCCGTTCGAGCAGCAGGACATTACCGTCACCATCCCGGCATCGTTCGACCCCGCCGCACGCGAGCTGACGGCCGAGGCCTGCAAGGCCGCAGGCTTTGCCAGACTAACGCTGCTCGAAGAGCCCCAGGCCGCGCTGTACAGCTGGATCCAGGCCAGCGGCGGCCAATGGCGCAAGCAGGTCAGGCATGGCGACATCATCCTCGTCGTGGACGTGGGCGGCGGCACCACCGACCTGTCGCTGATCGCGGTGCTGGAGCGCGAAGGCAATCTGGAGCTGCAGCGCATTGCCGTGGGCGAACACATTCTGCTGGGTGGCGACAACATGGACCTGGCCCTGGCCTATGGTGTGGCACGCAAGCTGGCGACCGAGGGCAAGCAACTGGATGCCTGGCAAACCCGCGCGCTGGCCCATGGCTGCCGCGCTGCCAAGGAGCAATTGCTGGCCGACGCAAGCCTGCAGGCCGTGCCCGTGGTCGTGCCCAGCCGGGGCAGCAAGCTCATCGGCGGAAGCATCCGCACCGAAGTCACCAGGGACGAAGTACTGGCCATGCTGGTCGAAGGTTTTTTCCCCAAGGTGGCCGTCAGCGACAAGCCCAAGACCCGTGCGCGCGGCGCACTCACGCAACTGGGCCTGCCCTATGCGCAGGATGCCGCGGTCACGCGCCATCTGGCAGCCTTTCTGAGCCGTCAGGTTCATGCGCTGGCCGAGATCGAGGGCCTGAACGGCGATCAGATCGACGGCTCCACCTTTCTGCATCCCACGGCCATTCTGTTCAACGGTGGCGTGCTCAAGGCGCCGCAGATCGAGCAGCGCATTCTGGAAGTCATCAACGGCTGGCTGGACGACGAGGCCTGTGAGCCTGCGCGTCTGCTGGACGGTGCCAACCTCGATCTGGCCGTGGCGCGCGGTGCGGCCTATTACGGCCATATCGCCACCAGCGGCCGCGGCGTGCGCATTCGCGGCGGCACGGCCCAGTCCTACTACGTGGGCGTGGAGAGCAATATGCCCGCCATCCCCGGCATGGAGCCGCCCCTGTCCGCCCTGTGCCTGGCACCGTTCGGCATGGAAGAGGGCACGGAAGTCGCGCTGCCTGACGAAGAGTTCGGCCTGGTCGTGGGCGAGCCCGTGCGTCTGCGCTTCTTCGGCTCGTCCGTGCGCCGCACCGATCAGGTCGGCGCCATGCTGGACTTCTGGTCGCCCGAAGAGCTGGTGGAGCTGCAGGAGATCGAGCTGAATCTGCCCGCCGCCGGCCGTGCGGCCGGCGAGGTGGTGCCCGTGACCCTGGAGGCGCGCGTGACCGATATCGGCACCCTGGAACTCAATGCCGTGCCCGTGGGCGGAAGCGAGCGCTGGAAGGTGGAATTCGATGTGCGCGCGGAGACCGCTGCGGAGGTTGCCGAGTAAGGCCGTTGAGTCACTTGACTGCGAAAGCCCGCCGGCCGATGGGTTGGCGGGCTTTTTCTGTTCTGGGCACGGCTTGCGCAGAGCAGGTTCAGGCAAGACGACTGCTTCTGCAGGCAGGCCCTTTTTTGCATTCTTGTTTGCGTAAGTCTCAGCGGAGTTTGCGGTTGCATGTCTGCCCTTGCCCAAGACATGTCGCCCCAACAAGCCAGCGGCAGAAGCAATCTGAAACAGGATCTTCAGCCCAAATCAGCCTCTGGCCCAATCACAGAAAGCACGATCAGCTCATTTTTTGAGGAAGCAGGGTGCGCACCATGCCCGCCAGCAACATGGCACGCGCCCGCCGCTCAAGCAGAGATCTAGAACGCATGGCGCAGACCGATGCTCAGGCTGCTGGCATCCTGCCCATAGCCCACGCCACCCTTGAAGTTATAGCCATAGGCCACGCCGGATCCGTTGTCGATGCGCGTGTAGGCCGCGTAGAGCTTGGTGCGTTTGCCCAGGTGGTGGTTGTAGCCGAGAATCCACTGGCGTGCGCTGCTGCCGGGCACATGGCTCCAGCGGTCGGCGCAGCCGTAGCCGTAGCCCGGGGCGACTTCCGAAGCGCCGGCCCGGTAGACCGCAGTCACGCGTGCCGCATCGGGGCTGCCGCAGTCGGCACCGCCATGGCTGCACAGCGAGCCCGAACCGTTGTCCGAGCGCTGGTGGTAGGCACCGATCTGCGGCGCGTTCCAGATGCAGTGGCCGCGCAGGGCGAACTGCCTGTCGTCACCCAGCTGGGTAAAGCCTGCGCCCAGGGCCAGCGGGCCGCGTTCCCGGTTGGCATAGAGGTCATGGCCGTTCTTCTTGCTGCACGGTGCCAGCCGTCTTTTGGTGCAGCGATGCCTGGGCTTCCACCGTCAGTCCGGCCCAGGCGCAGCCTGCCCAGGCAGCCCGAGGGGGTGACTTCGCTCTGGCGCTGAAAGGCCGGTGCGCCGGCGCTGCCTGTGACGGCACCGGTGTCTCGGCCTCAAGGCCGGATTCGAGCTGAAAGCAGCCCTGAGGATGCCGCCCAGGTCTTCACTGCCCACAAAGCCAAAGCGCGAGTGGTTGTTGAACAGTCTGGTCAGGCTGTTGGCTCCGACCTTCTGGTGCTCGAACGAGGTGTCGAGACGGCCATGGATCTGCACGCTGCCTTGGCGAGGTCGGAAGCTCCGGCGGTGGCCAGAACGGCGAAGAGGAAACGAGACACAGTTGCTGTTTTGACTGGCATGTAGCGAATAGCCTTCGATCTTTGCCATGAAACCTGCACGAACCTGCGCGCTTGCAACAAGGCAGATCCGGTGCCAGCGGACATGCTCCGGTTTGGACTGTGATCTCCTAGCGTTCTGCCCGCGCCTGCGTTGGGCAGCACTGCTGCGGAACCGTTTGACGGACCACCGGTGCTTTTGGGGCAACTTCCCGAGAGAGTCGGATACCTGCTCTGCCTGAGGCCGGCTGCGCGTGTGTGCCGCTCTAGAAGACGCGACCCTCTTGCAGATGGGTGCGTGTGCCATTGAGCTCGTAGTCGCCAACGACCCGTGACTTGTGCAGCAAGGGGTTGTGGCTGAAGATGGTGCGCAGATTGCGCCAGTGCCTGTCCAGATTCAGTTTGCGGGAGGTGGCCGAGGCTCCTCCAACCTCGAACATCCGCTCGGCGGCGTTGAGAGCCAGGCGGCTGACGACGAGCTGCGTCTTGGCCGTAGCCAGTGCGCCCTGCAGCACGATGTTCTCGGTGTCCTCATGCTCCACCAGCAGTGCCTCGGCACCCAGGTCAAGCTGGCGGGCGTTTTCTGCCACCAACTGGTCTATGGCATAGCTGGCTGCGGCCAGCTCTCCCACCACCGCCTGCACAAAATGATCATCGCACGAACGCTCGGCAGGACTGTGCATGGCCGGGCGCCCGAGGTGCAGTACATAGTGTCGTGCATCGCTGAAGAGGTTGCGCACTATGCCGGCTGCAGTGGCCACCAGAATCAGCTGTCGTAATGCCGAGGCATGGCGGCCCGGCAATTGCTCGCGGGAGCTGGGACTGATCTCGTCGTCGTGCACCAGCACATTGTCCAGTTCCACGCTGCCGCTGGCCGTCAGGCGCTGGCCCATGCCGTCCCAGTCGTCGAGCACGCGCACGCCTTCGCGTTGAACGGGTATCACAGCCGTGACGCCCTGCTCCTGCGCGTTGACGGCAAAGACATTGAAATAGTCCGCATAGGCGGTTCCGGTGGCATAGTATTTTTTGCCATTGAGGCGGTGGTGTTCTCCATCGCGCCGCAGTGTCGAGGTGCTGATACCTGCGCGTGCCGTGCCCAGCTCGGTGAATGCACCACCGAACAGCTTGCCTTCCAGCACCCAGCCGATCTGGCGCTGTGCCAGCGGCGAAGGGCTTCGGTCCAGACGCAGCAGCTCGGTCGTGTTGAAGTGAGTGCGCAGTGCATGGGCCACGTTCGAATCGGCTGCTGCGAGCGTGGCGACCACCTCGATGACATCGGCGATGGAGCCGCCGGGGCCGCCTTGCTCGAGACCGATGCGCAGAGCCCCTATGCCTGAAGCACGCAGCAGATCAAAAGCCGCAAAAGGGGCTTCGCGCTGCAGCTCGCGCTGCGCCGCGCCGGGAGCAATGGCTGCGGCGAGCTGCGGCAGACCCGAGAGTATGTCTGTGCGGCCTGGGCGAGCGGATGGCGCTGCAGATTCCTGTGCGGCCGCGGCTTGCCGCAGAGGTGTGACGAATGCATTCATCGGTGATGGCCTGTTTCGGACTTTGAGTGGCAGACGCCACCGTGAAAGCCGGGTCGGGCAGAAGTTTCACGATGGCACCTGCAGAGGCGTCTGCCGGCTTATGCGGCGGCAACGTAGGGAATGCGGCCTTCCACAGGGTGACCGGGGTCGGTGAAGCCCAGTGTTGAAGGATGGCCGGCAGCTACCAGGCGGTTGACCAGGGCTTCGTCCTCGGCAGTGAACTGGTAGTTCAGAGCGCGGATGTAGCCTTCCCACTGCTCGGGAGTGCGGGGGCCGGCAATCGCAGAGGTGATCAGGCGGTTGTTGAGCACCCAGGCCAGAGCAAAATCGACGGTGCTGATGTCGCGCGCGTCGGTGTGCCGTTTGATTTCGGCAGCGATGTCGATGGATTCGGGACGCCACTCGGTCTCCAGCAGGCGCTTGTCCTTGCGTGCGGCGCGTGAGCCAGGATCGGCAGCCTCCAGGCTCGGGTACTTGGCGGTCAGCACCCCTCTCGCGAGAGGGCTGTAGGAGACTACGCCCAGTCCATAGGCTGCCGCCGCCGGCAACTGCTCTGCTTCCGCCGTGCGGTTGACGATGTTGTAGAGCGGCTGGCTGGCGATGGGCCGGTCTATGCCTTCGGCATCGGCCAGGTGCGCCACCTCGGCAATGCGCCAGCCGCGGAAGTTGGACAGGCCGAAGTAGCGCAGCTTGCCGGCGCGGATCAGATCGCCGATGGCGCGGAC
Organism: Comamonas sp.; assembly: GCF_009360615.1. GTDB lineage: Bacteria > Pseudomonadota > Gammaproteobacteria > Burkholderiales > Burkholderiaceae_C > Comamonas. The sequence goes on from NZ_SPEY01000018.1 coordinate 112,038, forward strand.
TGCTTCGCCTAGCGGGGCATCGAAATCTGCGCGGTGAAAGTACAGCAGGTCAATGTAGTCCGTGCCAAGGCGGCGCAGGCTGTTTTCCACCGATTCGATGATCCATTTGCGGGAGGTGCCGGCACGATTGGGGCCTTCGCCCAGAGGGTTGCCGAACTTGGTCGCCAGAACCCAGTCGTTGCGGTCTGCGGCCAGGGCACGGCCCACAACCTGCTCGGTCACGCCCTTTTGATAAACATCAGCGGTATCGATGAAGTTGATGCCCTGGGATTTGGCCCTGGCGATGATCTCATGCGAGGTTTTTTCATCGGTGGGGCCTCCAAACATCATGGTGCCCAGTGCGAGGCGGGAGACTTTGAGGCCGCTGCGGCCCAGATAGCGATAGGTCATGGAGATGGCTTTGATCGGTGGTTAGTGGAGAAAGGAAATCACAGAGGTCTGTGGATGGTGGCAAGCGACCTGGTGGCCGCCTCCCAGATCGGTCAATGCAGGCTCCTGCCTCAGGCACAGTTCGCTGGCCCTGGGGCAGCGAGGATGGAAACGGCAGCCCGACGGCAGGTTCTGCGGACTTGGGAGATCGCCGCTCAGCGGGGCTGCCTGCCGGTGGCGGGATGGGTCGGGCACGGCATCGATCAAGGCCTGGGTGTAGGGGTGGCGAGGAGTGCTCCAAAGGCTGCGGCGATCGGCGCTCTCGACGATGCGCCCCAGATACATGACTAGCACGCGGTCGGCAAAATACTGCACCACGGACAGATCGTGCGAGATGAACAGGTAGGAGAGACCGAACTCGCGTTTCATCTCGACCAGAAGGTTCAGAATCTGGGCCTGAATCGACAGGTCCAGGGCTGATACCGGCTCGTCGCAGACCACCAGATCTGGCTGCAGCATCAAAGCCCGTGCAATGCCCAGGCGCTGGCGCTGGCCGCCCGAGAATTCATGCGGGTAACGACTCAAGGCGCTGCGCGGCAGGCCTACGCGGTCGAGCAACTGCTCCACTTGCCTGCGGCGCTGGGAACGATCACCGAGGCCATGCACCTGCAACGGCGTCTCGAGAATGCTGCCAATGCTGTGGCGCGGATTCAGCGAGGCGAACGGGTCCTGGAAGATCATCTGCATGCGCTTGCGCAGGCCGCGCAACTGGGCGCCCTTGAGCGGCAGGATGTCCTGTCCGTCGAGCGTGATATGCCCTGCAGTCGGTCTTTCGAGCCGCAGCAGGCTGCGACCCAGGGTAGATTTGCCGCAACCCGACTCGCCCACCAGGCCCACGGTTTCGCCGCGTTCCACGGTGAAGGAAACGCCATCCACGGCGCGCAGCACGCCCTTGGGCAGTTTGAAATGGGTCTGAAGATCGCTGACGTTCAGCAGGCTCATGGCAATCCTAGGAAAAATTTGCGTTCTGCGTGGCAGCGGCAGGCAAGGTGACGGGGCAGGCACTGAGGCGCCTTGGTCCGGCATCCATCAGTGGCGGCACGGCAATGCGGCAATAGGCCTGGGTGTGCGGGCAGCGCGGGGCGAAGGCACAGCCTTGCTGGCCGATGGCCGAGGCGATACTGCCGCGAATTTCGCTCAGGGGGCCGTCCTGATAATGCGCTCCGGGCTGCAGCCGCGGCGATGCAGCCAGCAGACCCCGGGTATAGGGATGCAGGGGGTGCTCGAAAAGCGGGCCGGGGCTTGCCTGCTCGACCTCGCGGCCGGCATACATGACGACCACGCGATCGGCCCATTGCGACACCACGCCCAGGTCATGGGTGATCAAAATCAAACCTATGGACAGTTCCTTGCGCAGGCGATCCAGCAGATCCAGCACCTGGGCCTGGATGGTCACATCAAGGGCCGTTGTCGGCTCGTCCGCAATCAGCAGGCGCGGGCTGCAGGCAATGGCCATGGCGATCATCACGCGCTGGCGCATGCCACCTGAGAGCTGATGCGGAAAGTCGTCCACCCGCCGCTGGGGATCGGGGATGCGGACGGTGTCCAGCAGCTCCACGGCGCGCAGCCGCGCCGACCTGGCGGAAAGTCCCTCATGCTGGCGCAGCACCTCGGCGATCTGCCAGCCGACGGAGTAGACGGGGTTGAGCGATGTCATGGGCTCCTGAAAGATCATGCCGATCTCGCGCCCACGCAGACGTCGCATCGATTGCTCATTCAGCTGCAACAGATCGTGGCCGTTGAAACGGACTTCGCCCTCGGCGATACGCGCCGCGCGCGGCAGCAGCCTCATGAGCGCCAGTGCTGTCAGCGATTTCCCCGAGCCCGACTCGCCGACGATGGCCAGGGTCTCGCCAGCATTGACGTAAAAGCTCAGTCCACGCACCGGATCATGCTGCGGGAAACGGATGCTCAACCCGCGTACATCGAGCAAGGTCTGTCCGCTCATTCAGCGCTCCTGCGAAAAACGTGGGTTCAGCGCGTCGTTGAGGCCGTCGCCGATGAGGTTGAAGGCCAGCACGGCAAACACTATGGCCAGGCCCGGCGCGGCGGTCAGATACCAGGCGGTACGCAGCAGCTCGCGCCCCGCGCCGATCATGCTGCCCCAACTGACGACATTGGGGTCGCCCATGCCCATGAAGGACAGCGCGGATTCCAGCAGAATGGCCGAGGCCACCATGACCGAGGAGGTGACGATGATCGGGGGCAGGGCATTGGGAAGGATTTCGCGCAGGATGATGCGGGCATGCGAGTAGCCCAGGGCACGCGCGGCCAGCACAAAGTCCTTTTCGCGCAGCGAACGGAACTCGGCGCGCACCAGGCGAGCCACGGTCGGCCAGGTCACCAGACCTATGGCCATGACGATCGTGCCTATCGCCGGTTGTGCAATGGCGACCAGAACGACCAGCAGGATGAAGCCGGGAATGGTCTGGAACAGCACCACCACGCGCTGCAGCACGTCATCGACCCAGCCTCCGAAATAGCCGCTGATCGAGCCGATACCGATGCCCAGGCTCAGACCGATCAGGGTTGCCGAGATGCCTACCAGCAGCGAAATCCGGGCGCCGTGGGCAATGCCGGCCGCTACATCACGCCCCATGGAATCGGTGCCGAGCAGAAACTGCGAGTCCTGGCCTGGCCAGAGAAAGGGCTGGGCCACCATGTCCAGCGGATCGCCGGGATAAAGCCAGGGGGCAGCCAGGGCCAGCGCCAGAACCGCCAGCAAAAAGGCGCAGCCCAGCATGGCCGTTGGGTTGTGCAGAAAAATGCGCAGTGCTCGATGGCCCTGGCTTGTGCTGCCTGCACTGGCCTCGCTGGTGGTGGTACGCACTGCATCGGGTGCGTGCACATTGGGCCAGGGGGGCGCCGGCTCGGGCGCTGCGGCCTCGTTGCGCGCGGCAGTCGCAGCCGATGTAGCCGCGTTCGGTGCGGTCTGCAGCAGATCAGGTGTGGATGACAGGGACATCAGCGAACCTCGATGCGCGGGTCCAGCCACGCGTGCAGCAGATCGACCAGCACATTGGCGGCGATCACCAGCAGGGAAGAAAGAAACAGCACGCCCATCAGCACATTGAAGTCACGGCTGAGCACGGCTTCGAACGCGAGCCGACCCAGGCCAGGCCAGCTGTAGACGGTTTCGACGACCACGGCGCCGCCAAGCATGCCGCCCAGGTGCATGCCCGCCATGGTCGTGACGGGTAGCAGGGCGTTGCGCAATACATGGCGCAGCGTGATGCGCCAGGGAGAAAGGCCCTTGGCTGCTGCGGTGCGCACAAAGTCCTGGGACTGCACCTCCAGCATGGCCGCACGTGTCAGCCGCGCATAGATGGCGACAAAGAACAAGGCCAGCGAGGTGGCAGGCAGGACCATGTAGCGCAACTGGTCCAGCACGGCGGCCAGACCGCTGAGCTGCGAGCCAATGCTGGCCGATCCGCCGCTGGGCAACCAGCCCAGCTGCACCGAGAACAGCACGATCAGCATCAGCCCGATCCAGAAGCCCGGCACCGAATAGAACAGCAGGGACAGCACCGAGAGCAGGCGGTCGGGCAGGCGACCTGCGAAGTACGCCATGGTTGCACCCAGCGCGATGCCCAGCGTCAGCGCGATGGACAGGGCCAGTCCCATCAGCAGCAGCGTGCTTGGCAGGCGCTGAGCTATCAGAGCCATCACCGGCATGTTGTAGCGCGGCGAGAAGCCCAGGCTGAGGTGGGCGAGGTTGCCCAGATAGGCCTGCAACTGCTGGAGCACCGTCAGATCGAGCCCGAAGCGCGAGCGCAGTGCCGCCAGGGTCTCGGCCGTGGCCGCGCCGGCTTCACCGGCCATGACATCGGCGGCATCGCCCGGCGTCAGCTGCAGCAGCAGAAAGTTCAATACGGCGACGCCCAGCACGGTGGGGACCGCATATTTCGCATTGAACCAAAGCGAGCGTAATAAACGTGGAGTGGCACTCATGGGCAATCGTGTGTTAATCCATGAATGATAGAGGCGTAAATATTCAGTGAAATCTGTTTATTGAGCCTGATTTCTTATATCGATCATTGAAAAATAAATAAGAAAGATTTCATGAGTGAATTATTGGAGAAGTACAGATTATATTTTTGAGATTCTTGTTTATGTTTGAAAAATCTATAGGCGTGAGTATTCGGATTTGCTTGAGGGGCAAGGGCTTGGCATATTTCTGAATATGCAAATGCGAAATTATTGCTAGGGATATCAGAGTCGTCATGTGATTATTGGAAGGCGCTGTGATTCGGTATTTTCATTTCTATAGAAATATCTGCGTCACATATCAAGACCCCATGGCTGATCTATGACTTCTGCATTACGACCTGGCTCTCTCGTGGATTGGGAGAATTTCCCTTCACCTCTTGAATATTCCGAAAGCCCGCTTTCCAAGGCTTTCAATCAGCCGGTTCTGCTCGGCCTGTTTCTGCCCATACAGGCCGGTGGCTGGAGTGCTTCGACCTTGCCGCGCAGCACCGACTGGAGTTTTGACTACAACCGGGATCTGGTGCTTCACGCCGAGAAGCTGGGGTTCGACCTGGTGTTTGCCTTGTCGCAATGGCTGCCCAAGGGCGGGTATGGCGGAGTCTTCAATGGCCAGGCGCTGGATTCGTTTGCCACGACGGCGGCACTGACTTCTGTCACCAGCCGCATCATGCTGATCTCGACCATCCACGTGCTCTACGGACCTCTGCACCCCCTGCATCTGGCCAAGTGGGGCGCCACGCTGGATCACATCTCGGGAGGGCGCTGGGGCATCAATGTGGTGACGGGTCATCGCGAGGTGGAGCACAAGATGTTCGGCTGGGAGCAGATCGAGCATGACCAGCGCTATGCGCTGGCTTCGGAGTTCATCGAAGTGGTGCAGCGCCTGTGGGTCGATGAAGAGAATTTCTCGTTCTCGGGCCGCTCGCCCTGGAGGCTGGGCGGCGGCTTTGTGAGTCCCAAGCCGCGCTATGGCCGGCCGGTGCTGGTCAATGCCACGGGCTCGGAGGCGGGCATCGAATTCGCGGCCAGATACTCGGACCTGATTTTCATCACCAGCCCTGGCGCCTCGGACTTCGCGCGCGCCATCGAAGTGCTGCCCGACCATGCGGCGCGGGTCAAGCAGGTGGCGCGCAACGCGGGGCGATCGGTGCGCACCTTGCTCAATCCCATGGTGATCAGCCGTGAGACCGAGAAGGAAACCTGGGCCTATCACGACGCCATCGTGGCCCATCAGGACCTGCGCACACCCGAGGGCTTCAACAGCCACAAAAGCGATGCCCATGCCTGGAAGGGGCGTGCAGGTCTTGATGCGCCCAAGCGTCGGGCCATAGGTGGAAACATCGAAGTCATCGGCACGCCCGAGCAGGTGGTCGAGCAGTTCGTGCAACTCAAGCGTGCAGGCATTGACGGCCTGCAACTGAGCTTCTTCGACTTCAAGCCCGATCTGGAATTTTTCGGTGATCGCATTCTGCCGCTCATGAAGCAGGCTGGTCTGCGCTTGTGAGCGCCGCCGTTCTGCATCGTCCTTTCTCTTTCTTGCGGATCTCTCCCATGCATACCATTTACAAGCCCATGTTCTGGGCTCTGCTGTCCGTGATGACTGCGGGCGCTCATGGCCAGACGCAGGCCACCCCCGTCAAAGGGGGCACGGTGACAGCGGTGGTCGCCCAGGAACCCACCTCGCTGGTATCGTTTCTGGACACCAAGACCGACAACCGCGATCTCAGTGCCAAGATCACCGAAGGCCTTTTGCGCTATGACGCTCAGTTCAAACCCCAGCCGTTGCTGGCCACATCCTGGAGCATCAGCCCTGACGGCCTCAGATACACGTTCAAGCTGCGCCAGGGGGTGAAGTTCCATGACGGCCAGGATTTCAGCTCGGCCGATGTACGCTATTCGCTGCTGACCCAGAAAAAGCTGGGGCCGCGCGGCCGCATCACGCTGCAGAGCCTGGAGCGTGTGGATACGCCCGATCCCCACACGGCCGTGCTGGTGCTCTCCAAACCGGCGCCTTTTCTGCTGAAGTCGCTGTCGTCGGCAGAGCTGCCCATCGTTCCGGCCCGGCGTTACGGCGATGCCGATCCGCTGGCCAGTCCCAACATCACGGCCCCCGTGGGCACCGGTCCCTTTGTGTTCGATCAATGGGTGCGCGGCAGCCATGTGATCCTCAAGCGCAATCCGAACTACTGGCGCCAGGGCGTGCCCCATGTGGATCGCGTGGTCTTCCGTTTTGTCCGCGATCCCTCGGCGATCTCTGCGGCCGTGGAAACGGGCGAGGCCGATATCGCCCAGAACCTGAGTCTGGCCGATCTCGGACGCCTGCTGCAAAAGCCCGCGCTCAAGCTGGACGCGAGCTATGACGCCTTTCTCAACAATGCGTCCTTTCTTGAATTCAATGTAGAGAATCCGGTACTGGCCAAAGCCGAGGTGCGTCATGCGATCGCCCATGCCGTGGACCGCCAGTTCATCGTCAACAACGTCTACTACAAGCAGGCGGAGCTGGTGAACTCGCCGATTCCCAGGGTGCTCGCCGGCTATTACGACGACAGCAGCTTCAGGTACGGCTTCGATGTGAACCGCGCCAACCAGTTGCTCGATGCTGCGGGCTATCCGCGCCAGGCCAACGGCCAGCGCTTCAGCGTCCGGCTCAGCTATATCCCCGGTGCCCAGTTCAAGCAGACGGCAGAGTACCTGCGCTCCGCACTCAACCGCGTGGGTATCAAGGTGGATATCCTCGATGGCGACCTGCCGACTTTTCTCAAACGCGTCTACAGCTCGCGCGAGTTCGATCTGAACATCAACGGCCTGGGTCGATTGTTCGATCCCTCGGTGGGGGTGCAGCGTATCTACTGGTCCGACGGTATCAAGAACCCGTTGATCTGGATCAATGCCTCGCATTACAACAATCCCCAGGTCGACGAGCTGTTCCGCCAGGCGGCCGTCGAGTTGGACGACAGCCGGCGTGCCGCACAGTTCCGCCAGATCCAGCAGATCGTGGGACGGGATCTGCCCGTCTATCCGCTGGCCACCGTGCCATCGGCGCTGCGCGTGCACAGCACCCGCGTCCACGGGCTCAACAACAGCATCGACCTGACGGCAGGCGACTTCTCCGATCTCTGGCTGGAGCCCCGCAAATGACAGCCGTGAATCCGTCCCTTCCCACGCCGGCCGATGACGGGCTTGAATCCCTGGTCTTTGCCAGTGCACGCGAGCAGGCCCAGGCCCTGGCCGACGGCCGGGTCACGGCCGTGGCGCTGCTGGAGCAGGCGCTGGCGCGCATGGAGCGTCATGAGGCACAACTCAATGCAGTGCCCGTGCGCGCCGTGGCCCAGGCTCGCAGCGATGCGCTGCAGGCCGATGCCGCCTTGCAGCGCGGCGAGCGCAGACCGTTGCTGGGCGTGCCCATCACGGTCAAGGAGAACTTCGACGTGGCCGGCCTAGCCACCACCGTGGGCAACCCCGACTTCCAGGACAATATCGCGCGCCAGGATGCTTTGGCCGTGGCTGCGCTGCGCGCGGCGGGAGCCGTGCTCATCGGCAAGAGCAATGTGCCGCATTCCCTGGCTGATCTGCAAAGCTACAACACCATCTACGGCACCAGCCGCAATCCCTGGGATCTGCAGCGTACGCCGGGCGGATCTTCGGGTGGCGGCGCGGCTGCCGTGGCTGCAGGCTATGTGGCTCTCGAGCTGGGCACCGACATAGGTGGCTCGGTACGCATACCCGCGCATTTCAACGGCATCTTCGGGCACAAGACCAGCTATGGGCTGATCTCCATGCGCGGAGCCGGAGCGCCCCAGGGGCGCTTCAGTGCACGTGATCTGTCGGTGGCCGGGCCGCTGGCGCGCACCGCACAGGATCTGGAACTGGCACTGGACCTGTTGCTGAACCTTGACCCGCTGGAGGCCAAGGGCTGGAAATTCACACTGCCACCGGCGCGCCACCGGCAGCTCAGGGATTTCCGCGTACTGGTGATCGATGCCTGGCCCGGGACCAAGCCCAGCCTTTCCGAGCAGCTCGTCATAGACCGCGTACTCAAAGGACTGAAATCTGAGGGTGTGACGCCGGTGCTGTGGCGCGATCTTCCGGCGGCACTGCGCCCCGACCTCGGGGAGCAGCACCGCACCTATCGCAGCCTGCTGGGCGCGTCGGTGGCGAATCCGCCGCCGCTGTCGCCGGCCCAGCGCAAGCGCCTGGCCGAGTTGGCGGCGGATGATCGCAGCGCCGAGGCGGCCTTGCTGCGAGCGCCCAGCCTGCCGCATGCGACTTGGCTGCAGGACAACGAGCACCGCCATGCCCTGCGCCATCAGTGGGAGCAGCTGTTCACCCACTTCGATGTGCTGCTCAGCCCCGTCGCCCCCACGCCAGCCTTTGCGCACCAGCACCAGGAGCCCAAGGAGGAGCGCCGCTTTCCGGTGGCGTATGCCGACGGCATGCGCCAGCTGGGGTTTCGCGAGCTCTTCAACTGGGCGGGCCTGCCCGTACTGCCCGGCTTGCCGGCGACCAGTTTTCCGCTGGGCCTGGACGACGACGGGCTGCCCGTCAGCGCCCAGGCCGTGGGTCCGTATCTCGAGGACCGCACCACGATCGCCTTTGCCCATGCGTTCGAGCTCGCGCATGGCGGCTTTGTGGCACCGCCGCTTCACAGCCTGGAGGTCGTGGCATGAGCGAAATTGTGCAAATGGAGCGCGGGCATCTCTCGCCTGCCAAGGCCAGGGACCCCGCACCGCTTGGCGTGACCGCGCAGCAGGCACCGGAGCTGGTGGCCAGGGCCGCAGCGCTGGCCGTGCAGCTGGCGGTGCTGGCCGCTGCTCACGATAGCAGCGGCGCACCGCCCGCACCGCAATTTGCGTTGCTGCACGATGCCGACCTGCTGCGCCTGACGATTGCGAAAGAGGCTGGCGGCCATGGTGCGGGCCTGGCGACGGCACGCGCCGTGGTTGGCGCCGTGGCCCAGGGCGATCCCGCGGTGGCGCTGATTCTGTCCATGCACTACAGCATGCATGCGGCGATAGCGCGCTCCCAGCAGGCGGGTTCGGGGGAATGGTCTGCGGCACTGGCGACCGAGCTGATTGCTGCCAGTCTGCAAGGGCCTGCGCTGCTCAATGCAGCCCAGGTGGAACCTGAGCTGGGCTCGCCCTCCCATGGCGGTTTGCCTGCGGCAAGGGCCCGGCGTGTGCAAGGGGGCTGGCAGCTCAGCGGGCACAAGATCTATGTCACGGGCGGGCCGTTGCTGGCATGGATCAGCGTGCTGGCGGTGACCGACGAGGACAAGCCGCGCCTGGGCAGCTTTGTGCTGCCGCGCGGCACGCCGGGCTCGCGTCTGGTCGAGACCTGGGACCCCATGGGCATGCGTGCCACGGTCAGCCAGGATTTGCTGCTGGAAGAGGCCTGGGTGCCCGACCACCATGCGGTGGGCCTGCGCCCGGCCGCTCAGGGCCTGCAGCGCGAGGCGCATGGTATTGCCTGGTATTTCAGTCTGGTGGCCAGTGTCTACGATGGCGCGGCGCGCGCTGCACGCGACTGGCTGGCCGACTTTCTCAATCACCGGCGCCCCAGTGCACTGGGCGGTGCGTCCCTGGCTTCGCTGCCCACGGTGCAGGAGAAGTTTGGCGAGATCGAAGTGCTGCTGCAGGCCAGTGACTGCCTGCTGGACAGCCACGCACGCGCCTATGACGCGGGCTCTGCTCCCGACGGGCTGGCGGCAGTGGCCAAGCATGTCGCCGTGGAAAACGCCGTGCGTGCCGCCACGCTGGCTCTGGAGTTGGCCGGCAACCACGGTCTGGCGCGTCGCAATCCGCTGGAGCGCCATCTGCGCAATGTGCTTTGCAGCCAGATCCATTCACCGCCCAACAACCTGATTCGCAGCAATGCCGGCCGCGCAGGCCTGCAGCGCCGCTAGAGCGCGCTCTCCGTCTGTTTTCCACTCCGACTGCCTTCACCATGTCCGCTGATATCGACTCTTCTCCGGCCTCGCGCCGCAGCTTTGTGCTGGCCGCCGCAGCCTCCGGCCTGTCCTCCATCGTTCCCTCGGTCGGCTGGGCCCAGCAGGAAAAGCCGCAAAAAGGCGGCACGCTGACGCTGCTGCTGTTTCCCGAGCCGCCGACATTGACCACGATTGCACATACGGCGGGTTCGTCAGTGACGATCTCGGGCAAGGTCACCGAGGGCTTGCTGACCTATGACTTCAACCTCAACCCCCAGCCCCAGTTGGCGGTGTCGTGGACCATCAGTCCCGATGGCCTGCTCTACAGCTTCAAGCTGCGCCAGGGTGTGAAATGGCATGACGGCAAGCCGTTCACGTCGGCCGACGTGGCGCATTCCATCGCCTTGCTCAAGGAGTTCCATCCGCGTGGTCGCGCCACTTTTGCCAGCGTCTCAGAGGTCCAGACACCCGATGCGCACACCGTGGTGCTCAAGCTAAGCAAGCCGATTCCCTATCTGATCACGGCGCTGGCGGCCTCGGAATCGCCCATGGTGCCCAAGCATCTGTATTCCACGGGGCGTGCCGATGCCAATCCGGCCAACAATGCACCGGTGGGGACCGGGCCTTTCGTGTTCAAGGAATGGGTGCGCGGCAGCCATGTGATTTACGAGCGCAACCCCCATTACTGGGATGGTGACAAACCGTATATCGACCGGCTGATCGTGCGCTTCATTCCCGATGCAGCGGCACGCACGGCAGCGATTGAAAGCGGGCAGGTGCAAATTGCTCCGAGTTCGCCGGTGCCCTTCTCCGAAGTCGATCGCCTGCGCACCAAGCCCGGCCTGAGCTTCGAGACCCGGGGTTATGAGTACATCAACACCGTTTATCGTCTGGAATTCAACCTGGAGCACGAGGCCTTGAAGGATCTACGGGTGCGCCAGGCCATTGCCCACGCGATCCAGCGCGAAAACCTGCTCAAGGTCGCCTGGTACGGTCAGGGGCGGCTGACCTCGGGGCCGGTCCATCCCGCCCTCAAGAAATTCTATGTGCCTGACCTTCCCCTACTGCCCCATGACCTCAAGGCTGCCGAGAAGCTGCTGGACGATGCCGGGCTGCGGCGCGGCAAGGCTGGTGGCAATTGGCGCATCCGGCTGCATCTGACGCCGATTCCCAACGAGGGCGGCCAGCGTACGGCAGATTTTCTCAAGCAGGCCCTGGGGCGCATAGGCATTGACGTGCAGATCAACGGCCAGGACTTCGCCACTTACATCAAGCGCGTCTACACCGATCGTGCTTTCGATCTGCATGTCAGCGCCATGAGCAACACCTTCGACCCTACCGTGGGCATACAGCGGCTGTACTGGTCAAAGAACTTCAAGCGCGGCCTTCCTTTCTCCAATGGAGCCCACTATGTCAGCCCCGAGGTGGACCGCTTGCTGGAGTCCGCAGCCGTCGAGGTCAACGAGCCGCAGCGCATCCGCGATATCGCCGAGTTCCAGAAGCGCATCGCCCTCGATCTGCCGGACATCACTCTGGTCGCGCCGCATATCTACACCATCGTCGACAAGCGTGTGCGTAACCACACGGTGGGCGCCGACGGCGTGGCCGGAAATCTGGCAAGCGTGTGGCTGGCGGCATCCTGATTCTTTCACCGTCTCAATCAAGGAGAAACGCATGAGTTCCACCCACAGCACGGCGGCTCAGCCGCAATCCCTCTGGTATACCCGCTGCCCCGTGCCGTCCCCGCTGGGGATTGCCGCGCAGCAAGGCTGGCTGCAGTCGGCCTTTGCTGAGCTGGGCATTGGTGTGGAGTCGATTTTCGACTCCAAGGACCGCAGCGTGCGAGAAAGCCATTTCGACCATCATCTGTCATGGTCCTTCCGGCAGGGCGGCAATATTCCCCCGATCTGGGCGCGCGCCAAAGGGCGCGATACCCGGCTCGTCGCCATCACCTGGACCGACGAATTCCAGGCACTGATCACGTTGCCTGGTCGCGGCATTCATGCGCCCGAGCAACTGGCCGGCAGGCGCTTTGGCGTACCAGCCCGCGTCAATGACCTGATCGACTTCCACCGCGCGACGGCACTCAAGGGGCTGGTCTCCGGCCTGTCGCTGGCTGGCCTCAGCCATCGCGATGTGGAGCTGGTCGACCTGGTGATCGAGGAGTCCATCATCCAGGAGCAGGGCACGCCCAGCCTGTTCGGCCTGCGCCGCCGCCACCCTTATTTCCGCGAAGTCGAGGCCCTGGTGCGCGGCGAAGTGGATGCGATATTCGTCAAAGGTGCCGAAGGGGTGTTGGTGGCCAATCTGATGGGCGCCCAGATTGTCAGCGAGTTCGGCTCTCACCCCGACCCGCGTGTGCGCATCAACAATGGCACGCCACGTACGCTGACCGTGGATGCGGCCCTGGCCGGGCAACGCCCGGACCTGGTGGTGGAACTGCTGCGCGTGGTGCAGCGCGCAGGCCGCTGGGCCGAAGCCCATCCCGACGAGACGCTGCGGTTTGTCGCGAGGGAAATCGCCACCAGCGAGGAGGCGATCCTGGCTTCGAATGGGCCCGATGTGCACCGCCATCTGGACATCAGCCTGAAGCCGGAGCTGATTGATGCCATCGGCTATTTCAAGGACTTTCTGCTCGAATGGGGATTCCTTGCCGCTGACTTTTCCCTCGCGGACTGGGTGGACCAGAGGCCGTTGGCCGCCTTGCTTGCCCAGCAGTCCGCTGCTGCCGAGCGGCCCGAGGCGGCAGTCAGCGCATGAGCAAGAGAGCAGAACCCAGAGTTCTGGTCAGTGGTGCCAGTGGGCGGCTGGGGCAGTTGCTGGTGCCGCGTTTGCTGGCACGCCATGCGCGTGTGCGCGTGCTGGTGCGCTGCGCCGCCACGGCACGCTCGCTATGGGGTGATGCGGTGGAGATTGCAGAAGCCAGCTTCAATGAACAGGCCTCCTTGTGCGAGGCCATGCCCGGGGCGGACAGCCTGTTCCTGCTTTCGCCCATAGGCCCCGCGCTGGCCGCGCAGCAGTCGCGCGTGATCGAGGCCGCGCAGGCCGCCGGTCTGTCTCATATCGTCAAGCTTTCGGGCTCGGACTGGACGATAAATCCTTCTGGTCTCTCGCTGTCGGGCGATGCCCATGGCCATGTTGAGCAGCTTTTGCAGGACAGCGGCATCTCGCATGTGGTGCTGCGCCCCAATGCCTGGATGCAGGTGGGCTTGAGCCGGGTGGCCGGCGATCTGCGCGAGGGCGATGCGATCCGTTGCAACCACATCGGCGCCGCTGTGTCCTACATCGATGCCAGGGACATTGCCGATGTGGCCGTGCAGGCGCTGCTCAATCAGAGGCTGGTGCGCCAAATGCGCGAGCGCGCGCCCGGACCGTGGGTGCTGACTGGTGGGCAGGCGGTGGGCGCGCAGCAACTGGCGCAGATCGCCTCGCACCACCTGTCCCGGCCGATTCGGGTGGAGGCGCCATTGCCTGCGCTTGCGCAGGACCCGTTCATTGCTCGGGTGCATGGGCAGTTCTTTGCTCTGATGAGCGAGGGACATGCGGCCGCGGTGACCGATACCGTCAGACTGGTGCTGGGGCGCGAGCCACGCAACGTGGCGGATTTTCTGGCCGAACAGCTGCGTGCAGTGCCTATCGCTCCATTGTCCTGAGCAGGATCCGATACCGCAGGGATGGCGGGCTGCTCGTACCATTTCGCCATGCTTCTTGCATAGAGTTGCTACGATCAAGAATCCGGATGGCGTTTTCCGGGTTCTGCGTTTTTCGGCTCTCTATGAATTTACCGTCTCCCCTCTATGTCATCGGCATCGACCTGGGCACCAGTCACACGGTCGTGGCAAGCGTTGCGCTGGACGGTGCGACAAGCGATATCGCACTGCTCGACATTCCCCAGCGCAGCACGGCAGGCGAGGTCGTGGCCCAGCCGCTGTTGCCTTCGGTGCGCTACCAGGCGGCAAAGGGCGAGCTGGGCGAGGCCTGGCGGCAGCCCTGGTCGCCGCAGGGCGCAGATGCAGCGGCGCCTGCCGTCATCGGCCGCTGGGCGCGAGATCTGGGAGCAGCCGTGCCGGGGCGGCTGGTGGCCAGTGCCAAAAGCTGGCTCTCGCATACCGGTGTGGATCGCACGGCCGCCATCCTGCCCTGGGGGGCCGGCGAGGACGTGGCCAAGGTATCGCCGCTGGCGGCCTCAAGCTCCTATCTGGCCCATGTGAAAGCAGCCTGGGACCAAGCCCATCCCGAAGCGCCACTGCACCAGCAAAGCGTGGTGCTGACGGTGCCTGCTTCATTTGACGAGGGCGCACGTGCGCTGACGCTGGAAGCCGCACAGATGGCGGGTCTGCCGCACGTTCAGCTGCTGGAGGAACCCAAGGCCGCGTTTCACGACTGGCTGGTGCTGCAGGGCGACGGGCTGGACGCGCAACTGGCGGACAGCCGGCTGGTACTGGTGGTGGACGTGGGCGGGGGGACTACCGATCTGACGCTGATCCGCGTGGATGCATCGGCCGACGGCGGCCTGCCCACGCTGACGCGCACGGCCGTCGGCGAGCACCTGATGCTGGGTGGCGACAACATGGATCTGGCGCTGGCCCATCAGCTGGAGACTGCGTTTGCGGCCGAGGCGGGAGAGCAAAACCAGAGACTGTCCGCACGGCGCTTTGCCCAGCTGGTGCAGCGCTGCCGCATGGCCAAGGAGCAGTTGCTGGCGCAGAACGCGCCAGAGCAGATCGGCATTACCTTGCTGGGGGGCGGCAGCAAGCTGCTGTCAGCGACTCAAAGCGTCGCGCTGACCCGTGAGCAGGTGCGGCAGTCGGTGGTCGACGGCTTTTTGCCGGTCGTTCAGATCAGCGATATGCCCGCCAGGCGGCAGGGCGCGCTGCGCGGCTTTGGCCTGCCCTATCCAGCCGATGCGGCCATCAGCCGTCATCTGGCGCAATTTCTCGGCCAGCATGCAAGCGAGGGGCTGCCTGATACCGTGCTGCTCAACGGCGGCGTGTTCCATGCCCATGCCATGGTGCAGCGTCTGACGCAATTGCTGGGCCGGTGGCGCGGCAGCCCGGTGCGCGTGCTGCACAACCCGCACCCGGACTGGGCTGTGGCGCGCGGTGCGGCGGCCTATGGGCTGGCACGCCATCAGGCCGAGCTGGCGGCGGCTCAGATTGCTGCACCCAACCGGCCTGAAGCACAGGCCGGGCAAGCGTCAGCAGTGGTCAAACCCTTGGTGCCGCGCATCGGCGGCGGTTCGGCGCGCAGCTACTGGCTGCTGCTGCCGGGAAAGAAGGGCGAGGCTCCGCAAGGCCTGTGCCTGCTGCCGCGCGGTACGGAAGAGGGCGTGCGCATGGTGCTCTCGGGCCGGCGCTTTGCGCTCAAGCTGGGCCAGGCCGTGCGCTTCAATTTGCTGGCCAACAGCCAGAGCCATGTGCCTGCGCAGGCCGGCCAGATTGCAGCGCTGACCGGCGATGGCTGGGTGGAGCTTCCGCCCCTGGCCACGGTGCTGCCCGCGCCTGATGGCCAGTCTGCTGCCCAGGTCGAGGTGCAACTGCAAGCCTGCATGAGCGAGGTCGGCACGCTGGAAGTGCGCTGCGTGGCCGTGCAGGACGCGGGCCGGTCCTGGTTGCTGCCCTTTGCCGTGCGCGGTGCTGCGGCTTCTGAAACCATCGCTGACAACGAAGATGCACAAAGCGCCGAGGGCCAGAAGCAATCAGATTCCTTGCTGGCCAGGCTACCCGAAGCCGTGGCCCTGGTGGACCGTATCTTCGGCACGCAGGCGCAGGAGGTGACGACCCGGGAAGTGCGCCAGCTGCGCCAGTCGCTCGAAAGAGTCCTTGGCCCGCGCGAGGGCTGGGAGCTGGGCCTGCTGCGTGCCTTGTACGATGCGCTGCTGGCCCGTGCCAGGCGCCGCCGTCGCACCGCCGACCATGAGCGCGTCTGGTTCAACCTTGCAGGCTGGTGTCTGCGCCCAGGCGTGGGGGCGGAACTCGATGGCTGGCGCATAGACCAGGTCTGGGCCTTGTATGGCCAGGGCCTGGGTCATGCCAAAGAGGGCGCCAACTGGACGGAGTGGTGGGTGTTCTGGCGCCGCGTGGCTGCGGGTCTGAACGAGGCCCGGCAGATGGAGCTGCTCGAAGACGTGGCCGGCCATATGCAGAAGGCCGTGCAGCAGAACACGCGCGGCAAATCCAGCCACGGCAGCTATGACGACATGCTGCGCCTGTTCGCGGCCATGGAGGCCGTGCCCTGGCAGTACCGCCAGGAAATGGGGCAGTGGATGCTGCAGCGCCTCAGGCGCGAGGATGAAACCGTGCAGACCTGGTGGGCCATAGGCCGCCTCGCGGCACGCCAGTCGCTGGCCGCCAACGCCCATCGGGTGATGCCGCCCGAGGCGGCGCTGGAGTTCCTGAACGCCACGCTGGCCCAGGACTGGCGCAGGAACGAGACCGCCATGTTCGCTGCCGTGCAGATGGCCCGCATGACGGGCGACCGCGCGCGCGATCTGCCTGATGATGTGCGAGCACGGGTGCTGGAGAAGATGCGCAGCAGCGGTGCCCCCGAGCGCTGGATGGCGATGGTCGAGCAGGTGGTGCAGATGGAGGCCGAGGATCACAAGCGCTGTCTGGGCGACAGCCTGCCGCCGGGCCTGGTGCTGTTGTAAAGAGGCCGAGCCGCTGCGGGTAGGCCGTGTGGCCACGGCATTTGCAGGAGGCAGCCCCTGCCAAAGACGATGGCCGAACAGTGAGTGCCGTTCAGGCCCTCCGGTCAGCGATGCAAGAATGGCTTGTCGCATGGGACGACAGGCCGGCATGGAGGGCTGGCAGCATCCATGTCCACCACCACAGGAAATTATTGCCATGAAGTTTGAAGAAGCTGCGCGCACCGAGACTGCGCGAAACGCTGTTTTTATCTCCGGAACCCGACGTCGCCCGCTACTGCTGGCGGCACTGGCTGCCGTGGTGGCCGCTCCTCTGACGCAAACATTGGCGCAGGGCAGTAACTGGCCTGCCAAGCCGATTACCTTTGTCGTGCCCCAGGCACCGGGCGGTGCCAACGATGTGATTGCGCGAGCCGTGGCGCAGGGGCTGGAGAATTCGCTGGGCCAGCCCGTCATCGTGGAAAACCGCGCCGGTGCCAACGGCAATCTGGGCACGGGCCAGGTGGCGCGCAGCGCGGCCGACGGCTACACCTTTCTGGTGACGGCGCAAAGTGCCTACACCATCAATCCGGCGCTATATTCCAGGGTGCCGTTCGATCCCATCAAGGATTTCACTCCGGTGATGCAGCTGGCCGTCGCGCCTTATCTGCTGGTGGTGAATCCGAACTTCCCGGCCAAGAATCTGGACGAGCTGGTGGCCTATGCCAAGGCGCATCCGGGCAAGGTGGAATACGCTTCTGCCGGCAACGGCACGCTCAACCATCTGTTGGGCGAGATGCTGAAGAAGCAGAAGAACGTGAGCCTGCTGCATGTGCCTTACAAGGGGGCGTCGGCTGCCGCCACCGATGTGGTGGCCGGCCAGTTGCCGGTGACCTTTGGCAGCTTTCCCGGCGTGATGCCTTTTGTCAGCAGCGGCAAGCTGCGCGTGCTGGGCGTGGCCTCCGACAGGCCCACCTCGCTGGCGCCCGAGATCCCCGTGCTGGGCAAGGGCCTGGCCGTGACCAGTTGGTATGGCTTGTTTGCACCGGCCGGTACGCCGCAGCCGGTGGTGGACAAGCTCCATCAGGCCGTGAAGACCGTGCTGGCCAGGCCCGAGATGGCAGAGCGCCTCAAGACTCTGGGCGCCGAGCGCGTGGAGTCCACGCCGCAAAGCTTCAAGGCCATGCTGCCGGCCGAGCTGGCGTACTGGAAGCAGGTGGTCAAGGACTCCGGCGCGCATATCGACTGAGGGGACGACAGCTTGTTGATACATCTGGCCGCTGGCGGATCCTTTCGTCGCTCACGGACGGGGTTGACCCTGCTCATTGTGGCGGTCATCGCCATCGGGCTGGCCTCGCGCCGGGGCTACGTGCCCTTTCCCGCCGTGCTGGGCAACTATCCGGGCGATGCGCTCTGGGCCTGGGTGGTGCTGCTGTGCGTGGCCTGGCTGCGGCCGGCCATCACGTGCGGCAAGCTCATGGCCTGGACCCTGGTCATCGCCTTTGCCATCGAGTTTCTGCAGCTCTATCAGGCCCCCTGGATGCAGGCCCTGCGCGCCAACAAGCTGGCCTATCTGGTTCTGGGCAATGGCTTCGATCCCCTGGATCTGCTGGCCTATGTCGTGGGAATCGGTGTGGGCGCCATGGTGGACCAGCTCTGGCAGAGGCGGCAGCGTCGCCTCGCCTGAGATGGCATGAATCGTGCTGATCGTCGATGGCATCAACATGACGACAAGCACTACCCCATGAAAACGCCTCTGCACTATCTGGTGGCTGCAAGGCAAAGCGAGATTGCCGAGCTGGAGCAGATCAGCCGCGCCAGCAGCCTGGTGGCGAGCATGTCCGAGCTCGTCCATGCGCTGCAAAAAGAGCGCGGTCTCTCGAATATCTTTCTGGTCAGCGGCGGCGCACAGGCGCAGCAGAGCCTGCTCGACCATGGCCTTCATGTGGACCAGGTCATGGGGCGGGTCTGTCTCGCCCTTGAAGAGCTGGGCGCGCGGGCGCCGGGTGCGCATGGCGCTCGCTTGTTCAATGCGATCGCCAATGCGCTGCAAGGCTTTGAAGCCCTGCCGCTGCTGCGCCGTCGGCGCAATGCGCTGCAGCTGAGTGCCGAGGACTGCACGCAGGCGCTGATCCGCATGATTGCGGCCTGCCTGACCGTGGTGTTCGAGGCGGCGGACAGCGCTTGCGATCCCGATATCGCGAAATTGCTGGTGGCGCTGTTTCATTTCATGCAGGGCAAGGAGCTGGCGGGCCAGGAGCGCGCCACAGGGGTCGCGGCGTTTACCGCAGGGGTCGGCAGGACAGAGCGTCAGCGCCATTGGCTGCATCTGATCGAGTCGCAGGAGCGCTGCTTTCAGGTGTTTGCAGACTTCGCCAGCCCCTCGGGGATGGAGCGCTGGCAGCAGCAATGCGGGGCCTGTCCCGATATGACGGTGATCGAGCGGCTGCGGCGCCTGGGCTGCACGGCCGGGGACGGCATGGCGCTGGACTGCAGCCTGAGCTCGCCATGGTTCGAAGCCTGTTCCAGCCGGCTCGATGCCATGCACCAGATTGAGGCATTCCTGGCCGAGGAGCTGCAGGCCCAATGTCTGCGCAAGCTGGAGCAGGCCGGTGCCGCTCTGAGTCAGCAAAAGGCGCTGCTGGAGATGCAGCCGCAGCCTGAGACTCGCGCCGAAGCGGCTGCAGCCTTTCTGGGAGCCACGCAGCCAGCCGCCTCCTTGCCTGCTGAGGGCGCATACGGGCTGCAGCTCGAGAAGAGCATCGTCTTGCTGGTGCAGGAGCAGTCCATGCGCCTGCAGGACATGCAGACCGAAATCGACAAGGCGCGCGCCACGCTCAAGGAGCGCAAGACCATAGAGCGGGCCAAGGGCGTGCTGATGAACTACCGCCAGCTCAGCGAGGGCGAGGCCTACAAGCTGATCCGCCAGACGGCCATGAACCAGAACCGGCGCATGCTGGATGTGGCCGAGGCGATTCTGGCCACAGTGGACCTGCTGCCTGGCAGCACCAATTCATCGCTTTGACAGCGTTGTGTTTGTTGCGCTGCACCAAATATGGGCCAAAACCGGGGGGCAAAGCCTGCTCCACCTCTGATCAGGGGCTGGCATGGTTTGTGCATGACTGTTGATGTCAAGCAGACCAAAGGCGGTCGCGCTTAAAGCGTTATTACGAGTGACCTGGGACAACGGCGTCCTTTTCTCCTCACACCCGAGGAGGGAAGGGCGCCTTTTTGTTTTCCGGATCGCCTTCACCACGATTCTTGATGGAGTTTTCTCATGAGCCAGCGCCTTTCTTCGACTACTGCTCCCGCGCCGGAGCCCGTATCTGCCGGTGGCCGGCGTGAGTTTCTGCGCGTGGCCGGTGCCGCGGCACTCTATGGCACGCTGGGCCACCATGGCGCCTGGGCCGCAGGCTCCGACGCGCCGGAGAAGAAAGAGGTCAAGATCGGCTTCATCCCGCTGACCGATTGCGCCAGCGTGGTCATGGCCTCGGTGCTGGGCCTGGACCAGAAATACGGCGTGAAGATCGTTCTCAGCAAGGAGGCGAGCTGGGCCGGCGTGCGCGACAAGCTGGTCAACGGCGAGCTGGACTTCGCCCATGTGCTCTACGGCCTGGTCTACGGCCTGCACCTGGGCGTGGGCGGCCCCAAGAAGGACATGGCCGTGCTCATGGGGCTGAACAACAACGGCCAGGCGGTCACGCTGTCCAAGGCCCTGGCCGACAAGGGGGCGGTCGACGGAGCCAGCCTGGCCAAGGTCATGGCCAAGGAAAAGCGCGAATACACCTTCGCCGGCACTTTCCCCACCGGCACCCACGCCATGTGGATGCATTACTGGCTGGCGGCAGCAGGCATCAACCCTTTGTCCGAGGCCAAGCTGATCACCGTGCCGCCGCCCCAGATGGTGGCCAATATGCGTGTGGGCAATATGGATGGCTTCTGCGTGGGCGAACCCTGGAACCATCGCGCCATCATGGACGGCATAGGCATCACGGCCAATACCACGCAGGACATCTGGAAGGACCATCCCGAGAAGGTGCTGGGCACCACGGGCGAGTTCGCGCAGAAGAATCCCAATACCTGCCGCGCCGTGATGATGGCGATTCTCGAAGCCGGCCGCTGGATCGACGCCAGCCTGCAGAACAAGACGAAGATGGCCGAGACGGTGGCCCAGAAGTCCTATATCAATACCAGCGTGGACGCCATCAACCAGCGCATTCTGGGGCGCTACCAGAATGGCCTGGGCAAGACCTGGGACGACCCCAACCACATGAAGTTCTTCAACGACGGGGCCGTGAACTTCCCCTATCTGTCGGACGGCATGTGGTTCCTCACCCAGCACAAGCGCTGGGGCCTGCTCAAGGCCCATCCCGACTATCTGGCCGTGGCCAGGCAGATCAACCGCATCGACCTCTACCAGCAGGCGGCCAGTCAGCTCAAGGTCAGTGTGCCCAAGGATGTGCTGCGCAGCAGCAAGCTCATGGACGGCGTGGTCTGGGATGGCAAGAACCCGGCCCAATACGCTGACGGCTTCAAGATCAAGGCCTGAGGCCGTCACCCTAACGGAGAACCATCATGGTCAGTGCCGCACTTCATTCGCCGCTGGAACTCGATCCCCCGCACGACCCCCAACTGGCCGCTCTGGCCGCCAACGATGCACAGCTGGAAACTGCAGAAAAGACAGCTGGCAACGCAGATATTGCAAGGGCTGAAGTGAAAAAAGATACCGCTGTCGTCAAGGCACCTCCGTCGGTGATCTCGACCCCGCCCGGCCGCTGGCGCCGGCGCGCGGAAGCGTTTGCCGGCCAGGTATTGCCGCCGCTGCTGGGGCTGGCGCTGCTGGTCGGCCTGTGGTCGCTGGTCTCCAGCACCACCGGAAAGAGCATTCCGACCCCGGCCGAGACCTGGGAGCAGGCCTTGCAGGTGTTCAGCGATCCCTTCTATCGCAACGGACCCAATGACCAGGGCGTGGGCTGGAACGTGCTGTCCTCGCTGCAGCGCGTGGCCCTGGGTTTCGGTCTGGCGGCACTGGTCGGCATCCCTCTGGGCTTCGTGATCGGGCGCTTCAGCTTTCTGTCGCGCATGTTCAACCCCTTGATCAGCCTGCTGCGTCCGGTGTCGCCGCTGGCCTGGCTGCCGATAGGCCTGCTGGTGTTCAAGGGCGCCAATCCGGCAGCCATCTGGACCATCTTCATCTGCTCGATCTGGCCCATGGTCATCAACACCGCCGTGGGCGTGCAGCGTGTGCCCCAGGACTATATGAATGTGGCACGCGTGCTCAATCTGTCGGAGTGGAAGATCGCCACCACCATTCTGTTTCCTGCGGTGCTGCCCTATATGCTGACCGGCGTGCGCCTGGCCGTGGGCACGGCCTGGCTGGTGATCGTGGCCGCCGAGATGCTGACTGGCGGCGTGGGCATAGGCTTCTGGGTCTGGGACGAGTGGAACAACCTCAATGTCAAGAACATCATCATCGCCATCTTCGTGATCGGCATCGTGGGCCTGGTGCTGGAGTGGGCCCTGGTCAAGCTGGCCTCGGCCTTTACGTTTGAAGAGGTCAAGACTTAACCC
The DNA here is from genome assembly GCF_009360615.1 of Comamonas sp. Classification (GTDB taxonomy): domain Bacteria; phylum Pseudomonadota; class Gammaproteobacteria; order Burkholderiales; family Burkholderiaceae_C; genus Comamonas. The sequence goes on from NZ_SPEY01000018.1 coordinate 134,579, forward strand.
ACCCCTGAGCCGCGCCTTCGGGCGCGTCACCCCCTCAAGGGGGCACCACCGGTGGCCCGGCAAAGCCGGCGCCACGGTGGCCTCGGAAAAAACAAGGAGTACCTCATGCATACATCTCTCAGCACCAAGTACATCGAGATCCACGGGGTGGAGCAGACCTTCAAGACTGCCAAGGGACTGTTTCCCGCACTGCGCGACATCAATCTGAACATTGCCAAGGGCGAGTTTGTCAGTCTCATCGGGCACTCGGGCTGCGGCAAGTCGACACTGCTCAATCTGATTGCCGGCCTGACGATTCCCACGGGCGGTGCATTGCTGTGCGCCAACAAGGAAATCAAGGGCCCTGGCCCCGAGCGTGCGGTGGTCTTCCAGAACCATTCGCTGCTGCCATGGCTGACCTGCTGGGGCAATGTGCATCTGGCCGTGGAGCGCGTCTTCGGCAAGCGCGAAACCCGGGCGCAGCTGGCGCAGCGCACCGATGCAGCGCTGGCCATGGTGGGGCTCAGCCATGCGGCGCAAAAGCGCCCCGGAGAGATCTCGGGCGGCATGAAGCAGCGCGTGGGCATTGCCCGCGCCCTGTCCATGGAGCCCCAGGTGCTGCTCATGGACGAGCCCTTCGGTGCTCTCGACGCCCTCACGCGTGCCAAGCTGCAGGACGAGTTGCTGGAGATCGTGGCACGCACCCAGAGCACGGTGGTCATGGTCACGCATGATGTGGACGAGGCCGTGCTGCTGTCCGACAAGATCGTGATGATGACCAACGGGCCTGCGGCCACGATTGGCGAGGTGCTGCATGTGGCGCTGCCACGCCCGCGCAGCCGGGTGGAACTGGCCGAGGATGCCCGCTATCAGAGCTACCGCAAGGCGGTGATCGACTTTCTCTACACGCGCCAGGGCCACGTGGAGAAGGCGGCCTGAGCCTTTTTGATTTCAAGCTGCATGGCGCCTTGGGGCGCCATGTTTGTTTTGCACAGCAATAAAGCGGCCATGCACAAAAGCAGTGCATGCCGCAGGATGGAATAGTCTGTGCAGGCTGAGAAAAGCTGGCACAGCAATTGCGTGTTGTTCAGCGTGGCCAAGGTGGGTCACCGGGGGATGGTGCAAGGCTGGACCAGAACCCACAGACAAAGACGTCTACGCGTTCATGCAAGTCATGAAGCGCGCAGACGTCTTTTTTTTGGCTTTGCAAATGCCCACGGGGACTCAGATGAAAAAATCCAAACTGGTCATGATTGGAAACGGAATGGCAGGCGTGCGTGCGCTGGAAGAGCTGCTGGCCATTGCCCCCGATCTGTACGACATCACGGTCTTCGGCGCCGAGCCGCATCCCAACTACAACCGCATTCTGCTGTCGCCCGTGCTGGCCGGCGAGCAGACGCTCAGCGATATCGTGCTCAACGACTGGTCCTGGTACCAGGACCACCATATCCTGCTGCACGCCGGCTATACCGTGACGGCCGTCGACCGAGCCCGGCGCACTGTGCATGCGGTCAATGCCCAGGGCGAGACCGCCAGTGCCGAGTACGACCGGCTGATCATGGCGACGGGCTCCAAGCCCTTCATCCTGCCTATCCCTGGCAAGGACCTGGAGGGCGTTCTGGCCTACCGCGACATTGCCGACACCGAGGCCATGATCGAAGCGGCCAAGACATTCAGGCATGCAGTGGTGATCGGCGGTGGCTTGCTGGGACTGGAAGCGGCCAACGGCCTCATGAAGCGCGGCATGCAGGTCACCGTGGTGCATGTCGGCGACTGGCTGATGGAGCGCCAGCTCGATGATCAGGCGGGCCGCATGCTGCAGAAATCGCTGGCCGAGCGCGGCATGCAGTTCTGCATGCAGGCGCAGACGCAGGCGCTGCTGGGCGACGCCGGCGGCCGCGTGCGCGCCGTGCGTTTCCAGGATGGCAGCGAGATCGCGGCCGAACTGGTGGTGATGGCCGTGGGCATTCGCCCCAGCACCGAACTGGCAGAGTCCATGCACCTGCATGTGAACCGGGGCATCGTGGTCAGCGATACGCTGCAGACCGTGACTGATCCGCGCATCTATGCCGTGGGCGAATGCGCGGCACACCGAGGCATTGCCTATGGACTGGTGGCGCCCTTGTTCGAGCAGGGCAAGGTACTGGCCAACCATCTGGCGGAGTTCGGCATCGGTCGCTATCTGGGTTCGCTGACCTCGACCAAGCTCAAGGTCACGGGCATCGATCTGTTCTCTGCAGGCGATTTCCAGGGCGGCGGCGATACCGAGGAAATTCTCATGAGCGATCCCTACGCGGGGGTCTACAAAAAGCTGGTCATCAAGGATGACAAGCTGGTCGGTGCCTGCCTGTACGGCGACACGGTGGACGGCAGCTGGTACTTCAAGCTGCTGCGCGAGGGCCGCAGCGTGGCCGATATCCGGGACAAGCTGATGTTCGGCGAATCCAATCTCGGCGATACCGGCCACCAGGGGCAGAGCAAGGCCGCGGCCATGGCCGATGGCGACGAGGTCTGCGGCTGCAACGGCGTGACCAAGGGCGCGATCTGCAAGGCCATCAAGGACAAGGGTCTGTTCACGCTCGACGATGTGCGCAAGCACACCAAGGCCAGTGCCAGCTGCGGCTCCTGCACCGGGCTGGTGGAACAGATCATCATGTTCACGGCTGGCGGCGACTACTCGGCAGCCCCCAAGACCAAGGCCATGTGCGGCTGCACCGACCACGGGCACCAGGCCGTGCGCGATGCGATCCGCGAGCACAAGCTGCTGAGCACCGATGCGGTGTTCCGCTTCATGGAGTGGCGCACGCCCAATGGCTGTGCCTCCTGCCGCCCGGCCGTCAACTACTATCTTGTAAGCACCTGGCCCAAGGAAGCCAGGGACGACCCGCAAAGCCGCTTCATCAACGAGCGCAGCCACGCCAATATCCAGAAGGACGGAACCTACAGCGTGATTCCGCGCATGTGGGGCGGCGAGACCACGGCCTCCGAGCTGCGCCGCATTGCCGATGTGGTGGACAAGTACCAGATCCCCACCGTGAAGGTCACGGGCGGTCAGCGCATCGATCTGCTGGGCGTGAAAAAGGAGGATCTGCAGGCCGTCTGGAACGATATCGGCATGCCCTGCGGCCATGCCTATGCCAAGGCACTGCGCACGGTCAAGACTTGTGTGGGCAGCGAATGGTGCCGCATGGGCACGCAGGACAGCACCCGGATGGGCAAGGACCTGGAGCGCGCCATGTGGCGCATGTACGCACCGCACAAGGTGAAGTTCGCGGTCAGCGGCTGCCCGCGCAACTGCGCGGAGTCC
>NZ_SPEY01000065.1 GCF_009360615.1 Comamonas sp.
GTGAAGTCCGCGGCCATGTGCTGCTGATCGGCATCAACCGCCCGGCCAAGCGCAATGGCTGGACGCCGGCCATGTTCCAGCAACTGGCAGAGGCCTACACCCGGCTCGACGACGAGCCAGAGCTGCGCGTGGGCCTGCTCCATGCTTTTGGCGAACATTTCACGGCGGGACTGGATCTGCCCGTCATCGCCGAATTCATGAAGACTGGTCAGAAAGCCATCCCTGCCGGCCTCGTGGAGCCGCATGACTATGGCCTGCCCGGCTACCGCCGCCGCACCAAGCCCATGGTGGCCGCCGTCAAGGGCATCTGCTTTACCGTCGGCATAGAGCTGATGCTGGGCGCCGATATCGTCGTCGCTGCCGACAGCAGCCGCTTTGCACAGATGGAAGTACAGCGCTGCATCATGCCCACGGGCGGCGCCACGCTGCGCATGCCCGAGCGCGCCGGCGTGGGCAATGCCATGCTGCATCTGCTGACCGGCGACGCGTTCGATGCGGCCGAAGCCCTGCGCTGCAACTTTGTGCAAAAAGTGGTGCCTGCGGGCCAGGAACTGGACGAGGCTTTTCGCATTGCCGAGCGCATTGCCGCCCAGGCGCCGCAGGCCGTGGTGGCCACCCGCCTCAATGTCCTCAAGGCCATAGAGCTGGGCCAGGCCGCCGCCGTGGCCGATTTCATCCCCGTGCAGCAGCGCCTGGCCAATAGCGAGGACGCCGCCGAAGGCGTGCGCTCCTTCATCGAGAAACGCCCAGCCCGTTTCACAGGTCGTTAATTCCCATTCCAGGAGGTGATGATGCGTTTGAAGTCCTACACACGCAAGACGCTGGTGCCGCTTGCACTGACAGCGACGGTTTTTGCAGCCCAGGCCCAGACTGCGGCAGCCGCGCTGCCCGACCCGGCCAGCACCAGCGTGCAGGCCCTGGGCTGGATGCAGGGCTTTCCGCCTGCAGCCGACAAGCTCATCACCTTCGACAACCCCGTTGGCAACACCTTCCCCCGCATACGCTGGACCTTCTCGCATATCCGAGAAATCGCGCCCACAGCCAATGTCTGGCGCGGTCCCGGTGCGCCCAGCACCCTGCGCTCGGCACCGCTCGACATCGAGCAAGTGCGCTTCAAGGTCATGGGCACGGGCGAAGAGCTGAGCTTTGCCCAGGCCCTGGATCGCAACTACACCGACGGCATTCTGGTCATGCACAAGGGCCGCGTGATCTATGAAAAATATCTGGGTGCGCTGGAGCCGCAGCGCCCGCACCTGGCAATGTCGGTCACCAAGTCCCTGGTCGGCACCCTGGCCGCCCTGCTGGCCCACGAAGGTGCCATCAAGCCCGAGGCTCCGGTGACTGACTATCTGCCCGAGATGAAGAACACCGCCTATGGCGACGCCACGGTACGTCAGGTGATGGACATGACGATCGGCGTGAAGTACTCCGAAAACTATGCCGATCCCAAGGCCGAAATCTGGGACTACGCGCGAGCCGGAGGCATGCTGACCCAGGGCAGAGACTATGCCGGCCCCAGGAGCTTCTACGACTTCCTGCAGACCCTGCAGAAGGAAGGCGAGCATGACCAGGGCTTTGCCTACAAGACCGTCAACGCCGAGGTTCTGGCCTGGATCGTGCGCCGCGCCAGCGGCAAGCCTCTGGCCCAGCTGCTGTCCGAGCGCGTCTGGAGTCGCATCGGTGCCGAACAGGACGCCTACTTCATGGTCGATCGCATCGGCACGGAATCGGGCGGCGGCGGCCTCAACACCACGCTGCGCGACCTGGCCCGCTTCGGCGAGCTGATGCGCAACGAAGGCCGCTCCGCGAGCGGCCAGCAGGTACTGCCCAGGGCCGTAGTCCAGGACATTCGCCGCGGCGCCGACCCGGCAAAGTTTGCGAAGGCCGGCTATGCCACGCTGCCCGGCTGGTCGTATCGCAATATGTGGTGGGTCTCGCACAACCCCAACGGGGCCTATATGGCGCGTGGGATTCACGGCCAGGCCATCTACATCGACCCCAAGGCCCAGATGGTGGTGGTGCGCTATGCCTCCCACCCGATTGCGGGCAATGCGGGCATAGACCCGACCAGCCTGCCCATGTACCAGGCCCTGGCCGATGCTTTGACGGCCCGCTGAGCACAGGGCCGGACTGACACTGCGGCAGGCCCCGCTCTGGAAGCCTGTCAGCGTGGCGCCGCTGCGACACCCCGCTCGCTTGCGGCGACCTCCTGCAAGTTAAATTGCACGCAATTTAATTGTCTGCAATAATTCAATCCATGCGATCCGATGACAACCCTCTCCCCGACAGCTCCGAGCTGCTGCGCCTGGACAATCAGGTCTGCTTTGCGCTGTACTCGGCATCGCTGGCCATGACCAAGCTCTACAAACCCTTGCTGGATGCCATAGGCCTGACTTACCCTCAGTACCTGGTCATGCTGGTGCTCTGGGAAGGCGACCAGCTCACGGTCTCGGAACTGGGCGAACGTCTTTACCTGGATTCAGGCACGCTGACGCCCCTGCTCAAGCGACTGGAGAGCGCAGGCCTGCTGGCACGCCAGCGCGATGCACAGGACGAGCGCCGCGTGCGCATCGCCCTCACGGATACCGGCCGAGCACTGCGCGCAGAGGCCGAAAAAATACCTGCCTGCGTGCTTCAGAGCACGCAGTGCACACTGCCCGAACTGCAGGCCCTCACGGACCAGCTCGGCACACTGCGCGCACGGCTGGCGCCGCGCCGCAGCCACTCCTGACGATTTCCTCCACCCGCCCGTATTGCCGGGCAATCTCGCAAAGGAAGACACCATGGCCCAACTCGACAAGGTTCTGTACACCGCCCACGCCCACACCACCGGCGGCCGCGAAGGCGCTTCGCGCACCGATGATGGCCGCCTGGACATCCAGCTGAGCTCGCCCGGCGGCGCCGGCAAGGGCACCAACCCCGAGCAGCTGTTTGCCGCCGGCTATTCCGCCTGCTTTATCGGCGCCATGAAGGCCGTCGCAGCTCGTCAGAAGATCACCCTGCCCGCCGACCTGTCGGTGGATGCCGAAGTCGATCTGGGTCCCGTGGGCGAAGTGTTCGGCATCGCTGTGCGCATGAAGATCAGCCTGCCCGGCATGGACAAGGCTGCGGCCCAGCAACTGGTGGACACTGCTCACCAGGTCTGCCCCTACTCCAATGCCACACGCGGCAATATCGGCGTGACACTGACCATCGCTTAAAGCGGCTCAGACCAAAGGGCACCGGGCGCAGCCACATAGCGCCCGGTGTCCAGTTCGAGGACGCCCTCCAGCGTCAGCGGCCCCGCAATATCGACCGCCGCATAGCGGGCCAGCGCCAGCTGCTTCACCTCGAAAACCGGCAAGTCCCGTGGCAGTGCCAGCAACTTGTCCACAGCCTCGCGCAGCGGCAGCCTTCTCGCATAGTGGCCCAGGGTTACATGGGGCACATAGCGCCAGCCCGGCGCGGGCTCTGCAGGCACCAGTGCTGCATGCAGCTGCTGCAGGCATTCCTGCCCCTCGCCTACGCCCAGATAAGGCACGGTGGTAAAGCTGCCAGCCCCCGCGATCTGCACGGCAAAAGGGCGCAGCCGCAGGCTTTGCAGCATGGCGACATCGGCGCGCAGCGCCAGCCGGTCATATTCCCGCGCCGCATGCTCGTCCCCTACCCCGCACAGCCCTCTATAGGCCAGCGTGATATGCGGCTGGCGTGCATGACGCGGCAGCAGGTCATCACCGAGCCTGGATCTGGCCTGCTGCAGCACGGACTCCAGACCATGACCTTGCAGCATCACCACCCAGACCGCACACCAGGGGCAACCTTGATGCCACTCGGCAAAATCCCGGTCCTCGCAGGGCTGTGAAAATGCTTCGCTCTCTTGCATGCAGGCAGTGTGCCAGCACGGGCGACATGCACGGCATTCCGGTCAGTTTCCCGGGATTTCCGGCCGCCAGCACCCGCCAGAAAAACGGCAACAGCTATCAAATCAAAAGCAATTTTGCCCACGCATGTGCCATGCCATCCGGTTCGCAAGAGCCTGTTTGAGCCTGACAATGCGGGGATGAGCGATACCCAAGACCCTTCTCACCCCTATGCGGACCTCACGCCGGACTGCGTGATCGATGCACTGTGCAGCACGGGCCTTGTGCCGGACGGGCGGCTGACGGCGCTGAGTTCCTATGAAAACCGCGTCTATCTGGCCCACCAGGACGAGGGCGACAAGGTCGTCGCCAAGTTCTACCGCCCAGGCCGCTGGAGCCGTGCCCAGATCGAGGAAGAACATGCCTTCTCGCAGGAGCTGGCGGACAGCGAAGTGCCCGTGGTGGCGCCGCTGGTGCTGCAGGCTCAGACCGTGCACGAACATGCGGGCTTTCTGTTCAGCATCAGCCCCTGGCGTGGCGGGCGTCGCCCCGAGCTGGACGACTGGGAGGTGCTGGAATGGATAGGCCGCTTTCTGGCCCGCATCCACACCGTGGGGGCCGCCCAGCCCTTCACCCATCGCCCGGCGCTGAACCTGAAAAGCTTTGGCTACGAATCCATGCACTATCTGCTCGAACATGAGGTCGTCGCGCTCGAAGTACGCAGCCGCTGGCAGCAGGCTTGCGACAAAGCTCTTTCATTGATAGCGCCATCCGCTGATGGATTAAGCGCTGCAGGCCATTTTTGCTTGCATTCTGCGACGCAGATTCGCCTGCATGGCGACTGCCACCCGGGAAACATTCTCTGGACGCCTCTGGATGACGAAGGCCATGGCGGCCCGCATTTTGTCGATCTGGACGATGCACGCAGCGGCCCCGCCGTGCAGGATCTGTGGATGCTGCTCTCGGGCGACCGAGGCCAGCAGACCCAGCAGCTGTCGGCCCTGCTCGAGGGTTATGAGCAGTTCCGCAGCTTCGACCGGCGCGAGCTGGCGTTGATCGAGCCTCTGCGCACCTTGCGCCTGCTGCATTACAGCGCCTGGCTGGCGCGCCGCTGGCAGGACCCGATCTTTGCCATCAACTTCCCCTGGTTCGGCAGCACCGACTACTGGCAGGGCCAGGTGGACATGCTGCACGAACAGATCGAAGCCCTGCAGCAGGAGCCGCTTTACGCCTAGGGAGCCTTCAGCCGATATCTTCAAGGAGCTAGCAGCGCCCCTGCAAACGGCACTCTGGCACGAGCTGCCCACGTGCATCGCGCCATTGCACGGCATCGTCACTCTGCACGGGGACGGCGGGTGGTGCGGGCTGCGCCTCTGGTGCCTGCGGGCGATGGGGATCATGCAGCACGGTGGAGGATCCCACCCCGACACCCACGCTGGCACCGCCCACGCCGGTGGACGCGCCGACGCCGGCACTGCCCAGCACCTGCCCGCGCTGGTTGACGCCCACCCCCACGCCGACAGGCCCGACTCCCGTGCCGACGCCGGCGCTGAGGCCACCGCTGCCAAGACCCACGCCCACAGAAAACGGCCCCACCGGAATCCCGACCCCCACCCCGGCTCCGACGGAGCCGCAGGCGGGCAAGACCAGCACCAGAGCAGCGGCGCAGACCGTGCTCAGGATTCTGTGATGACCGGGCTTGATGGCGACTGGCATGCAATGCATCTCACTGATGTTGAACAACCACATTGTCACCGGCCGCACCTGCAAAAAGGTTATCGATCAGTAACTCGACCAAGGGCTTGAGGGCCAGTTTCTGCGAGCCCTCGGAGGCCAGCAGGTTGTTGTGCACCAGCGCCATCCAGAACGGGCTGGCCAGCAGCTGGGCACTGTGGCTGACCGAACGGGTCCTGAGCTCCCCCTCCTTCACGGCCAGCGCCAGCAGATCCTGCACATAGTTCTGCCAGGCGTCAAAAGCCAGCTCTTTGTAGAGCCTGGCCAGTTCGGGCGCATGGCGCGCCTCGCTGAGCACCAGACGTGCCAGCATCCCGCGCTCGCTGCTGTCCACGGCCTCCAGCGTCGGCAGCAGACTGCGGCGCAGAAAGGCACGCACCGTCTCGCCCTTGCGGCGCCTGAGCGGCCGGTAGACGGCCGAATGCCGCAGCGCATGCTCCACCACGCCCCGCAGCAGCTCATCCTTGGACGGGTAGTAGAGGTACAGCGTGCCCTTGGCCACCTGCGCGCGGCAGGCAATGCGCTCCATGGTGCTGCGGGCCACGCCGCACTCCACGAACTCGGCCAGTGCGGCCTCCGCAATCTGCTGTCGCGTCTGCGCCGTCTTGTCGAGACTCGGGCCACGCCTGCGCCGCCGAAGCGTTGCTCCCGTGCCGATATCCGGGTCTGCACCAGGGGCAGCCGTCGCGCCATCCGTCCCGCGCGGAAATCCTTTTCTAGAATTCATAAAATTGACCAATCAGTCATTTTTAATAATTCTAGGTCAATCCGACCGGCCCACACCGGACATGCGGACGACTGCCCCACCGATCTCTGCCCAATGCAATCCCGTCTGAGTCCCTATGCCTGGGTGTGCTTTTCCATGTGCGTTGGCGTCATGGGAACGGCGCTTGCCAGCCCGCTCTATCCGCTCTACCAGCAAGCCTGGGGTCTGCAGCCCAGCCACATCACGCAGATTTTCGTGACCTATATGCTGGGCGCCTTGATCAGCCTGCTGTTTCTGGGCCGTCTGACCAACCTCTTCGGCTTCCTGAAAGTCCTGCGCCTGGGGTTGATGGTGATGACCGTGGGCGTCATCGGCTCGGCCCTGTCCTGGAATGCCTGGAGCCTGGGTGTCTCCCGCTTCGTCATCGGTCTGGCCTCGGGCCTGATCACCACCTCGGCCTCCATCGGCATGACCCAGCTCAACAACAAGGGGGACCTGCAGCGTGCGGCCGCAACCACCAGCCTGACGATTGCCTTCGGCTTCGGTCTCGGGCCCGTGGTTGGGGGCCTGATGGCGCAATGGGTGCCGCTTCCCCTGGTCAGCAGCTATCTGCCGCCCATCGGGCTGAGCTTTATCGGCATCCATGCGCTGTTCAAGATCCAGCTACCGGCGGCCCGTCCGCCCCTCCGCAGCGAGCCCGGCCTGACACTGAAAGATGTTCTGCCCAGCATCTCCCAGCCACGCAAGCCTTTTCTCCATCACTACGCGCTGGGCTGCATGGCGGCCTTTTCCGCCTTCGGCATGTTCAGCCTGTTTGCCGCCATGGCCCCCAGCTTCATGGCCCAGATGCTGCCCTGGCATGGACCTGCGGTATCGGGCCTGTCCATCGGCGTCATCCTGTTTCTGTCGGCAGGCATTCAGCTGGTCGCCCGGCCCTACCCCACCAAGCGACTGATCGTCATCGGCTTCTCCGCGCTGGCAGCGACCAATGCCCTGCTGGTGCTCAATCTGTTTGCCGGCTCGCCATGGCTGTTCGCACTGAGTGTGCTGAGCATGTCCTGCGGACATGCCCTGTGCAATCTGTCAGGCATGGCCGTGGTCAACAAAGTCTCCAAACCCGTCAACCGCACAGGCCTGCTGTCCACCTATCTGGTCGTGGGCTATGTCGGCACCATCGTCCCCATCCTGGGCATGGGCTGGCTGTCCGACCATATCGGCCTGACGGGCGCACTGATAGCCTTCTGTGCCTGTCTGGGCCTGCTGTCGACTCTGCTGGGGGTCATCAGCGCACGGGCACGCGTGTTGCCCGTGCCCCGCCAATAGGGCCGGCTATCTGAAGTGCGGGCCTGCGCCCTGCGCCGCCAGACAGTCGTGGTCGTTGCGCAGCGGGCAGGCCTGCAGCGACAGGCAGCCGCAGCCGATGCAGGAGTCGAGCTGATCCCTGAGCTGGGTCAGCATGGCGATGCGTGCATCGAGCTGTGCCTGCCAATGCAGGGACAGACGGCTCCAGTCGGCCTTGCCGGGCACACGGTTGGCAGGCAGATGGGCCAGTGCCTGTGCAATCTCGGACAGGGGCACGCCCATGCGCTGAGCCACCTTGATCACGGCCACCCGTCTCAGTACCGCTCGCGCGTAGCGGCGCTGATTGCCGGCAGTGCGCACACTCTCGATCAGGCCCTGCTTCTCGTAGAAATGCAGGGCCGATACCGCCACCCCGCTGCGGCTGGCGACTTCTCCCACGCTGAGATCCGGCAGGCCTTCCGCCTCGGCCACCAGAGCGTTGCCGCATCCCTTCATGGTGCCGGCCTCTTCACACTTCACCGTCATCTCCCGCTGCATTCCCGTTGTCTCTGCCTGGCACGCCATGGTCACCATCCTGTGTGGTCATACAAACCTCTTGACCTCAAGTTTAGTTGAGGTTTAACAATGCCAACAGCTTCCGGAATCCCCGCCTGCCGTTGACGGGCCCTGCCGGACAAGCCTTTCCAGAAAGACTTTCATGGACGCCAAGCCCAGTTTCATTGCCCAAGCCCCTGCCCCGCAACCGTGCCATCTGCAGCCTGCCGGTCTCTATGACAGCCTGCCCAACGGCTACACCCATGTCGTCACCGCCCAGGAGCCGCTGCGCTGGCTCTTCGTTTCGGGCCAGGGCGGAGAGAACGCCCTTGCCGAGCTGCCAGACAACTTTGCGCAGCAGGCTGCGCAGGCTCTCGCCAACATCAAGACCGCCCTGTCCGCCGGTGGCGCGGACATGGGACATGTGCTCAAGCTCACCGTGCTCATCGTCGATCACTCGCTGGAGCGCTTCGAGCACTGGCAACGTGCCGTGAGACAGCACTGGGGCAGCGGCGAGCCCGGAGACCGGCGACCACGCTTTCCGGCCTGCACCCTGATTCCCGTGCCCAAGCTGGCCCTGCCCGGCATGCTGATCGAGGTGGAGGCCACCGCGGCCCTGCCCATGGCAATGGGCGCCAGAGCCGCCATGCCCGCCTGACCCTGCACCTGATCCCCTCATGAAAACCACAACACCAGCGGCCACCGCAGTCCTCTCCAGAACCACCCTGCTGCTCATGGCCACGGCCTGCGGACTGTGCGCCGGAGCCAATTATTTCAACCAGCCCCTGCTCAACTCCATGGTCCAGCATCTGCGGATCAGCGATGCCCAGGCCTCCAGCACCGTGACCATGGCCCAGGTCTCCTACGGCCTGGGACTGCTGTTTCTGGTGCCGCTGGGCGATATGCTGGAGCGCCGCCGCCTGGTTCTGACCCTGATGCTGCTGGCCGCCTGCGGCATGCTGCTGTCGGGTATCAGCGGCCTGGCAGGCAGCTTTGCGCTGCTGGCCGCCGGCACTCTGATGGCAGGGGTGTTCTCGGTGGCCGCCCAGGTGCTGGTACCCATGGCCGCCACCTTTGCGGCACCGGGTGCCAGCGGGCGTGCCGTCGGCCTGGTGATGAGCGGCCTGCTGATCGGCATTCTGGCCTCGCGCAGCGTGGCGGGGATTCTGTCCGACCTGGGCGGCTGGAGCACTGTCTATTGGGTGGGGGCCGTCAGCACCGCCTTCATGGCCGTGCTGCTGGCACGGGCCCTGCCCAGGGCGGCTCCGCCCGCGCCTGTCAGCTATGGCGAGGTCATGAAGTCCCTCGGGGACTTGCTGCGCCGGCATCCGCGCCTGCGCAGCCGCGCGCTGATCGGCGGCGCCGGATTTGCCACCGTGAGCGTGCTGTTCTCCACCATGGCACTGCTGCTGGCCGGGCCGGGCTTTGAACTCTCGGATCTGATGATCGGCCTGATCGGCATCGTGGGCATTGCCGGCGCGCTGATGGCCAATATCGCCGGACGCATGGCCGACAGGGGGATGGAGCAGTCCACCACACTGACCGGCGGCATTCTGATGCTGCTGGGCTGGCTGTGCCTGTGGCTGGGCGGCCGCAGCATCTGGTGGTTTCTGCTCGGCCTGCTGGTGGTCGACGGCGCCTTGCAGGCCCTGCACATCAGCAACCAGAACGTGGTCTATGCATTGGCACCCGAGGCCCGCTCGCGCATCAACGCCGTCTACATGACCACCTACTTTCTCGGCGCATCCATCGGCTCGGCGCTGGGCTCGTGGGCCTGGCTGGCCTATGGCTGGAGCGGCACCAGCCTCATGGGCGGCCTGCTGGGGCTGCTCACTGTGGCCATGGTGCTCTGGGATCGCAGCCTGCTTGCCCGTTCACGCAGCTAATCCATTTTGATAGCTGGCCGCTCTCTACCGATGAGCGATACAGCCAGAAATCATCAAAAAACCCCGCAGAGCCTCCACGCTGCGGGGTTTTTTATCGGGGTGACTGAACCGTTCAGGCCAGCAGCGCGTTCACACGCTTGACATAGGCGGCCGGGTCCTCGGGCATGCCGCCCTCGGCCAGCACGGCCTGGTCGAACAGGATCTGTGCCAGATCGTGGAAGTGGACGGAGCCGTCCAGCTTCTTGACCAGGGCATGATCGGGGTTCACCTCCAGCACCGGCTTGGTCTCGGGAGCGGCCTGGCCAGCCTGCTTGAGCAGGCGCGCCAGCTGCAGGCTCATGCCGCCGTCGCTGACCACCAGACAGGCGGGCGAGTCGACCAGGCGGCTGGTGGCGCGCACGTCTTCGGCACGGTCCTTGAGGGCTTCCTTGAGCTTGGCCAGCACGGGCTTGAAGGCTTCGGCGGCTTCCTCGGCCGCCTTCTTCTCTTCCTCGTTCTGCAGCTTGCCCAGGTCCACGGCCCCCTTGGCCACGGACTGCAGCGGCGTGCCGTCAAAGTCGTGCAGATAGTTGAGCGCCCACTCGTCCACGCGATCGGTCATCAGCAGGACTTCGATGCCCTTCTTCTTGAACACTTCGAGCTGCGGGCTGTTCTTTGCTGCCGCCAGGGTGTCGGCCGTGATGTAGTAGATCGCGTCCTGACCCTCCTTCATGCGAGCCTTGTAGTCGGCAAACGAGGTGTTCAGGCCTTCATGCGTGGTGGTGGCGAACCGCAGCAGCTTGGCAATGCGTTCCTTGTTTCCGAAATCCTCGCCCAACCCTTCCTTGAGCACGGCGCCGAATTCTCGATAGAACTGGCTGAACTTGCCTTCCTTGGCCTTGTCTTCTTCGCTGACCACATCCTGCACGCCATCCGCGCCTTCGGCTGCGGCTTCGTGCCTGTCGTGGCGCGCCAGGTCTTCCAGCATGGAGAGCACGCGCTTGGCCGAACCGTCTCGGATCAGGCGCACATCGCGGCTTTCCTGCAGCAGCTCGCGGCTCACGTTCAGCGGCAGGTCGGCAGAGTCGATCACGCCCTTCACAAAACGCAGGTACTGGGGCATCAGCGCCTCGGCATCGTCCATGATGAAGACGCGCTTCACATAGAGCTTGATGCCGGCGTGCTTGTCACGCTGGTACAGATCGAACGGGGCCTTGGCGGGGATGTACAGCAGCTGCGTGTACTCGGTGTTGCCTTCGACGCGGTTGTGGCTCCAGGTCAGCGGGTCTTCGAAGTCATGGCTGATGGCCTTGTAGAACTCCTTGTACTGCTCTTCCGTGATGTCCTTCCTGGCGCGGGTCCACAAGGCGCTGGCCTTGTTCACGGTTTCCCACTCGCCGGTCTTGACCATCTCGCCGGGCTGATCGTTCTCGCCGTCCTTCCACTCTTCCTTTTCCATCAGGATGGGCAGGCTGATGTGGTCGGAATACTTGGAGATGACCTGCTTGAGCTTGTAGCCGTTGAGGAACTCCTGGGCGTCGTCGCGCAGGTGCAGGATGATGCTGGTGCCGCGCTGGGCGCGTTCGATCTGCTCGATCTCGAAGTCGCCCGTGCCGCCGCTGATCCAGCGCACGCCGGCCGATGCCGGCGCACCGGCACGGCGGGTTTCCACGGTGATCTTGTCCGCCACGATGAAGCCCGAGTAGAAGCCCACGCCGAACTGGCCGATCAGCTGCGAGTCGGCCTTCTGGTCGCCACTGAGCTTTTCCATGAAAGCCTTGGTGCCGCTCTTGGCAATCGTGCCCAGGTTGTCGATCGCTTCCTGCTCGCTCATGCCGATGCCGGTATCGGTGATGGTGAGCGTGCGCGCTGCCTTGTCGAAGGATACGCGCACTTCCAGCTCGGGCTGATCGCCGTAGAGGCTGGCGTCTCCCAGCGCTTCAAAGCGCAGCTTGTCGCAAGCATCCGACGCATTGGAAATCAGCTCGCGCAGGAAGATTTCCTGGTTGGAGTACAGCGAATGCGTGACCAGGTGCAGCAATTGGGCCACTTCGGCCTGGAAGGAATGGGTTTGCTTTGTCATGTCTTTGTGAGCGAAGAACTGAAATCAAACGCCGCCCGGAGATTCTCTCAAGGCGATCCGCAGACTTAGCTAGGGCCTGCCCCGGAAATTTCAAGGGCGCTTCGGGCAAGAAAAAAAGCGCAAGCGCCGATTCAAAAAGAATAGCTACTTACGCTTTCCATAAAAGGGATAGATGCCGATTTCCCTTTAGAACCGGCACCTCTCGAAACCAGAGACAGCGAGCAACAGACGTCCCGCCGCAAGGCCTTCACCTCTCCCGAAGAGACAGAGGGAGGGCTGTGCCCCCCGGGCGCGAAGCGCCCTAAGGGGTGTCAGAAGCTTTCATGCGCAGCCAGATAGCGCCACTGGCCCGTGGGCAGATTGCCCAGGGTCACGC
Source organism: Comamonas sp. (assembly GCF_009360615.1). Classification (GTDB taxonomy): domain Bacteria; phylum Pseudomonadota; class Gammaproteobacteria; order Burkholderiales; family Burkholderiaceae_C; genus Comamonas. The sequence continues at coordinate 12,440 of NZ_SPEY01000065.1, forward strand.
CGCCGATACGGATGCGCTTGAGGCCCACGACCTTGAGGCCCACCAGCTCGCACATGCGGCGAATCTGGCGCTTCTTGCCTTCGGTCAGCACAAAACGCAGCTGCTCCGGGTTCTGCCAGTCCACCTGTGCCGGCTTGAGCGGCTGCTCGTCCAGCGACAGGCCGTGGCGCAGCAGAGCCAGCTTCTCCTCGGGAAAGACGGACTGCACGTCCACATCGCGATCGCCGAAGGTCACGCGCACCAGGTATTCCTTGTCGACTTCCGAGTCCTCGCCAATGATCTGACGCGCCACGCGGCCATCCTGCGTCAGCACCAGCAACCCTACCGAGTCGATGTCCAGACGTCCGCAGGGAGCCAGACCCTTGAGCTGGCTGAAGTTGAAGCGCGTCTTGCTGCGGTCTTCGTTCCAGCGGTTCTCGTTCGTGATCAGCACCACGGCAGGTTCATGGCCGTCCTCGGCCTGACCGCTGACATAGCCCATGGGCTTGTTCAGCAGAATGGTGACCTGCTGATCCTGGCGCTCCTGAGCCTTCCGGTCGATCTCGATCCTGTCGCCAGGCACCACGTTCTGGCCCATGGTTGCGACTTCGCCGTTGACCGTGACCCAGCCGTTTTCCACCCACTCATCGGCCTCGCGGCGCGAGCACAGACCCATGTCGGCAATGCGCTTGTTGATGCGCAGGGCTCCGGGACGATCGTCCTGGCGCGCTTCCACTTCGGGCGCGCGCTTGACGGGAATGGCACGATCCGAGCCATCGGCTGCGGGACGATAGGTACGAATCCCGGTGGTGGGCCGGCGTGTGGCCTCCGACACGAACGAGCCGGGGATGTGGCGCTTTTCGGGCTCGCCACCACGCTCGTCGCGGCGACTGTCGCGGTGCTCTCCACGGCGCTCGTCATTGCGGCGCTCGCTACCGCGGCGGTCACCACGATCCAAGGAGCGGCCTTCGGGACGGCCACCGTAGCCACGGCTCTGTGGACGATCACCAAAGTCGCGGCCCTGCGGGCGATCACCACCACGGGACGGGTATTCGCGGCGTTCGCCGCCTTCGGAGCGGTCCGGGCGACCCAAACCACGGTTTTGCGGACGGTCACCAAAGTCACGGCCTTGAGGACGCTCGTCGCGGCGGCCTTCAAAGCGATCACCGCCACGACGTTCGCCGTCGCGTGGACGGAACTCACGGCGTTCGCCACCTTCGGAGCGCTCAAAGCGGCCCTGGTCGGGTCGGCCAAAACCGGACGAACGTGGACGGTCACCAAAGTCGCGGCCGCCTTGAGGACGCTCATCACGGCGGTCTTCACGAGGACGGAATTCACGACGCTCTGCGCCTTCGGAGCGCTCAAAACGGCCCTGATCGGGCCGGCCAAAACCGGACGAGCGTGGACGGTCACCAAAGTCACGGCCGCCTTGAGGACGGTCATCACGGGGACGGAACTCGCGGCGCTCGCCCGCGCGATCACCATCACGCGACTCGCCATAGGGGCGGAAACCTCGATCACCGCCGCCAAAGCGACGCTCGCCGCCTTCGGCAAAGCGGTCATCGCGATCAGTGCGGGGACGCCGCTCGTCACGCTGCGAGAAGCCGCCGCGGCGTTCGCCGTCGTCACGGACAGGACGTCCGCCATCGGGGCGACCCAAACCGGAAGCGCGGGGGCGCTCGTCGCGCTCACGCTGAGGGCGTGCGCCACGCTCGCCACGCAGGCCTTCGCCGCGCGGGCCGCGATCGGATCCGCCTGCGGGCCGGGCGCCACGGGCTGCAGCGGGCTTTTCCGCCTTGGCTGGCTTGGCCGGTGCACGCAAAACAGGGCGCGCCGACGATGCATCGGAGGGCGCGGAGGAATTGCCAGCACCAGGGGTGCCGGACTCTTTAGGAGGTTTGACTGACATTTGGGCGTAATTGTCTCGCGACGCGCGGGCGCGAGGCGAGAGTTATCCACAATTCCAGCACGGAGCTAGGTTATAGGACAGGCCTCATGCCAGCGCCCTGCGCGATGCGCTGAACTCGCCATGGCGCAGCGACTCCAGGTCCAGCACGCGCAGGCCGCCATATTCGATCTGGATCACGCGCTCGCGCTGCAGCACCGACAAGGCCTCGTTCACACGCTGGCGCGACAGGCCGACCAGATTGGCCAGTTCCTGCTGGGTGATGCGCAGAATCTGCCCCACGCCGGGGTAGAGCAAGGGGTTGAACAAGGCGGCCAGACTGCGCGCCACGCGCAGATCGGGGTTGCTCATGCGGTCGATCTCGCGCGCCGCGATGAACTGCCCGAGTCGCTCGTTGAGCTGGTTCATCACAAACCGGTTGAAGCCTATGGAGTGATCGAGCAGCCAGTGGAACATGTCTATGGGCAAGCCGCCCACGACGCTCCTGCGAATGGCCTGCACGTTGTAGCGGTAGGGCTCTCGCTTGATGACCGTGCCCTCGCCAAACCAGCCGCCGGGCGGCAGCCCGGCCAGCGTCATGCTGATGCCGTCGGCGCTTTCGGTGTTCATCTTGAGCAGACCGTCGACCACCCCGAACCAGTAGGTCGGCGGGCGCCCCGTGCGGCAGACATAGTCACCGGGCTCGGCATCGCCGACGAGCAGCACGCGCGCCACATTCTCACGCTCCAGCGGCAGCAGGACAGGCCACCAGGGAATGCCATCGAGTTCTGAGCTCAAAGGCTTGCGCCGCCTTTGGTGCAGGGACAGTTCTTGACTCATGTCGAGCAGCATTGCCAAAGCCGCGCTGGCGCAACAGCGGGATTTCCACGAGGCAGCAAATGCGCCATTTTCAGCAGCATTTGTTACAGCGGATTTTCACTATGCAGACTTTCCCTCAAATTGTCGTCAAACAGACATCTTGACGTCAAAGTCACCCATAGCATGCCTGCAAGACTTTCGTGAAGGGTAGCCGCTGCGGCTCAGCCCCCAACCAAGAGGATCAGGCATGACAACCACGTTCCCGCAACTGCTGCTCAAGCACGCGACAGAACGCCCCGATGCACCCGCACTGCGCGAGAAGGAGTACGGCATCTGGCAGACCTGGAGCTGGCGCGAAGCTGCGCAAACCGTGCGCCACATGGCTTGCGGCCTGCGCGCGCTGGGGCTCGAACGCGGCCAGAACCTGGCCTTCATCAGCGACAACCGGCCCCATGTCTACATGGGCTTTCTGGCCGTGCAGACCTGCGGCGCCGTGCCCATTCCGCTGTACCAGGACGCCGTGGCCGCCGAGATGCGCTTTGTGATGGAAGACGCCGAGATAGCGTTTGCCTTCGCCGAGAACCAGGAGCAGGTGGACAAGCTGCTGGAGGTACGCGAGAGCGTGCCAGGCATTCGCCACATCATCTACGACGACCCGCGCGGCCTGCGCAAGTACGAACAGCCCGGGCTCATCAGCACCCAGGAACTGCTGGCCAAGGGCCAGGCGTGGGACGCACAGCACGCAGGAGCCTACGAGGCCATGGTCCAGGCCGTCTCGCCGGACGATGTCTCGGTCATCCTCTACACCTCGGGCACCACGGGCAAGCCCAAGGGAGTGTGCCAGACCCATGCCAGCTTTGGCGAATCCGCCCGCGGCGGCGTGCAGACCGATGACCTCAAGGCCTCGGACAATGTGATCTGCTACCTGCCCCCGGCCTGGGTGGGAGACCACCTGTTCTCGTTTGCGCAATGGCTGGTGGCGGGCTTCACCATCAACTGCCCGGAATCCGCGTCGACCATCGCCATCGACCTGCGTGAAATCGGACCCAGCTACTACTTTGCACCGCCGCGCATTTTCGAGGGCATGCTGACCTCGGTTTCCATCCGCATGGAAGATGCGTCACCGCTCAAACAGTGGATGTACGCAAGGGCCATGCAGGTGGCGCGCCGCGTAGGCTCGGACATCCTGGACGGAAAGAACGTCGGCACCCTGGACCGGCTCAAGTACCAGCTGGGCAATCTCTTCATCTACGGACCGCTGCGCAACGCCATGGGCCTGTCGCGCATCCGCGTGGCCTACACGGCAGGTGCCGCCATCGGACCGGAGCTGTTCCGCTTCTTTCGCTCCATTGGCATCAACCTCAAGCAGCTGTATGGGCAAACCGAGACCTGTGCCTATGTCTGCCTGCAGCGCGACCGCCAGGTGGAACTCTCCAGCGTGGGCCAGGCGGCACCGGGCATCGAGCTCAAGATTGCCGACAACGGCGAGGTGCTGGTCAAGGGTGTCTCCGTGCTCAAGGAGTACTACAAGCGCCCCGATGCCACGGCCGAGGTGATCGATGCCAGCGGCTACTTCCATACCGGCGATGCCGGGGTGATCGACGCCAACGGCCAGCTGCGCATCATCGACCGGGCCAAGGACGTGGGAAAGACCAGCCGTGGCGCCATGTTTGCGCCCAACTACATCGAGAACAAGCTCAAGTTCTTCCCGCATATCAAGGAAGCCGTGTGCTTTGGTCATGGCAAGGACGAAGTCTGCGCCTTCATCAACATCGACTACGAGGCCGTGGGCAACTGGGCCGAGCGCCAGGGCCTGCCCTACGGTGGCTATGTGGACCTGGCCAGCAAGGCCAAGGTGCTGGAGCTGGTGGCCGATTGCATCGACAAGGTCAATGCCGACCTGGCCAGCGAGCCCGGCATGGCCGACACCCAGGTGGCGCGCTTTCTGGTGCTGCACAAGGAGCTGGACCCCGATGACGACGAGCTGACGCGCACCCGCAAGGTGCGCCGCAACTTCATCGCCGACAAATATGGCGTGCTGGTGGAGGCACTCTACTCCGGCAAGCAACAGCAGTTCATCGAGACCCTGGTGAAATTCGAGGACGGTCGCACGGGCAGCGTCAGCGCCACGCTGACCATCGTCGACGCCAGGCGCCACCCGGCTTCGGCCAAGGCCGCCGCCTGAGAGGAATTTTCATGACTACAAGAACCAGCGGCGACGTGATCCTGGATATCAAGAACATCAGCCTGCGTTTTGGCGGCGTCAAGGCCCTGACCGATATCTCGTTCAATGTCAAAGAGCACGAGATCCGCTCCATCATCGGCCCCAACGGCGCCGGCAAGAGCTCCATGCTCAACTGCATCAACGGCGTCTACACGCCGTCCGAGGGATCCATCACCTTCCGCGGCCAGACCTTCAGCCACATGAACAGCCGCCAGGTGGCCGAGATGGGGGTCGCACGCACCTTCCAGAACCTGGCGCTGTTCAAGGGCATGAGCGTGATCGACAACATCATGACCGGCCGCAATCTCAAGATCAGGAGCAACATCCTCCTGCAGGCCCTGCGCATCGGCCCTGCGCAGCGCGAGGAGATGCAGCACCGCGAGTTCGTCGAACACATCATCGACTTCCTCGAGATCCAGGCCTATCGCAAGACGCCTGTGGGCCAGCTGCCCTACGGCCTGCAAAAGCGCGTGGACCTGGGCCGGGCCCTGGCCATGGAGCCGCAGGTGCTGCTGCTGGACGAGCCCATGGCCGGCATGAACGTGGAAGAGAAGCAGGACATGTGCCGCTTCATCCTCGATGTGAACGAAGAGTTCGGCACCACCATCGTGCTCATCGAACACGATATGGGCGTGGTCATGGACATCTCAGACCGTGTCGTGGTGCTGGACTACGGCAAGAAGATCGGCGACGGCGCTCCCGATGAAGTACGCAACAACGAAGACGTGATCCGCGCCTACCTGGGCGCGGGCCACTGAAGGAGCAGTCATGGGATTTTTCTTAGAGACATTGTTCGGTGGCCTCATGGTGGGCACGCTGTACGCACTGATCGCCATCGGCTTCGTGCTGATCTTCAAGGCCTCGGGCGTCTTCAACTTTGCGCAAGGAGCCATGGTGCTGTTTTCGGCCCTGGCCATGGCGCGCTTTTCGCAGTGGATTCCCGGCTGGCTGGGCATGGAGCCCGGCGTCGTTGGCAACCTGCTGGCCATCGTCGTCACTCTGACGCTGATGGTGGGCGTGGCCTGGGTGATCGAGCGGCTGGCCCTGCGCCATCTGGTCAATCAGGAGCCCATCACCTTGCTGATGGCCACGCTGGGCATTGCCTATCTGCTCGACGGCCTGGGCCCCATGGTCTTTGGCAGCGAGGTCTACAAGATTGACGTCGGCATGCCCAAGGACCCCGTCTTCATCATGGACAGCCTGTTTCAGGGCGGTGTGATGATCAGCCTGGAAGACCTGTATGCGGCCTGCATCGCCGCCATCCTGGTGATCTGCCTGAGCATCTTCTTTCAGAAAACCAAGACCGGGCGCGCCCTGCGTGCCGTGGCCGACGATCACCAGGCCGCGCAGTCCATCGGCATTCCGCTGTCGCGCATCTGGGTCATCGTCTGGTCGGTGGCCGGTGGCGTGGCTCTGGTCGTCGGCATCATCTGGGGCAGCAAGCTGGGCGTTCAGTATTCGCTGTCGCTGGTGGCCCTGAAGGCCCTGCCCGTGGTGATTCTGGGCGGCCTGACCTCGCTGCCCGGCGCCATCATCGGCGGCCTGATCATCGGCGTGGGCGAGAAGCTCTCCGAGGTCTATATCGGCCCCATGGTGGGCGGCGGCATCGAGACCTGGTTTGCCTACGGCCTGGCCCTTTGCTTCCTGCTGGTGCGGCCCCAGGGCCTGTTCGGCGACAAGATCATTGACCGCGTTTAAGGCCGGAGGAGCAACAGATGTTTTATCGTGAAAACGGCCAGTTCAAGACCAGCTATGCGGCAGACCAGCAGATCTTCGGCGTCGCGCAGGACCGCTGGGTCATCCTGCTGATCCTGGCGTTTGCCTTCCTGGCCATCCCTTTCATCGCCAGCGACTACACCTTCCAGGCGATTCTGATCCCCTTTGTCATCATGTCGCTGGCGGCGCTGGGCCTCAACATCCTGGTCGGCTACTGCGGCCAGATTTCGCTGGGCACCGCCGCCTTCATGGCCGTGGGTGCCTATGCGGCCTACAACCTCCAGGCCCGCATCGAAGGCATGCCCCTGCTGGTGGCGCTGATCGGCGGCGGCCTGGTGGCCATGGTGTTCGGCGTGGTGTTCGGCCTGCCCAGCCTGCGCATCCGCGGCCTGTACCTGGCCGTGGCCACGCTGGCTGCCCAGTTCTTTGTCGACTGGCTTGCGACCCGTGCGGCCTGGGTGACGAACAACTCCTCTTCCGGCTCGGTCAGCGCCAAGCCGCTGGCCATTCTGGGCTGGGCCATCGACACGCCCATGGAGAAATACCTGCTCTGCCTGGTCATCCTGTGTCTGCTCGGCCTGGCCGCCAAGAATCTGGTGCGCAGCTCGGTCGGCCGTGAATGGATGGCCATGCGCGACATGGACGTGGCGGCGGCCGTGATCGGCATCCGCCCCACCTACGCCAAGCTCTCGGCCTTCGCCGTGAGCAGCTTCATCGTCGGCGTGGCCGGTGCGCTCTGGGGCTTTGTCCACCTGGGCGCCTGGGAACCCGCTGCCTTCAGCCTGGACCGTTCGCTGCAGCTGCTTTTCATGATCATCATCGGCGGCCTGGGTTCTGTCGTGGGCAGCATCTTCGGTGCCGCCTTCTTTGTGCTGCTGCCGCTGCTGCTCAACCAGGTGCCCCACTGGCTGGGCCTGCCGCTGTCCACGGCCACGGCCACCTATCTCGAGCACATGATCTTTGGTGCACTCATCGTGTTCTTCCTGATTGTGGAACCCCACGGATTGGCCAAGCTCTGGGCCACGGCCCGTCAGAAACTGCGTGTCTGGCCCTTCCCGCATTGAGCATGAAACACCTCCCGGGTCACCGCGCGCCTTGCGGCCCATGCACGATGCCCTCTCCTATTCCGGAGGGCGAGGGCTTGCAGGCAGCCGGCGACCTCCTCGCTGCGGGGCGGCATGGCCGGTCCCGCTCCTGGCGCGATGCCACGAAGCGAGTCATGCCGGATCAGGGAGCGTTGAGCTACCTCAGTATTCTTTTCTTCAAGACACCGCAGAGTGCCTGCAACCGGGACCGCGTCCCATACAACCCAAGGAGACCGTCGATGATGTTCAAGAAAGTTGCGATTGCTGCCGCTGCTGTTGCTGCGGGCATGGGAGCCCTGATGGCCTCGCCTGCCGCTCAGGCACAGGAGCAGTTTGTGCCTCTGCTGGTGTATCGCACGGGCCAGTTCGCGCCCCTGGGGATTCCATGGGCGGACGGCAAGCAGGACTACCTCAAGCTGGTCAATGCCAAGGGCGGCATCAACGGCGTGAAGATCAAGTTCGAGGAATGCGAAACCGCCTACGACACGGCCAAGGGCGTGGAATGCTACGAGCGCCTGAAGAACAAGGACGGTGGTGCCTCCGGCTTTGACACCCAGTCCACCGGCATCACCTTTGCCGTGACCGACAAGGCCCCTGGCGACAAGGTGCCGGTGGTCACCCCGGGCTATGGCCTGTCCCAGTCCGTGGACGGCAGGGTCTTCGAGTGGAACTTCCCGCTGCTGGGCAACTACTGGACTGCGGCCGACTCCATCGTGCAGGACATCCTGAAGAAGGAAAAAGGCAGCCTCAAGGGCAAGAAGATTGCCCTCGTCTATCACGACTCGCCTTACGGCAAGGAACCGATTCCGCTGCTGGAAAAGCGCGCTGCCAAGGACGGCTTTGAGCTGATCAAGCTGCCCGTGACCGCGCCCGGTGTGGAGCAGAAATCCACCTGGCTGCAGATTCGCCAGAACCGTCCCGACTATGTGCTGCTATGGTCGGCTGGCGTAATGACGCCCACAGCCGTGCGTGAGGCACAGGCCACGGGCTACCCGCGCGAGAAGATGTATGCCGTGTGGTGGGGCGGCTCCGACCATGACGTCAAGGACATCGGTGCCGGCGCCAAGGGCTACAACACGGTGACCATCCACAACACGGCCGAAAGCGACAAGGTGCATGGCGACATCAAGTCCATGCTCTACGACAAGGGTCAGGGTACGGCCAAGGACGCCAAGGAGCTGGGTCAGCTGGCACATACCCGCGGCATGGTGATCTCCATGCTGCAGGTCGAAGCCATCCGCACCGCACAGGAAAAGTTCGGCAAGGGCAAGGTCATGACCCCCGAGCAGGTGCGCTGGGGCCTGGAGAACCTGAACCTGACGCAGGAGCGCCTGAACGAGCTGGGTTTCGGCAAGATCATCCGCCCCTTCAAGACCAGCTGCGACAACCACCTGGGTGCCGACTGGGCGCGTATTGCCACCTGGGACGGCGCCAAGTTCAAGGTCAGCTCCGACTGGTACCAGGCCGACAAGTCCATGGTCGATCCGCTCTACAAGGAGTTCGCGGACAAGTACGCCAAGGAAAAGAACGTCAAGGTAAGGACCTGCACCCCCTGAGGCGCCTCGCGCCTTGCCCCTCTGCGGCGCTGAGCGCCCGAGGGGCACCATCCCCGCAACGGGGCGAGCGGCCGGCATCGGCCCTTGCATGATGCCTCGGTGCAAGGCTCGCCTCGTCGCAAATGGATTGATAAAAATCAGCCTAAATCGCTGACCCATCAAGCGTATATAGCTATCTATTTTGAGTTACCAGGTGACCGCATGACCGATAACGCGCACACAGTCTCCACGTCCCCGCAGGCCACGCCGCTGGTGGAAGTCAATGGCATCGAGGTCATCTACAACCATGTGATCCTGGTGCTCAAGGGCGTTTCGCTGCAAGTGCCGCACCAGAGCATCGTGGCCCTGCTGGGCGGCAATGGCGCGGGCAAGACCACCACGCTGCGCGCCATCTCCAACCTGCTCAAGGGCGAGCGCGGTGAAGTCACCAAAGGCGGCATCACGCTGGAGGGCGAGCAGATCGCCAACCTCTCGCCGGCTGAACTCGTCAAGCGTGGCGTGGTACAGGTCATGGAAGGGCGTCACTGCTTTGCCCACCTGACGATCGAGGAAAACCTGCTCACCGGCAGCTACACCCGCAGCGACAAGGGCGAGATTGCCGCCAATCTGGAGAAGGTCTACAACTACTTCCCGCGCCTCAAGACCCGGCGCACCAGCCAGGCCGCCTACACCTCGGGCGGCGAGCAGCAGATGTGCGCCATCGGCCGGGCGCTGATGAGCAACCCGCGCATGGTGCTGCTCGATGAGCCCTCCATGGGGCTGGCACCGCAGATCGTGGATGAGGTGTTCCACATCGTCAAAGACCTCAACAGCAAGGAGAAAGTCACTTTCCTGCTGGCCGAGCAGAACACCAACATGGCCCTCAAATATGCCGACTACGGCTACATCATGGAGAGCGGACGCATCGTCATGGACGGCTCCGCCAGGGATCTGGCCAGCAACGAGGACGTCAAGGAGTTCTACCTGGGCGTGGGCGGCGGCGAGCGCAAGAGCTTCAAGGACGTGAAAAGCTACAAGCGCCGCAAGCGCTGGCTGGCGTAACGGATACCCCCTGAGCGGCTGCACCGCTTCCCCCAAGGGGGGACGACAGCCTCGCTGCGCGGCGGCGCTTGCTCGCTGTCTCTCGCTGGGTGCAGGTCAGTTCTCAGAGCTAACGCCCATTGTTTTCCGTTTTGTTTGCAGATTTTCCCTACAGGATTTGCCATGAGTGACTTCTACGACTCCCTGGAAATACGCAGCCCTGATGAGCGCGAAGCGGCACTGATGGCGGCATTGCCCGCGCAGATCGCCCATGCCCAGCAGCGCTCGGCTGCGTTTGCCGAGATCCTCAAGGGCGTGGATGCGACAAGCATCACGAACCGCAGCGCACTGGCCCAGCTCCCCGTCACCCGCAAGAGCGAACTGCTGGAACGCCAGGCTGCGCAGCGACCGCGCCAGATCTTCGGAGGCTTCAACGCCATTGGCCTGGGCCATGACATGCCCAGGCTTTTCGCCAGCCCAGGCCCCATCTACGAACCTGAAAGCCGTCGCACCGATTACTGGCGCATGGCCCGCTCCATGTACGCTGCCGGATTCCGGTCTGGCGAGCTGGTGCACAACTGCTTCAGCTATCACTTCGTGCCTGCGGGCTCGATGATGGAGACCGGAGCCCAGGCCCTGGGCTGCACGGTGTTTGCAGGCGGGACGGGCCAGACCGAGCAGCAGGTGCAGGCCATGGCCGATCTGCGGCCAGCCGCCTATGTGGGCACGCCCAGCTTCCTCAAGATCATTGTGGAAAAGGCCCAGGAGATGGGGGTGAAGCTGCCCAGCCTGACCAAGGCCATGGTCAGCGGCGAGGCCTTCCCTCCCTCGCTCAGCCAATGGATGCGCGAACACGGCATTGACGCCTACCAGAGCTACGGCACCGCCGATCTGGGACTGATTGCCTATGAAACCAGCGCCCGCGAAGGCCTGGTGCTGGACGAAGGCGTGATCGTGGAGATCGTGCGCCCCGGCACCGGCGACCCCGTGGCCGAAGGCGAGGTGGGCGAGCTGGTCGTCACCACGCTCAACCCCGACTATCCCCTGATCCGCTTCGGTACGGGCGACCTCTCGGCCTATCTGCCGGGGACCTGTCCCACGGGCCGCACCAATGCCCGCATCAAGGGCTGGATGGGCCGCGCCGACCAGACCACCAAGGTACGCGGCATGTTCGTGCATGCCAAACAGGTGGCAGAAGTGGTCAAGCGCTTTCCGCAGATCGTCAAGGCCAGACTGGTGGTGACGGGCGAGATGGCCAACGACCAGATGCAGCTGCTCGTGGAGACCACGGAAACCTCGCCGGGCTTTGCCTTGCAGGTGATCGATGCCATGCGTGAGGTCACCAAGCTGCGCGGCGAAGTACAGATGGTGGCCCCCGGCAGCCTGCCCAATGACGGCAAGGTGATCGAGGACGCGCGCTCCTACCGATGAATCTCTGCAGAGCGGCTGACAGTCTGCTCTGCGGGCCGGCAGGACTTTTGTGCAACGCACGCGGCTCGCTGCGAACGCCATGGCGGATGTCGCCAATTAGCCACATGTCATCCGCTTGCTTTAGCGCAAATGCAATGTGATCGCCTGCTCCATCAAGGGATAACACTTAGGAAATAACAAAAACCCCACAGATTAGCGCTCCCTAGAATCCGGCTTTACGTCACGACAAGTCAACCGTCCTGGTCTGCTTGCACATTATTTTTAGGGAGACACTGTGAAAACTATTTTCAAGATCGCCACCATCGCTCTGGCCGCCACCGCCGCCATCAGCAGCCATGCCGACAGCTACCCTGCCGCTGGCAAGACGATCACGATCATCGTGCCTTTCACGGCAGGCGGCCCCACCGACAAGGTGGCACGCGACCTCGCTGAATCCATGCGCAAACAGCTGAACAACGCCACCATCGTCATCGACAACGCCGACGGTGCCGGCAGCACGATTGGCACGGCCAAGGCCGCACGGGCACGCAACGACGGCTACACGCTGCTGCTGACGCATATCGGCATGTCCACCATCCCGACGCTGTACCGCAAGCTGTCCTTCAACGTGCTCAACGACTTCGAGTACGCCGGCATCATCAACGATGTGCCCATGACACTGATCGGCCGCCCCACCCTGCCTGCCAAGAACTTCGCCGAAGTCAAGGACTGGGTCAGCAAGAACCAGGGCAAGGTGAATCTGGCCAACGCCGGCGTGGGCTCCGCCTCGCACCTGTGCGGCCTGATGTTCCAGGCCTCGCTGCAGCAGGATATGACGCCTGTGCCCTACAAGGGTGCGGCTCCTGCGATTGCCGACCTGATGGGCAACCAGGTGGACCTGCTGTGCGACCAGACCACCAACACCACTTCGCAGATTGCCGCCAAGAAGGTTCAGGCCTATGCCGTGACCACGGCCAAGCCGCTGACCACGCCTGCACTCAAGGACCTGCCCACGCTGCAGTCCCTGGGCCTGAAGGACTTCAACGTGACCATCTGGCACGGTCTGTACGCCCCCAAGGGCACGCCTGCCGATGTGGTGCAGAAGATCAACGATGCCATGAAGGCGTCGCTCAAGGACCCCGAGTTCATCAAGCGCCAGGAAGCCCTGGGTGCCGTGATTGCCACGGATGACCGCACCAACCCTGCCGGCCACAAGAAGTTTGTGGAATCCGAAATCGCCAAGTGGGGCAAGGTTATCAAGGCCGCCGGCATCTACGCCGACTGACAGGGCGCGAGCCAAAACAGAAAAGCCTGCATCTGCAGGCTTTTTTTCTGGGCAGCCGCATGGCGGCGGCTGGACTTACCAGGTCACTTCCTTGCCATCGGCCGCGCTGCGCCTGAGCATGTCGACAAAAGGCACGATGCGCTGGCCCAGAGCCACGCTGTCCTGGCTCGCGGCCGCCGAATCGTCTTCCTGCGCGTCGTCTTCCGGCTGCTTGCGCCTGGCTGCCTCCTCGGCGGCAGCCGCCTCCAGCGCGGCAATGGCCGCCGGAATCTGCTCTACGGTGATGATGCCATGCATCTCGTCTGGCGACTTGCCGATGATTTCCAGCAGCTTGCGGCCATTGGCGTCCAGCATGATGAGGTCTGCCGTGGCACGCGATTTGAATTTGTAGGGCATGGAGCGGTTCCTTCAACGGTAGATGTATTCCCGATTGAAAGGATAGCCGCTCTGCGCGCCCGCCATCGCGCCGCTGTGCAGATCTCCATCGGGTTTGCAGCAAAGCATCTGATGCAGCGCAATCCAGCCATGTTCGAAGCCCATGGCCGAGCCGGCCAGATAGAGGCGATAGGCGCGCAGCGCCTTGGCGGCTTTTTCTGCGTCATACTGCGCCTGCAAGATGGCCTGGGCCTCACCCAGCCGGCTCTCCAGCGTGTCCGACCAGGACCAGAGCGTGCGCGCATAGTGCGGGCGCAAGTTTTCGGTATCCACCATCTCCAGTCCGCTGGCCGCCAGATCATGCAGCACGCGGCTGACATGCATGAGCTCGCCACCGGGAAAGATGTAGCGGTTGATGAACTCGCCCATGCCGGCGCCCAGCTCCACATTGCTGACTCCGCCCGCCGTGATGCCGTGGATCAGCGCCAGACCACCGGGCCTGAGCATGGAATGGATGGTTTCGAAATATTCCGGCAGGTTGGCGCTGCCCACGTGCTCGAACATGCCGACCGAACCGATCTTGTCGAACGGCTCCACATCCCCCATTTGCCGGTAGTCGCGCAGCTCGACCCGGACCTTGCCCTGCAGACCCTTCTCGGCAATCAGGCGCTGCACATGATCGAACTGGTTGCGCGACAGCGTGATGCCATGGGCCTGGACTCCGTAATGTTCGGCCGCCCAGAAGATCAGCCCGCCCCAGCCGGATCCGATGTCCCAGAAGCGCTCGCCAGGCTGGAGCCTGAGCTTTTTGCAGATGTGATCGAGCTTGGCCTCCTGCGCCTGGGCCAGGCTCATGCTCTGCTCCTTGTAGTAGGCACAGGAATAGACACGGCGCGGATCCAGCCACAGCGCGTAGAAGTCGTCGGAGAGATCGTAATGAAACTGGATCTGCTCGGCATCGCGCGTCAGCGTGTGCATGGCCAGTGATCTGGCCTTGGAAACCGTCTGCCCCAGCCAGGAGGGCGCATGGCTGACCGGATCGCCGCGCAGCAGCCCGGCGGCGGCTGCCATGATGTCGCGGGAGCTGCCCTTGACCTCCACCCACCCCTCGACGATGGCCGAACCGATCGATCCGATCTGGCCGTCCAGCAATGCCGCCAGGGCCTTGGGGGAGCGAAAAACGAGTTGAACCGCACTGTGTTCAGACCCGATGCGCTCGCCCGATGGTAGTTCTACCGATGCCGTCACAGGAAGTCTTGCTAGCAACGGCTCCAGTGTGCTCAACAGGTTTTTCATGAAAACCATTGTTCACATCGACCATGGCAGGGTCAAGACGGCAAACATCTCCGAACCGGGACCGGTCCGGGTCAGACGAGGCCTCAGCTGCGGGCCTTCACCAACTTTTCATAGGCTTTGAGGGTGCCTGGGGCGATGGACTGCAGCACTTGCTCATAGGCCGTCTTGTGGCGCGCCAGCAAACGCATGGACGCAACGGTACGGCTGCGGCAGAACCAGTGACAAGTGTGTTGCATCAGCATCAGTTCGGCCGTCATGGTGAAGGCACGGCGCTTGCGCTCCTCCTCGTCGACCGCGTCGCCGACACGGGCTGCTGCAAGCGCCTGGGCGTGCAGCTTCATGGCCTCGCGCACATCCAGGCTGGCCGAAGGAAGAACGCGGGTCGCATAGGGCAGCGCCAGCGGCAGGGTGCTGGCACGTGTCTGCTCGGCTGGCAAGGTGGCAAATTCTTGTGCAAAACGCTGGAACTGGCTCACCAGGCTGCTCTCGGTATTGGCCAGCACGGGCCAGATCTGCTCACGCCGCTGGGCATCCTTCTCGCCGATGACGCGCAGATACCCTTCCATCAGATTGGCCATGAGCTTCTCGATCTGAAAGCGTGCCAGGTGCTGGGCCAGAAGCTGGGTGTGCTGGCGTTGCTCCTGCTTCTTGAGCACGTAGAGCACGGTGGTGACAATGATGGCGAGCGTTAGAAAATCCATGAAGCGAAACCAGACAGGCGGACAAGCGCAATGAGAAAAAGGATGAGTGTAGTCAGCCTGAGGGCTCTGCTGGGAATTGGCGCCGCAATGGCCGGCCTCACGGGCTGCAGCAGTGCCGGCTATTACTGGCAGGGTTTCAAGGGCCAGATGCAGATTCTTCAGGCCGCGCGGCCCGTCGATGACTGGCTGCGCGAGGACAGCACCCCTGCGGAGCTGCGACAGCGCCTGCAGACGGCGCAGCGCATGCGCCGCTTTGCCAGCCAGGAGCTCGCCCTTCCCGACAACGCCAGCTACACCCGCTATGCCCAGCTGCAGCGCCCATATGCCGTCTGGAACGTGGTGGCAGCCCCGGTCTACAGCCTGGAGATGCACCAGTGGTGCTTCCCCATCACCGGCTGCATTGCCTACCGGGGCTATTTCAGCCAGGAAGATGCACGGGCAGAGGCGCTCAGGCTTCAGGTCCGAGGGCTGGAGACCAGCGTCTATGGCGTTCCGGCCTACTCCACGCTGGGCTATCTGAACTGGCTGGGCGGCGACCCCCTGCTCAGCACCTTCGCCTCCTGGCAGGAAGGCGACTTTGCCGGTCTGCTGTTCCACGAATTGGCCCACCAGCTGCTGTATGTGAAGAACGACACGGCCTTCAACGAGTCCTTTGCCACCACGGTGGAGCGCATGGCCACGCCTTTATGGCTGCACGGCCACGCCAGCCCCGCCACGCAGCAACGCTGGCAGCAGGGCCTGCAGCGGCGAGAGCGCTGGCAGCAGCTCACACGCGAGACCCGCCGGCGCCTGCAACAAATCTACGAGACTGACGGTACCCGGCCCGTTGATGCAAAATCGCTGCCCGCGCTCAAAGACAAGGTATTGGAAGAATTCCGCAGCACCTATGCACAGCTCAGGGCGCAATGGATCGCCGCAGACGCGCCCCTGCTCACCAGCCCGGCCTTGCGCGAGCAGTATGACCGCCGCCTCGCCCAGACCGACGAGTGGGTGGCGCAGGCCAATAACGCCAGCTTCGGCGCCCTGGCTGCCTACGATGACTGGGTCCCTGCCATGACCAGCTGGTGGCTGAAGCTGCGCGGCGATGGCCCGGCCACGCAGGAAACCTGGCACCGCTTCTATGCGCAGATGCGCGATCTGTCGAAACTGCCTCCTGAGGAACGCAAGCTGCGGCTATGCGCCCAATGGGGAGAAGCGGCAAAAACAGCGTCGCAGTGTCAATAATTTCCTCCGATAGACAGAAAATCATTTTTTAACAGGGTTAACCATGTAGGAAGCTTCAGCGCTTTTTAAGAAAGTCCCGCCAGACTTGTCCGACACCCATTTTTTTGCCCTCTGCCGTGGCTATCCAAGACTCCGTTTCCGCCCCCGTTCACAAGGGGCTTTTTCAACCTCGCTCCCCTCAGTTCATTGCTCTGGCACTGGCCCTATGGCTGACGCTGACGGCCAACTGGGCCCTGTGGCTGCGCCTGCCCTCACTGGATGGCTACCACGGCAGCCTGGCCGTTCTTGCACTGCGGGTCGCACCGCTGGTGCTGGGTGCCAGCCTGTTGCTGACCTCCCTGTTCGCCTGGCCGCGCTTTACCAAGCCGTTCTGGATCGCGCTGCTGCTCGTGGCGGCCAGCTCCCAGTACTTCATGGTCAGCTACGGCACCGTGATGGACAAGGGCATGATCCACAACATCCTCCAGACCGACGCACGCGAAAGCTCCGACCTGTTCAACATCAAGCTGCTGCTCGAAGTGCTGGTCATCGCCATCCTGCCAGCCATCTGGCTGTGGAAAACCCCGCTCAAGCGCGCCCGAAGCATCTGGCGCAACCTGCTGCGCACCGCCTTGTTGCTGCTGGGGGGCATTGCACTGATCGCCGCCTCGCTGGCGGTCTCTTATCGAGACCTGGCGCCGGTGGTGCGCAACAATCTCTGGCTGCGCTACATGATCAATCCGATCAATCCCGTGCTGTCCGCGGCCTCGGTGGCTCTGGACCCTATCCTCAACAAACCCAAGCCTTTTGTCAGCATCACGAGCGGTGCAGCCCTGGGGGCCAGCTACGCTGCCGCCAAGAAGCCACCGCTGCTGGTGCTGGTCGTCGGCGAGACGGCGCGCGCCAGGAACTTCAGCCTCAACGGCTATGAACGCGATACCAACCCCGAGCTGGCCAAGCGCGACGTGCTGAGCTGGCGCAACGCGCGCTCCTGCGGCACCAGCACCCGCGAGTCGGTGCCCTGCATGTTCTCCAACCTGGGCCGAGAAGGCTTCTACGCCTCCAAGGTCGAGCATGACAATCTTCTCGACGTCCTGCAGGCTGCCGGACTCGCCGTGCTTTGGATCGACAACCAGGCCGGCTGCAAAGGCGTGTGCAAGCGCATTCCCATGGCAGATACCGCCGACAGCGTGAATACGCCTGCCGGCAAGGCCTTGTGCGCCCAGGATGGCGAATGCCTGGATGCCCTGCTGCTCGAGGGTCTGGACGAGCGCATCGCCAAGCTGGACCCCGCACGCCGCGCCAAGGGTCTGGTTCTGGTCATGCACCAGATGGGCAGTCATGGCCCCGAATACTTCAAGCGCTCCACTCCGGACCTCAAGGCCTTCAAACCCGAATGCGCCACCAATGCCCTGTCCAGCTGCCCACAGCAAAACGTGGTCAATGTCTACGACAACTCCATTCGCTATACCGACCATTTCCTGGCCCAGACCATCGACTGGCTCAAGACCCAGCAGAGCCAGTTTGAAACCGGCATGTTCTACATGTCCGACCACGGCGAGTCGCTGGGCGAACTCGGTGTCTATCTGCATGGCATGCCCTATGCCATGGCCCCCGATGATCAGAAACATGTGCCCATGATTGCCTGGCTGGGAACGCTGGGTGCTCGTACCGGCCTGAATCAGAACTGCCTGAGCAAGACACTGGATCAGCCCCTCTCGCATGACAACCTGTTCCATACGGTCATGGGCCTGATGGACGTCACCTCGCCGACCTACAAACAGCCGCTGGATGCATTTGCCAGCTGCCGCAAGGCCAGCTAGGTATTGACTGCGCAGCACAAAAAAGGCCTGCCGGATGGACAATCCGGCAGGCCTTTTTCCTTTTCAACCGCGATCAGCGTCAGCGCATCACTCGCCCTGAGAGCCGCGGCGTGCCCAGCCCGTGGTGTGCTTTTCCAGCAGATTGAACAGCTCGTACATCACCATGGCCATGGCCCCCACCACGATCAGCCCCGCAAAGGCCAGGCCCATCTGCATGGAAGAGCCGGCGGAGACCAGCAGGTAGCCGATACCCTCGTTGGCTGCCGTCATTTCGCTGACCGTGGTGCCCACGAAGGCCAGCGTGATCGCGACCTTGAGCGATCCGTAGAAATACGGCAGGGAACGCGGCAGGCCGACCTTGATCAGCACGTCCCAGCGCTTGGCTCCCAGCACGCGCAGCACATCTTCCAGTTCGGGCTCCAGCGTGGCCAGACCCGTGGCGATATTGACCATGATGGGGAAGAAGCTGATCAGAAAGGCCGTGAGAATGGCCGGGCCTGCACCGATGCCGAACCAGACCACCAGAATCGGCACGAACGCGGCCTTGGGCAGGGCGTTGAAAGCCGTCATCAGCGGATAGAACGCCGCATAGGCCAGGCGCGAGGAGCCGATCAGAAACCCCAGCAGCACGCCCACCACGATCGCCAGCGCAAAGCCCGCCATCGTCACCCAGTAGGTGCGCCACGCATGCAGGGCAATCGTGCCCGCAAACTCATAGAGCTGATGACCGATGGCCCAGGGGCTGGGGAAGATGAATTCCGAGACGCCGAAGCCCGAACAGATGATCTGCCATAGCAGGACGATCAGCAGCAACAGCAGCCAGGGAGCCCAGCGCTCGGCAGTTTTTTGATGTTTCATGGTGCGCCTTATTGAGGAATGGCTGCAGCGGTATCGGTGCCGCTTTTGCGCAGGGCTCCGATATGGCCGCGCAGCTCGTAGACGATGTCCGAGAACTCGGGGGTGTAGGTGACCTCCAGATCGCGCGGGCGCGGCAGGTCGATGTCGCGGCGCACCACGAAGCGGCCCGGGCTTTTGCTCATCACATAGACGGTATCGGCCAGGAACACGCTCTCGCGCAGATCATGCGTGACCAGGATCACATTGAACTTCTGCTCGGCCTGCAGGTCGCGCAAAATGCACCACAGCTCTTCACGCGTGAAGGCGTCGAGCGCGCCAAAAGGCTCGTCGAGCAGCAGCATCTGCGGCTCGTGAATCAGGGCGCGGCAGATGCTGGCGCGCTGCTGCATGCCGCCTGACAGCTGCCAGGGGTATTTGCGTTCATAGCCCGCGAGTCCGACCTTGCCCAGCAGCTCGATGGCACGCGCCTCGTATTCCTTGCGCTTTTGCTTGAATTGCGAGCGGTGCGGCTCCACGATCTCCAGCGGCAGCAGCACATTGTCCAACGTGGTGCGCCAGGGCAGCAGCGACGAGGACTGGAATGCCATGCCCGAGATCTTGAGCGGCCCCGTCACGCGCTGGCCATCGACCGTGATGCGCCCCATGGACGGCATCTTCAGGCCCGTGGTGAGCTTCATGAAAGTGGACTTGCCGCAGCCCGAAGGGCCGACGATGGCGATGAACTCGCCGCGCTGCACCGTGAGGTCGATGGCCTCCACCGCAAAGTGGTTGGCCTGCAGCAGCTCTTCGTTATAAGCCAGCCAGACGTCCTTGAATTCGACAAAGGGCCGGGCAGCTTCTGTATCTGATGACTTCATAAAAACAGGCTGTAGCGCCTGTCACACAAGCGCATCCAGCAATCAATCAATGGGCAATTACTTTTTGGGAAAAACGTCGAGTTCCGCGACGGGCGGCAGGAAACGGCCGTTCCAGAGCGTCTCGGGGTTCACGCGTGTCTTGGTCGCATAGACGTCAGAGATCTGGGAAGCCATCAGCGCCATGCGTGTCGGGCTGACCTGGCCAAAGCCTTCGCCGCGTGCATCGGCGGTGTTGATCACGGTGTCGATCGCCAGTTGCAGACGCCGGGTTTCCAGAGCGGTGTTGACGATGCCGTCGCGCTCCTTCACATAGGCGATGGCGGCTGCGGGGTTAGCCATGACTTCCTTGGCCCCTTTACTGAAGGCCTTGAGGAAGGCACGCACGGCTTCGGGGTTCTCGCGCACCAGCTTGGCGCTGGCGATGATGGCGTTGCCATAGAGCTTGACGCCGTTGTCGGCAAACGGCATGACCACCACATCGGCCGCCTTCACGCCGCGTGCCTCCAGGTTCAGCAGCGACGTAAAGGTAAAGCCCGTGATGGCGTCGATATCGCCGCGCACCAGCATGGTCTCGCGCAGCGGTGGATCCATGGTGGTCCATTGCACATCGCCCACCTTGTTGGCCTTGGCAAACAACGGAAAGCCGCGCCGGCCGGCATCAAACACCGGGGCCCCCAGCTTTTTGCCCGTCAGATCGGCGGGCTTGGCAATGGCACTCTTCTTGAGCGCCATGACCGAAGCCGGGGTATTGTTGTAGACCATCATCACGGCGACGGGTTTGTCCTTGACTTCCGGGTTGTTGGCATGAAACTCCATGAGCGCTGCCAGATCGGCAAACCCCATGTCGTAGGAGCCCGATGCCACGCGCTGAATCGCGCCACCGGAGCCGCTGCCGGCGTCCACCGTCACATTCAGACCCGCAGCCTGAAAATAGCCCTTGGCAACTGGCTGCAGGAACAGCGCCGCAGGTCCTTCGAAACGCCAGTCGAGCTGGAATTTGATGGGCGTGGCGGCAAAGGCGGCCGTGGCGCTGGCAAAGCTGCCCAGGGCCAGAACGGATTGCAGGAACAGGCGCTTGGTTTGCATGGTGGCTTCCCTCTCTCTATGTCAATGAATTGCGGTTGAATGCGTGCGGGTGCTCAGACCTTCCAGGCGCCCTGGTGCGAACTGCTGGCCTCTTCGATCAAGGCTGGCCCGATGCATTCGATGGCGTGCGAAGCGGCCTGAAACACATCGCGGCAGGACAGCTCGGCATCCTTCTGATCGAGCCGCTCGCCACGGAACACGCGCAGCCGCTCGGCATCGATGCCATAGACCACCCGGCCGATGGCGGACCAGAAGATCGCACCGGCGCACATCACGCAGGGCTCGGCCGATGAGTACAGCGTGGCGAGGGCCAGCTCATCGCGTGAATGCAGAGGGCTGGCCAGGCGGATGGCCGACAGCTCGGCATGGGCCGTGCAATCGCCGCTCTCGCCGTTGGCATTGCTGGCCTGCGCCAGCACGCGACCGTCGGCTGCCACGATCAGCGCGCCAAACGGACGGTTTCCACGCTCGCGCGCCTTATCCGCGAGCGCAATGGCCTGACGCAGATAACGGCCGTCGGTGTCACTCAAAGGCTGGGCTTGAGGCAATGACATGGTTGATTCCTCCTCAGGCCTTGGGCATGCGAGCCGACCTGGCGGGCAGCATGCTGCTGTTGAACAGGGCATCGGCCGATGGCGTGGTCTTGAGCGCAAAGGTCTGCACCACGCTGTCCAGTTGCTGTTCCATCACGCGCTTGCTGAAATCGCCCAGCCCATGGCTTTTCGTGTCTGCCGCTGCCACATACTGTGCGGTGATGGACCAGCGCTCCAGCTCCAGCTTCTCGTCGAGAATCGGCTCGCGCTGGCGCACGGCGGCAATGCCTGCGGCCGGGTTGCCCAGGCATTCCACGATCGCACGGTTGGTGGCGCGCAGGAAGGCGGCCACGACCTGCGGTTTCTCGGCGATCAGCTGGCTGGACGCCAGGATCGCGTTGCCATACAGGTGAACGCCTGCGTCGCTGTAGCGCAGGATGGAAAGCTCCTCGGGCTTGAGACGCGCAAACAGCGATACCGCCGAGTCATGGAAATAGGTGGCGGCATCCACATCGCCACGCACCATGACGTTGTCGCGTGCCGAAAACTCCGTCGTCGACCAGGCAAACAGATCGGCAGGCAGATTCCTGCGCCGCGCCACCATCGGCCAGGCTCGGCGCGTGGACTCCACCGCCGCCGCGGCCACCTTCTTGCCCTGGAGGCTTGCGAAGTCCGAAGTGATGCCCCGGTCCTTGCGCCCGATGATCACAAAGGGTGCGCGGTTGTAGTACTGATAGACAGCCTGAACACGAGGCGTGCCGGCGTTCTGTGCGTTGAACTCGATCAGCGAGCTGATATCGCCCAGGCCCAGCTGGTAGGCACCGCTGGCAATGCGGGTGATGGAAGCCACCGAACCCGACCCCACGTCCAGGCTCACATCCAGCCCCTCATCGCGGTAATAGCCGTTTTGCTGCGCCAGAAAGAAGGGCGCCGTCTGACCATTGACGCGGAAGTCCAGCGTGAATTTCAGCGGAGTCAGCGACTTGCCCTGGGCATGAACCCAGGGCGCAGTGCAAAGAGGCAGGGCGGCAAGAAAATGACGACGTTGCATGGAGGAACTCTCAGGTCTCTGGCGACAGGAATGCCGGCGGCGGCAGCCACTGGCAGGACTTGAGCAATTTCCTGGCACTGCACACGGATGCAGGCTGAACGCTTCTACTCGTTCAACCTTCTAGCAATTGGCGTGCCTGCTTTTGATTTCCGCTTGCCGGGTATCAACAAGGTGCACGCCCGAGCAGCGCATGCATGGATTCATGCACGGCAGTGCACCAGTTTGAAGCCATGCACCAAAACCAAGAGCGCCTGTGCCCCGGTGAATGGCTGGCACGCTGTTTGCTGCACTCAAATCAAGAGTAGAAGCGTTCAGCACGGTGCTTCTGACCATCGCCGGTCAGCAGCTTCGCGGGTCATTGCTCTTGAAGTGGGTGCGGCACACAGCCGCACCTGGTATCCACACTTCAGGTGCCCGCAACCGCAAGCCTCACTGGCATCGCCTGTGCCTGAAGTCATCGCAAGAGAAATTCGTATGCAGAGCATGACCAACCACTCTTACAGCCTTGGCGAACTGGACAAGGAAGCCCGCATGGGCGGGCAAGGCGCAGAAACCTCGGCGCGCGAAGTGCGCGTCATAGACATCAGCGACTTCGAGCAGCGCAAGCAGGAGATTTCCGAGCAGATCTGGAGCGCTTCGGTAGAAATCGGCTTCTTCCAGGTTTCCGGCCACGGCATAGCCCAGCCCGATATCGACGCCGCATTCGGCAGGGCCGAACAGCTATTTGCACTGCCGCCCGAAACCAAGGCGCAATGGCCGCTGTCGCGCAACGCGGGCTGGGAGCACAAGGCGCAGATTCGGCCCTCCACGCGCACTCCCGACCAGAAAGAGTCCTATCAGGTCACACGCCCACGCATGCAGGGCCTGTGGCCCAGCGAGCAGGAGCTGCCCGGCTTCCAGCAGGCCACGCTGGCCTTTGAGCACCAATGCTGGCAGGTGGGCATGCAGCTGCTGTCCTGCTTTGCCTACAAGCTGGGCTTTGACGAGGAATTCTTCACCCGTGCACACGACCCCGCCGTTCCCACCTACCAGAGCACGCTGCGCATGCTGCATTACTTTGCCGTGGACCCGGCGCTCAAGGACGAGATCGGCCTGTGGCGGGCCGGCGCACATACGGACTTCGACTGTCTGACGCTGCTGTTCCAGCGCGCCGGCCAGGGGGGACTGCAGGTGCTGCCCGGCAAGGAGGCCGATGCCCAGCAATGGACCCCCGTGAAGCCCGTGGATGGCGTCATCACCTGCAATATCGGCGACATGCTGATGCGCTGGAGCGACGACCAGTTGCCCAGCAACTTCCACCGCGTGCGCAACCCCCTGCCCCATGAGTATCAGGGAGCCCGCTACAGCCTGGCCTTTTTCTGCCAGGCCAATGAAGATGCGGTGATTGAAGGGCCGGCCAAAAAATATCCGCCCATCACCGGGGCGGACTACTTGCGACAGCGCATCAGCGCCAACTTCTCGAACAGGTATTGACCCCCTGGGCAGCTGCACCTGTCTTCAACACCCCGGGCTCGGGCCTGGAATCTTGTGGGCGGAAACGGCAAGGCCCCGGAACCCGGGGCCTTGCCGGCGATCAGAGGCGGGGCGTATCAGCGCAGCGACTCGATGAGATCGATGTACTGCTGCTTGGCCTCGTCCGGCGTCGTGCCCTCCAGCTTGGACCAGGCATCCCACTTGGCGCGGGCCACCATGTCCGTGAAGCTGGGCTTCTTGGCTTCGTTGTCACCTTCGGTCGCCTGCTTGTACAGGGCATAAATCCTGAGCAAGGTGGCGTTGTCGGGGCGCTCGCCGAGCGACGTGGAATTCTTGACGGTCTCTTCAAACCGGGCGTTCAGATCGGACATGAAAGGTCTCCTGGGCTTTGATCATCGAAGCCAGTGTAGCCAAAAATCCGATAAATTAGAACGACCGTTCTTTTTATTTGCAGAGTACTGCCTCGGCGGAAGACTGTCGGCCCTGCGAGACCGGCTCGCGGTTCGATGCCTCTCCTCGTGCTCGCCTTGCAGCTGCGGCAGGATGACCGGACCGCGGACGGCCAGAGGCGTCATGCCCATGACAGCGGGATGGCGATGGACGCCGATCGAGCGAGAGCACGACCACCTGACGGCCCGCCCGAGGCCTGCGTGCAGGGAGTCTTCCCCCGGACCGCTTCACCTCGGCGCGGGCTGGCGTGCGTCAGCCGCGCGCAGGCTGGGCCAGCCAGCGCTGGGCCAGCCTGACCCAGAAGGTCGCGCCCAGCGGAATCAACGCATCGTTGAAGTCGTAGCTGGGGTTGTGCAAGGTACAGGGACCGCCGCCATGCCCCAGGGCGCGGTGATCACCGTCGCCGTTAGCGATAAAGCAGTAGGCTCCGGGCTTTTCCTGCAGCATGAAAGCGAAGTCCTCGGCCCCCATGGAGGGCTCTTGCGGCACCACACCGGCATCGCCCAGAATCTCGCGCATCACCGCCTGGGCAAATTCTGCCTCGGGGGCCGTGTTGATGGTGGGAGGATAGTTGCGCACAAATTCGAACGTGCATTGCGTGCCATGGGCTGCACAGACGGCTTCGCTGATCTGCTGCATGCGCTGCTCGATGAGGTCCAGCACCTCCAGCGTGAAGGTGCGGACCGTGCCCTGCAGTTCCACGCTGTCCGGCACGACGTTGGTAGCCTCGCCCGCATGGACCATGGTGACCGACACCACGCCTGCCTCGATGGGCTTGACGTTACGGCTGACGATGGTCTGGAAGGCCATGATGAGCTGGGCCGCCACGGGCACCGGGTCCACCACCATGTGCGGCATGGCCGCGTGACCGCCCTTGCCCCGCACCACGATCTTGAATTCGTTGCTGGAGGCCATGGCCGGCCCTGCCCCCACGGCCATGGTGCCGGCCTTCATGCCAGGCCAGTTGTGCATGCCGAACACGGCCTGCATGGGGAACTGCTCGAACAGTCCGTCGCTCACCATCTCTCGCGCACCCCCA
Source organism: Comamonas sp. (assembly GCF_009360615.1). Taxonomy (GTDB): domain Bacteria; phylum Pseudomonadota; class Gammaproteobacteria; order Burkholderiales; family Burkholderiaceae_C; genus Comamonas. Next base: position 38,164 of record NZ_SPEY01000065.1, read on the forward strand.
CCCCCCTCCTCGGCGGGCTGGAAGATGGTGTAGACCGTTCCGTCAAAGCTGTCCCGATGCGCGGCCAGATATTGCGCTGCCGCCAGCAGCATGGCCGTGTGGCCGTCATGGCCGCAGGCATGCATCTTGCCCGCATGTCGGCTGGCATGATCGAAAGTGTTGAACTCCTGCATGGGCAGGGCGTCCATGTCGGCGCGAAGGCCGATGGCCCGGCCGCAGCTGCCGCCGTCACGGCCATGGATGATGCCCACCACACCGGTCCTGTCCAGACCGCGATGGATCGCTATGCCCCATTGCTCCAGCTTCGCCGCGACGAGATCCGAGGTTCGTATCTCCTCGAAACACAGCTCGGGGTGGGCGTGGATATCGCGACGCAGCGCGGCAATGTCAGGGGCGCTCGCTTCAAGTTCGGGCAGCAGGGCCATGCGCTCTCTCCTTGGGGTCATCAATGGCAAAGACGCCATGATGGCCCAAAGCGAGACAGCGTGCCCCGGGACTCCTCAAAGCCTCACACACGGACCTTGCCATCGCCCGTGAGCATGGACAGCTCGACAAAACGCGGCTTGCCGGGCTGTGGACGGAAGGCGATGGGGAAGCCCGCCACCTGCTGGCCATTCATGGCCTCCAGTGCCGCCACCAGGCCTTCGCGCTGCAGCCGGCCTGCGCCAGCCGCAGATTTCAGCGCCTCGCCCACAACGCGGGCGGCCAGGTATCCCTCCATGCTCGAGTAATCGGGCTGCAGCGAAGCACCGCTTTTATGCAGGGCCGCCTGGAACTCGCGAGCCAGGGGATGCGAGGTCTTGAACGGCGATGGCACGACCTGGGTCACCACCACGCCCTCGGCCTCCTTGCCCAGGGCCTGCGCCAGAGCCGAAGTGCCCACGAAAGAGACGTTGTAGAACTGCCCGCCATAGCCTGCCTGGCGGGCGGCTCGCACAAAGGCCGCACTGGCCGCATAGGTGCAGACCTGCACGATCACATCGGCACCCAGCGGCACCAGGGTCTTGACGGCCTGGGCCACGTCCCGCGAGTTGCGCTCCACCGTGGCGGTGCCCACCGCCTTGAGGCCATGGCTTTGAAGCGCCTGTGTCACCCCTTCGAGACCCGACTGGCCATAGGCATCGTTCTGGTGAAAAACCGCGATCTTCTGCAGCCCCAGCGAAACCAGCTGCCTGACCATGAGAGCGGTTTCATCGGCATACGAGGCCCGCAGATTGAAGACCACCTGGGCGAGCCTGGGTTCGCGCAGACCGGCCGCCCCTGTCAACGGGGCAATCAGCGGCAGCCTGGCTTTCTGCAGCAAAGGCAGCGCCGCCATGCTGGTAGGCGTCCCCAGATAGCCGAACAGGGCCGTCACATCGTCGGCAATGAATTTCTGGGTATTGGCCACGCAACGTTCGGGTTCGTAACCGTCGTCCATCGTGCGCAACTCCACCAGACGACGGCCGATCCCCCCCTGGGCGTTGAGCTGATCGAAGTACAGCTTGGCGCCCTGGGCGAACTGTATGCCCAGCTGTGCCGAGGGGCCGCTCAGCGCACAGGATTGCCCGAGCACGATGGACCCGCCCGCATCCTGGGCATAACTGGCACCGGTCAGGCCCCCGACGGTCATGGCCGCTGCTGCGGTCATGAACTGACGACGATTCCACTCCACTCGCTTGTCTTGCATTGCTCTCGCTCTTTCTCTACGGCTACACATCGCTACGGGCCGGATCGGCCCGCCCCGGCGTCTCGCATCTCTGGCTTTTTGACAGGGATGCGCGCCGCATAATAGGCTTACAAACCGGTCATCAGCCGCAAACCGGTCCAGATTTTTCGAGTCCACGACATGCCTCATATCGTTCACGTACGCGGCGCCTGCCCGCATGACTGCCCCGACACCTGTGCCCTGGTCACCACGGTGGTCGACGGCACGGCCACCAAGGTCCAGGGCAATGCAGAACATGGACACACCGGCGGCGTTCTCTGCGCCAAGGTCAGCAAGTACACGGAGCGCACCTACCACGCCGGTCGGGTTCTGCAGCCGCTCAGACGCAGCGGCCCCAAGGGCAGCGGCCAGTTCACCCCGGTGAGCTGGGACGAAGCCCTGAGCGATATTGCCCAGCGCCTGCACGACATTGCCCGGCGTGCGCCCGAAGCCATACTGCCCTACAGCTATGCCGGCACCATGGGTATGGTGCAGGGCGAAAGCATGGACCGGCGCTTTTTCCACCAGTTGGGCGCCAGCCTGCTGGATCGCACCATCTGCGCCAGTGCCGGCAGCGAAGCCCTGACCGCCACCTATGGCGGCAAGCTGGGCATGCGCGTGGAGTTCTTTGCCGAAAGCCAGCTGATCCTGATCTGGGGAAGCAACAGCATTGCCAGCAATCTGCACTTCTGGCGCTATGCGCAGGAAGCCAAGCGCCAGGGTGCCAAGCTCATCTGCATCAACCCGCGCAAGAGCGAGACCGCAGACAAATGCCATGAACACCTGCAATTGCTGCCCGGCACCGATGCGGCATTGGCATTGGCACTGATGCACGAGCTGATCGTGCATGACTGGCTGGATCATGACTATCTTGCCAAGCACACCTTGGGCTGGGAGGCGCTCAAGACCAGGGCCTTGCAGTGGCCGCCCGAGCGCGCGGCCCGTGTCTGTGGCCTGGGCGTGGAGCAGATCCGGTCCCTGGCTCGCGATTACGGCACGACCAGGCCAGCGGCGATTCGCCTCAACTACGGCATGCAGCGCGCACGCGGCGGCGGCAATGCCGTGCGTGCCGTGGCCTGCTTGCCGGCCCTGGTGGGCGCCTGGCGTCACCGCGCGGGAGGACTGCTGCTGTCCGCCTCCGGGGTCTCCCCGTTCAACCGTTCGGCGCTCCAGTTGCCGCAGTTGCTGGGTGAACGCCGGCCACGCACGCTGAACATGAGCCAGATCGGCGATGTGCTGCTGCATGAGGGCGATGCCATCTTCGGCTCCAGGGTGGAAGCCCTGGTGGTCTACAACAGCAACCCCGTGGCAGTGGCGCCCGAGTCGGCCAAGGTGGCTGCGGGCTTTGCGCGCGAAGACCTGTTCACCGTGGTGCTCGAGCATTTCATGACCGACACCGCAGACCATGCCGACTACGTACTTCCCGCCACCACGCAACTGGAGCACTGGGACATTCACGGCAGTTACGGCCACACCGATGTGCTGCTGAATCACCCCGCGATTGCGCCCCTGGGACAGGCGCGCAGCAATGGGCAGATCTTCCGCGACTTGGCCCGGCATATGGCCGGGCTGGACCCTGCGTTTTCCGCAGCCTGTTTCTCGGAGTCCGATGAAGCCCTGTGCCGTGCAGCAGTCGCACATACCGCGATTGATTTCGACGATCTCCTGCGACAGGGCTTTGCCCATATTCCGCTGCCCGATGCACCGTTTGCCGAGGGAGGCTTTGCCACGCCTTCGGGCCGATGCGAATTCGACAACCCCGCCCTGGCGCGGCTGGGCATCGACACCCTGCCCGACTATCTGCCCAATTACGAACCACCCACGAGCGCATTCCCGCTGGCCATGATTTCGCCGCCGGCACGCAACTTCCTCAATAGCAGCTTTGCCAATGTGGCCAGCCTGGCCCGCATGGAAGAGCGCCCGCTGCTGGAGATGCATCCCGATGACGCTGCCGCGCGCGGTATTGCCGACGGCGACCGCTTGCGGGTCTTCAACCGGCGCGGCGAGTATGTCTGCCACGCCGCCATCAACGGCCGTGCCCGCGCAGGCGTGGTGGTGGGTCTGGGCATCTGGTGGCGCAAGCAGGGGGCCAATGGCACGAATGTGAACGAATTGACGCATCAGCAGCTCACCGATATCGGCCGGGCGCCCTGTTTCTACGACTGCGCGGTAGAGGTGGAAAAGTTCGAAGTGTTGTCAGCCTGACACGGCCGCATGGTGGTTGACCATGTGCAGGGCTGCGGCGCAAGGAACCATAATGCAGGCATTCATTGAATTTGCGGCCGGGGTCTGAGCCTGTCAGAGCACACGGGTTCAGCGCAGAGCCGCCCTGCTCTCGCGACATCATCTGTGAAGAAATCTCTCCCCTGGCGGCACCGCCTCGCACCGGCCCGGCTCGACCTGCGCCGCCTGATCCTGGCCCTGACCATCTGCAGTGCGCTGATCCCGTTTCTCAACACCTTCTACGCCGGCTATCTGGTGCAGCGCCAGCAGCTGATCGACAACACGCTCGAGGGTCATCACGCCTACGCGACCAAGCTGGCCAAGAGCACGGATGATTTTCTGCAATCCGCACTGCAACAACTGGAATACAGCGCCCGTCTGATGGCGACGCGCATGGCAGATGTGGACTATCTGGCCCAGGAGGCCTCGCGTCTGCGCCTGCAGACCAAGAGCTTCAACTCCGTCACCATCATCGACCCCACGGGCTATGTGCTGGCGACATCGCCCGAGACCCTGCAGATCAAGGGCAAGACGCTGCAAAGCACCGGAGTGGCCCAGACCCTGAGCACCCGCGGTCCGGTCATCAGCCAGCCCTACATGTCCACGGCCGGCAACTACATCGTCTTCGTCTCCCAGCCCATTCTGGGTCCACAGGGGGAATTCCTGGGGGCGGTGGGCGGCAGCATCTACCTCAAGGAAGACAATATCCTCGACACCCTGCTGGGCTCGCACTACTACCAGGACGGCACCTATGTCTATGTGGTGGACAGGAACAAACACATCATCTATCACCCCGACAACCACCGCGTCGGTGACCAGGTGATCAACAACGATGTCATCAACGCAGTCATCCGGGGCGAATCGGGCACGGCGCCGGTCGTCAACAGCAAGGGGGTGGAGATGCTGGCCGGCTATGCCGTCATTCCGGCCTCGGGCTGGGGTATCGTGGCCCAGCGTCCACAGTCGGCCACGCTGGCCCCGCTCAATAAACTGATGCGCTCCGTGCTCTACAAGACCCTGCCCATCGCCCTGCTGATGCTGGTGATCATCTGGTGGAGCGCGCGCCGCATCGCCAGCCCCCTGCGCCAGCTGGCCAACGGCGCGCACGATATGGACAAACCCGAAACCGCGCAGAACATCCAGGCCGTCAAGTCCTGGTACTTCGAGTCCTACGAGCTCAAGAAAGCCATGCTCAAGGGCCTGAACCTGCTTCAACGCAACATCACCAAGCTGCGTGAGGACGTGAACACCGATCCGCTGACCGGCCTGGGAAACCGCCGCCATCTGGAAGCCGCCATCAATTCCTTCCAGGCGCAGGCGCTGCCCTTCTCGGTGATTGCCATCGACATCGATCACTTCAAGCGCATCAACGACGGATTCGGCCACGACACGGGCGACGAGGTACTCCGGCAGCTCGCGCGCACCATCCGCGAGGTCTCCCGTATCGATGACGTGCCCTGCCGCGTGGGTGGCGAGGAGTTTCTGCTGCTGCTGCCCGGAACCGCACCGGAGGATGCCACCCATGCCGCCGAACGCCTGCGCCAGCTGGTCGAGAAGATGGAGATGCCGCCCGTGGGCCACATCACCATTTCGCTGGGCGTGGCCCACTGGCCCGACAACTCCCCCGAGATCAAGACCGTCTTCCAGCAGGCCGATGCCATGCTCTACGCAGCCAAGCGTGCTGGACGCAATCGCATCATGGTCAGCCAGGCCAGCGTGCCTCCCGGCGAACTCTGAGGCCGGGCATCTGCCAGGGCTGCTGCCGCAGGGTCCTGAGCAAAGACACCAGGGGCGCACTTCGTCGCCGCGCCAGCCGCCAGCGCCAGGCAGGCGGCTGCGGCCCGGTCACGGTCACGGTCGCCATGAACGGCATGCCGACATTGCCTGCAGCTGTCCGATGAGCAGATTGCAGGCATCGTGAAGCGGGTACGCTGCAGCCTCGACAGCCAGTGCCTGTCAGCGATCAAGGCCGATTCCCGCGCCACTCTGTGTGCGGGTAGGCCTCTCACCGAGCGGCACTGCGCGCCTCAAGTGCCAGGAAGTGGTGGACCACGGGCTTGTCCGGCCCCTGGTGATAGCGCGCCGCGGCGGCCTGCAGGTCGGCGTCGGCCCTGGACACACGGCCATGCTGGCGCAGATGCTCGGCCCATGACTCGACCAGAAACCACTCGATCACCCGCCCCGGCTCGCCGGTGTGCTCGGCCACGCCCCAAGCATAGGCACCGTCACGACGGCGCTCCCGGGCCACGTGCTGCATGGCCTGCAGGAAGGCAGGCAGGTCGCTCTGCTGAACGCGGTACTCGACCTGGATCATCACCGGCCCGCGATCATGGGCCACGGGTTCGGCCAGCAGAGGCTCGGGCCAGTGGTTGGACGGCTGCAGATCGGCTTCGCCGCCCGGCAGCTTGACACGGTGGAAGACCAGAGACACCAGCACCAGGCCCACGGCGCCGCTCAGCAGCGTGACCGGCAGACCCAGCTGGCCAGCGATCAGCCCCCAGCCCAGGCTGCCCAGGGCCATGGCACCGTTGAACACCATCAGGTAGATGGCAAGACCGCGGCCGCGCACCCAATTGGGCAGCACCGCCTGGGCCACGCCGTTGAGCGTGGTCAGCGCAACAATCCATCCCAGGCCCAGCACCAGCATCAGTGCCACGGCAGCCCACCGGGGAGGAGCCAGGGTCAGCACGCCCATGACCAAGGCCGTAACCACGGACGCCAGCAACACCAGCCCGTCGGTATCCAGGTGCTTGCGCAGCCTGGGCAGCAGCACGGCCCCCAGGATGGCACCGGCCCCCACGGCACCCAGCATCACTCCGTAGAAGCCGGCCGTGCCGCCCAGCATGCGGCGCGCCACCAGGGGCAGCAGGGCCCAGACCGAACTGGCAAACAGGAAAAAGACTGCCGCACGCAGCAGCACCACGTGCAGTTCCCGGCTGGCACGGGCGTAGCGCACGCCGGCCCGGAAGGCGCCGAAGAACTGCTCGTTGAGGGCCGATGCCTCCGGCCTGGGTCGTCTCCACCAGATGAGGGCGGCGATCACGAACAGATAGCTCAGGACATCGAGACCGTAGGCGGCTGCGGCGCCGAAACTGGCCAGCAGCAGGCCGCCGGCGGCCGGGCCGATGGCCCGGGCGATGTTGATGCCCAGGGAGTTCAGGGCCACGGCACTCTTGAGTTCGCTGCGCGGCACCAGCTCGGGCACGATGGACTGCCAGGTCGGCCCCATGAGGGCGGCACCGATGCCGCCGACAAAGGTCAGGGCCACCAGGTACTCCACCGTGAGGGCATGGGTCTGGGCCAGCACCAGCAGCGTGCCACTCACGGCCCCCAGCAGCACCTGCACGCCGATGAGGAAACGGCGGCGGTCCAGGATGTCGGACAGCACACCGGCCGGGATGGCCAGCAGAAAAACCGGCAGCGTGGCCGCCGTCTGGATCAGGGCCACGGCCGTGGGGCTGGAGGAGAGTTCTGTCACCATCCAGGCGCTGGCCACATCGCGCATGAAGCTGCCGATATTGCCCAGCACCGTGGCGCCCCACAGCACGGCAAAGACGGGGATGGCCAGGGGCGCGAAGCTGCCCGAGGCGACTTTGGGGTTATCCGGCATGGAAGCCTCCGAGATCGTGCCAGGCGACGAGCAACATGCCGCCGACCAGGCCCCAGTGTTCAAAAAATGCATTGGCAGCACGTTGGCGCCCGGCCTGCGGCGCTGCCCAGAAGCGGTCGGCCAGCAAGGCCGCCAGCACGGTGAATCCGGCCAGGGCCAGAGCACCCAGCCAGCGGTACCAGCCCGTGAGGATCAAGGCCGATGCCCCCACCTGCAGCACCAGGGTGGCAGCGGCGATGGGGACTGCAGGGGTCAGGCCCAGGGCCTTCACCTCGGCGACAGCCCCGCGGAAATCCCGGGCCTTGTGCCAGCCCCCTTGCAGATAGGCCGCGCACAGGCACACAAGGGCCAGCGACTGCACCCAGGGGGCGGTGGCCGCAGCGCGAAGCGCCTCGCCCATGTCACACCGCCCAGCAGGCGCAGCCCAGTGCGCCCCAGAAGCCTTTGAGATCGGCCACGGGCAGCCTGCTGCTCCAGGCCGTGGCATGGGCATGTCCGTGCAGATTGCAGTTGCTGGCGCAGGCGCAGCTGGCAGCGGCGTTGCGCATCACGGACTGCAGCGGTGCGCCCTCCTGCACTCCCCAGGCCCCGTAGCCCTTGAAGGTGCGAACGGGGGACCAGTCGGGCATGGCCAGGGGCGGTGCCGCTTCGTCGAAATCGGCGAAAGCACCGGTGCCGTAGACCACCTTGCCCCCCACCACGGTGAGCAGGGCCGAGGTATCGGCAATGTCGGACTCGGGGCAGGCGAAGAAGTCCCGGTCGGGCACGACGAGGTCGGCCAGCTGACCCACCTGAATGCGCCCCTTCTTGCCCTGTTCGTTGCTGAACCAGGTCACGTTTTCGGTCCACATGCGCAGGGCCTGATCGCGGCTCAGGCAGTTGCGCTGGGGTGTGAGCTGCAGGCCACCGACGGTCTTGCCCGTGATGAGCCAGGACAGCGAGACCCAGGGGTTGTAGCTGGCGACACGGGTTGCGTCGGTGCCGGCGGACACGTTGACGCCTTTTTCCAGCATGCGCCTGACGGGGGGCGTGGCCTCGGCTGCGGCGGCACCATAGCGCTCCACAAAGTATTCGCCCTGATAGGCCATGCGGTGTTGCACGGCCACGCCGCCGCCCAGGGCCGCAATGCGGTCGATGGACTTGTCGGAAATGGTTTCGGCGTGGTCGAAAAACCAGTTCAGGCCGGCCAGGGGCGTGTCCTTGTTGACCTTCTCGAACACATTGAGGGCGCGGTCGATGGTCTCGTCATAGGTCGCGTGCATGCGCCAGGGCCAGCGGTTCTGGGCCAGGATGCGCACCACTTCCTCGAGCTCGCCTTCCATGCCCGGCGCCAGCTCGGGCCGGGGCTGACGGAAGTCCTCGAAGTCCGCTGCCGAGAACACCAGCATCTCGCCTGCGCCGTTATGGCGAAAATAGTCCGTTCCCTGCTTGTACTGCGAGGTGGCGGTCCAGCGCAGAAAGTCATCCTTCTCCTCCTTGGGCTTCTGCGTGAACAGGTTGTAGGCCAGGCGCACGGTGAGCTGGCCGGCATCGGCCAGTTCCTGGATCACCTCGTAGTCGTCGGGGTAGTTCTGCATGCCGCCTCCCGCATCGATGGCGCCGGTCACGCCCAGGCGGTTGAGTTCGCGCATGAAGTGGCGCGTGGAATTGAGCTGGTAGTCGCGCGGCAGCTTGGGGCCCTTGGCCAGCGTGGCGTAGAGGATGGACGCATTGGGCTTGGCCAGCAGCAGCCCCGTGGGATTGCCGGCGCTGTCGCGCAGGATCTGGCCACCCGGCGGCTCGGGCGTGTCTTTGGTATAGCCCACGGCGCGCAGGGCGGCAGCGTTGAGCAGGGCTCGATCGTACAGATGCAGGATGAAGACCGGGGTGTCGGGTGCCACGGCGTTGAGCTCGGCCAGCGTGGGCAGGCGCTTTTCCACAAACTGGTGCTCGCTGAAGCCGCCGACCACCCGCACCCACTGGGGTGCGGGTGTGACATCGACCTGGGCCTTGAGCATGGCCATGGCGTCGGCCAGGCTCTTCACGCCGTCCCAGCGCAGCTCCATATTGAAGTTCAGACCACCGCGGATGAGGTGCAGATGGTTGTCGATCAGGCCCGGCAGCACACTGCGACCGCCCAGATCGATGCGTCGGGTCTGCGCACCGGCCAGGGGCAGGACCTCGTGGTCGCTGCCGACGGCGCTGAAGCGCCCCTGACTCACGGCCACGGCCGTGGCCGTGGGCTTGCTGCGGTCCAGCGTGGTGAAGCGGCCGTTGAACAGGATCAGATCGGGAGTGGTGGGCTGGGTCATGGGGGTCTCACGAAGTTCGGCGGCGCAACGACTGCGCCGGGTTGCGTGGCAAGCAGGGAGATGGTGCGCTTTTTTAGCCTTCGTGGGCGCCGAACATGGTCTTGGCGTAGGTGATGCCGATGCCGTAGCCGCCGCCCAGCTTCCTGGCGATGCCCGTGGTCATGTCATAGGTCTCGGTGCGGGCCCAGTCGCGCTGCATTTCCAGCAGATACTGCAAGGACGTGATAGGTTGGGCCCCGGCCTGGACCATGCGCTCCATGGCGCGGTTGTGGGCTTCGGTCGAGATGTCGCCGCAGGCATCGGCGATCACGAAGACCTCGAAGCCCTGGTCCAGGGCCGACAGGGCCGGTCCGACGATGCACACGCTGGTCCACAGGCCGGCCAGCACGATGCGGGGCTTGCCGATCTCGTTGACCTTGTCGATCACGGCCGGGTCTTCCCAGGTGTTCATGGAAGTGCGGTCCAGCAGGGCCTGGCCGGGGAAAGGCCCGGTCACTTCCTCGAACATGGGGCCGGAGAAGCTCTTTTCGGCCACGGTGGTGAGGATGGTCGAGGCCCCGAAACCGGCGGCAGCCGAGGCGACCAGGGCGGCGTTGGAGCGCAGCTGCACGGGATCGATGGAGTGCGTGGCAAAGGCCATCTGCGACTGGAAGTCGATCATGATCAGCGTGTGATCATGGGGATTGAGCAGCCTGGCACCGGGCTTGGCGACGGCGACGGGACGGGCGATGGCGGCATTGGCGTTGGTCATGGTGAAACTCCTGGGTCAAAGGTGAGCGAGAGGCTGCGGGAAAACAAGAAAGCCGAATGAAAACCGGGTTGTGCAAACTATTGCCTACAGGCGGGGCAGTTCACGAGGACGCAGGTCAAAGACCAGCACCTCGGCCTGTTCACCCTGGTCGAAACGCAGGGCACCGGCGTTGCGGATGCGGGCGCCGTCGCCTTCGGACAGGCGCTCGCCATTCACGCTGAGGCTGCCGCGGGCCACATGCACATAGACATGGCGCTCGGGACCGACATCGAGTTCGGCAGACTCCTGGCCGTCGAACAGGCCGGCATAGACCCGGGCGTCCTGGCGCACGGCCAGCGTGCCGTCTGCGCCTTCGGGGGCGATGATCAGGCGCAGGCGGCCGCGCTTGTCGGCATCGTCCACATGGACCTGCTGATAGCGCGGGGTGGCGCCGCGCTCGTCGGGCACGATCCAGATCTGCAGAAAGTGCACCGGATCCCGGTCCGAGTGGTTGAATTCGCTGTGCTCCACGCCGGTGCCGGCGCTCATCATCTGCACGTCGCCGGGACGGATCACCGAGCCCGTGCCCATGGAGTCCTTGTGCTCCAGGGCACCGTCGAGCACATAGGAGAAGATTTCCATGTCGCGGTGACCGTGGGTGCCGAAGCCCTGACCGGGGGACACCTGGTCGTCATTGATGACCAGCAGATCCGAAAATCCTTGCTGATTGGCGTCGCGGTAGTGACCGAAGGAGAAGGTGTGACGGGATTGCAGCCAGCCATGGTTGGCGCGACCGCGGTGGTTGGATGGACGAACTTCAAGCATTTCGATCTCCTGAACAATCGATGGAGTTCACACTTCCTGCGGCGGGCCTGCTTGCCTTGACTTCTGCATTCCGTGTGGCGATGAATGAAGTATCTGCGGCCTGATCAACGGTTATGCTGAAAGAAAATCCATTCAATCATCGATAATTTCGATGATTATTTTTCAGGCACCCCTATGCTCAAACTATCTCTGGAAGCCATCGAACTGGTGGAGACCATTGCGCGCCATGGCTCGTTCGCCGGTGCGGCAGAACGCCTGCACAAAGTACCGTCGACCATCTCCTATGCCGTCTCCAAGCTGGAGGAGCAGCTGGGCCTGAACCTGTTTGTGCGCAACGGCCCGCGCGTCAGTCTCACGCCAGCGGGCGAGGAACTGCTCAAGGAAGGGCGCTGGCTGCTGGCTGCCGCGCGTCAGCTCGAATCCCGGCTGCGGCAGATCGCCACGGGCTTCGAGACCGAGGTACGCCTGGTGCATGACTCGCTGATCCCCACCAGCGCGTTCGGCGCCGACATTCAGGCCTTCGAGGCGCTGAACAGCGGCACGCGCCTGCGCATCGGCAGCGAGACGCTGACCGGCACCTGGGAAGCCCTGCGCGAAGGCCGGGCCGACCTGATCGTGGCGGCAGGCGAAGGCCCGGCCGGCGGCGGCCACAAGGCCGTGGCCGTGGGCCAGCTCGATTTCGTGTTCTGCGTGACGGCCAGCCACCCGCTGGCGCGCCTGGGCCGGCCGCTGGCGCGCAGCGACCTGCTCGAACACACCGCCGTGGTGGTGGGGGACGGCGCGCGCTCGCTGACCGACCGCACCGTGGGCCTGCTCACCGGCCAGCGGCGCATCACCGTACCGAGCATGCAGGCCAAGATCGCATGCCAGGCTGCCGGGCTGGGCCACGGCTTTGTGCCGCGCGCCTGCGTTCGTGTGGAGCTGGAGACCGGGGTGCTGGTGGAACTGCCGGTGGAAGAGCCACGTCCGCCCGAAACCTTCTGGCTGGCCTGGCGCAGCGATGCTCGCGGACGGGCCCAGCAATGGTGGCGCGAGCGCCTCGGCCGGCCCCTGCTGCCCGGCATACTGCCCTATTGAAAACGGCCCTGCAACGCAAGGAGGCAGGGCCGTGGCGATATGAGCCGACGAGGTCTGTGCAAAGGCTTCAAGCGATGCCCAGGACCACGTACAGCCCGGAGAAAAGACGATCAGTCCAGCTTCACGCCAGCCGCCTTGATGACCTCACCCCAGCGCTTGGCTTCGGTGCGCGCCAGTTGGTGGAACTGCTCGGGCGTTCCGGGCAGGGCTTCCATGCCGAAGTCGGCCATGCGCTTGACCACGTCGGGGTCCTTGAACGCTTTTTGCAGGTCTGCATTGAGGCGCTGCACGATGACTGGCGGCAATCCCTTGGGACCCAGAATGCCCTGGAAGGCGTAGACCTCGGAGTCCTTGAGGCCCAGCTCGGCCAGCGTGGGCACATTGGGCAGATTGGGCACGCGCTTGGCCGTGCCGATCGCCAGGGCTCGCACCTTGCCGGACTGAATCACGGGCAGGCCCGATGCCAGATCCAGGAACATGCAAGGCACCTGGCCGCCCATCACATCGGCCAGCGCGGGCGCGGCACCCTTGTAGGGGATATGGGTCAGGCTGGTGCCGGTGCGGTTCTTGAACAGCTCCATGGCCAGATGGTGGGGCGAGCCATTGCCGGGCGAGGCGTAGTTGAGCTTGCCGGGGTTGGCCTTGGCATAGGCCAGGAACTCCTTGAAATCCCTGGCTTCGAACGCGGGGTTGACCACCAGCGCCATGGGGAAGCGGCTGATGCCGCCCACATAGGTGAAATCCTTGTCGGGGCTGAAAGGCAGCTTGCTGAACAGGTGTTCGTTGAAGGCCAGGATGGCGTTGTCGGCCGACATGATCGTGTAGCCGTCGGGCTTGGCCGAGGCAACGATCTGGCCGCCGATATTGGTCGAGGCGCCGGGGCGGTTGTCGACCACGATGGTCTGGTTCAGCGTCTTGCGCATGGACTCGGCCACGGTGCGGGCCAGCACGTCGGTGCCGCCTCCGGGTGGATAGGGCACAACCCAGCGCACGGGGTTGGCGGGCCAGTCCTGCGCCATGGCGAAGGGGGATGCGGCAGCAGCCGAGCCGGCTGCCACGGCAGCCAGGAATTGACGACGATCCATCGTTTGTCTCCTTGAGGGTGATGTAGGGGGTTATGGATTGATTTTTGGACCCCGCCAGGCTGCCTGCTTTTTAGAATTGAAGCAGCTTGCGCTTGTCTCTATTTGGTTTGAAGTTCTTTTGACTCCGATTCCTGTTTGGCTGGCGGCCTGAATCTCACGCGCTCGACCCGATAGCCTTTTTGCCGCAGCAACTCGGGCAGGCCCATGGGCCCGACCATATGCAGCGCGCCGACGGCAGCAAACACCGTCTTGCCCTGTTTGAGCTGGTTCGCAATACCTTGCGCCATGCCGGGATTGCGCCCCTCCATCAGGCGCGCGTATTTGCGCCGGTCACGCTCGGTCTTGATGCAGCCACACCAGTCGGCATAGTTCTCCAGCGTTTCCTCGTTGCCGCTGGCCCAGATATTCGCCAGCTGTTGCAGAATTTCCGGGGACTGGGGATCTTCGAGCTGTTCAAGCCCCTCACGCACGCTTTCCTGGACCTCCACCGGATCGTCGGACAGCAGCTCCTGGAGCTGGGTCTGGACCGACTCCAGCCCCAGCACGGGCTTGCGCAGTGCCTGCGCCATGCTCGCCAGCAACAGGTCGGCACCAAACTCGGCCATCAGCCCGTGCTTGCGCCCCAGTTGACTGACCAGCCCCAGCAGCTGCGCATCCGGGCGCTCCGTGCTCAGGTGTTCGGCACAGGCCTGCTTTCGCTGCAGCGCCAGACGGGCCTCCAGATCCGCAGGCAATGCCGGAGCGTCGGCACGGGCCTTGAAACCTTCGAGCAATTGCTGCAGGACCTGCGGATTCAGCAGATCCAGCTCCAGCGCCAGAAGGTCTGCACCGTACATGGAGCGCACGACGGTGCGGCCGGGCAGCATCCACTCCCGCTTGCCCACATGCAAGGTACCGTAGAGCCAGCTGGTGCGCTCGCCGTCCTGCACGCGCCACAGCAGACCCCGGTCCTGCATATGGGGGGCCATGGCCTGCACTTCGGCCTGCGTGGGCGGACTGACGGGCGGCGGGCAGATCGCTGTGGGCTCGGCCGCCAGGGACAGGCCCGAACACAGTGCAAGCACCACCGCCGGCACGGCCTTCAGGGAGGGCCTGCGGCCAGGGAGATTCAGACTTGGCAAGGGCATGGCTGCTGCATTGCGGCTTCAGTCCTCGGAGGCCTGCAAGGCCTGGCCTTCTGCCTCGTCATCCCTGCTGCTGCCGGGCGGCGCAATGTTCTGATCGATGGCACCGAAGATGCTCTGGCCGTCCTTGCCCTTCATTTCGATGCGGATGGTGTCGCCGAACTGCATGAATTCGGTCTTGGGCGCACCGTCCTGAATGGTTTCGATGCAGCGCTTTTCGGCGATGCAGCTATAGCCCTTGGGCCATTCCATGCGCTTGTTCTTGCCGCTGCCGGTCTCCACGCCCTTGTTGCTCACCGTGCCGCTGCCCACGATGGAGCCGGCGCGGACATTGCGCGTCTTGGCGATGTGGGCAATCAGCTGGCCGAAGTGGAACGTCATCTCCTCGCCCGCATCGCACATGCCGACCTTGCGGCCGTTCCAGGTACTTTGCAGCGTCAGATGCAGGCGGCCGCTCTTCCAGGCATCGCCCAGCTCGTCCAGCGTCACGGCCACGGGGCTGAAGGCCGTGGCGGGCTTGCTCTGAAAGAAGCCGAAGCCCTTGGCCAGTTCACCGGGGATCAGGTTGCGCAGACTCACGTCATTGACCAGCATGACGAGACGGATGCCGTCCAGCGCATCTTTGGCGTCGGTCCCCATGGGAACATCGCCGGTGACGACGGCGATCTCGGCCTCGAAATCGATGCCCATGGCCGTGCTGGGCACGATCACATCGTCGCAGGGGCCGATGAAATCATCGCTGCCGCCCTGGTACATCAGCGGGTCGGTGTAGAAGTTGGCCGGCACCTCGGCATTGCGGGCCTTGCGCACCAGTTCCACATGGTTGATGTAGGCCGAGCCATCGGCCCACTGATACGCACGCGGCAGCGGGGCCATGCAGCGCCGGGGATCGAAAGGAAACGCATGACGCGCCTTGCCGTGATTGAGCTCATGCGACAAATCCTGCAACTGGGGCGCCATATAGCTCCAGTCGTCCAGCACCTGCTGCATGCGGTTGGCAATGCCGGTGGCATAGCAGGCCTGGCTCAGGTCACGCGACACCACGACCAGTTGCCCGTCACGCGAGCCATCCTTGTACGTTGCCAGTTTCATTCTCTGTCCCTCTGCGCATGGCAGCGGTGCTGGCACAATGCCTGACAACGCTAGCCAAAATTACGATTGGTTAAATTGATTTAACTAAACAAAACACGATTCTATTGCAATGGAAAAGGAACGCGCAGGGATTCAGTCGGTCGAAGTGGGTTTCTCCCTCATCGAGGCGCTGGCACAGGCCAGCGGACCGCTGATGCTCAAGGATGTCGCCGCTGCGGCCGGCATGAGTGCCGCCAAGGCGCACCGCTATCTGGTGAGCTTCCAGCGCATCGGACTGGTGGCGCAGGACGAGCGCAACTCGCGCTACGACCTCGGCCCTGCGGCCCTCAAGATCGGCCTGGCATCACTGGCCCGCCTCGACCCGGTGCGTCTGGCGCGCGAACGCATTCCGGCGCTGCTCGAGACCCTGAACCACACACTGGCCATCGCCGTCTGGGGCAACCACGGCCCGACCATCGTGCATTGGGAAGAATCGGCGCAGTCCGTCACCGCCAATCTGCGCCTGGGCGATGTCATGCCCATGCTGGCATCGGCCACCGGCCGGTGCTTTGCGGCCTGGCTGCCACGCGAAATGACCGCACCGCTGCTGGAGCCTGAAATCGAGCGTGCCCGCAAGGCCAGACGCCAGGATCTGCCCCAGACCGAAGAGGCCGTGACGGACATGCTGGCCGAAGTCCGAGCCCGCGGCACGGCCCGCGTGGTCGACACTGTGCTGCCGGGCATCGTGGCCTTTTGCGTGCCGGTCTTCGACGCATCCGGGCATATCGTGCTGGGTCTGATGACCCTGGGCTCGCTGGCGACTTTCGACCCGGACTATGGTGGAGCCATCGATGCGCCACTGCAGGCGGCCGCCCGCCAGCTCTCCAGCGACCTGGGCTGGCGCGCCGATCAGAAGCACTGAAACCCGCAATCTCCGATCCACACTCATGGGCCGCTCACCTCAGGCAAGCCAGGCAAGCAAAGCGCTGCTGCCCATCACCGGCATGGTGCTGGCAGCCCATGGGCTGCTGCTCTGGGGTCTGCCGCAGCCGACCCCGGCACACAAGCCTGCCGATGCCCAGATCGTCATGGAGACACGCCTGCTGCAGGCGCCTCCTCCCCCCCCGCCGCCGACCGCCGCCCCCACACCGGCTGCGCCGCCGCGCCAACCCCGGGCTGCCCCGCGCCCGGCTGCGCCGCCCCCCGCGCCCGCTTCCGTGACGCAGGAGCAGGAATCCACGCCAAACTCGGCCCGTGAGCCGCATGCGCAAGCGGTTCCCGACACAGAATCGACACCCCATGCAGAGCAACCCGCTGTGGCAGAGCCGGCTGCCGAGCCGGCCGCCGAGCCCTCCGAGGGCCAGGGCGCTGACACGGCCCGCCCCATTCTGGTCACGCCCGCAGGCAGCGCGCCGCTGCCTCCAGGCTCCGTGCTGCCCGTCACCCTGCCCAACTCCGCCACGCTGGAGTTCGATGCCTCGGGTCAGGTCAAGGGCTTTCAATACTCGGCCGGCGCCCAGTTGCAATGGCAGCATGACGGCCAGTACTACCAGGCCAGGCAGTCGATCAGCATGTTCCTGCTGGGCGAGCGTGCCCAGACCAGCGAGGGGCTGATCACCCCCAGGGGACTCCAACCGCTCAACTTCAGCGACAAGGGCCGCAAAACCCAGTCTGCGGCCTTTGATGTGGCCGGGGGCAAGGCGCGCTACAGCGGTGGCCAGACCGATGCAGCCATTGGCGATGGCGTGCAGGACCGCCTCAGCGTCTTTCTCCAGCTTTCGGCCCTGATGGCCGCCGGCCCCGAAAAATATCCGCCCGGCACCCTGATCGAGCTGACTACCAGCAGCGCACGCTCGGCAGTGCGGTGGCAGTTCCGCGTGGGGGCCAGCGAGGCTCTGGAGCTGCCATTCGGCAGCGTCATGGCGCTTCGGCTGGACAAGCTGCCCGGCAAAAGCAGCAGCGACCAGCGCGGCTCGGTCTGGCTGGCTCCGGCCATGCAATACCTGCCCGTGCGCATCCAGCTCACCCAGGGCCAGGATGACTTTGTCGATCTGCAGCTCAAGAAATATCTGCCCGCCCCGCAATAGCCCGAAACGCCGTTTCCTGGCGTAAACCCTGTGTTCAACGCGCCACAAGCGCTCACTCACACCCCGGACAAAGCCTGCAGCCTGCACCGACGCGGGCTGCACACTGTCGCAGCGCTCAAGGACTTGCCTACTGCAGCTCGGGAAAACCGGTTGCCCGCAACCACGTCAAATCCATGGAATACTGTGCTCAAGTGCCAAGAGCAGGCATTTCCACCTTGAAATGCGGCACCCTGCCGCCATCTCCATGGCAGGCATGCTCATAACGGAAGTGAAAGGAGGAACACCATGCAAATGCTTTACGACTCTGAATCCTTTGCGGTGCTCCATCTGCGTCCCGACATGGAAGCAGACGCTCCCGCGGGCACAGCCAAGGCCGAGACCGAGAAAGTCCATCAACTGCCGCGCCATGGCTTCGAGATCGTGGACAAGCGCTCGGGCAAGGAGGTGTATCTCGATGGCTCCTGGGCTGAAATGTTCCAGAAACAGATCCTCGCCTGGCAGCAGGATGCCCCCACCGAGGAAGAGGTGGAGGAAATTCTCGACACCTACACGGGCCTGGCCCAGCAGCCGGTCATCATTCACTGAACAGCATGCAGAAAGCCACTTGAAAGAGTGGCTTTTTTGATGCCCGGAAACGGCTGCATCGCCTATCGCCCAGCTGCCTGCCGCGATGACCTGTGCACAGCAGCAACACCCGGCCGTCCACGCTGCCAGCGAACGGCCCGGTCAATCCCTGGCTCTGCGCAGGAAATCTCGCACCGGGAAGTTATGCTCCCAGGCGATCCACATCCGCAGCCCGGCCAACATCAGGCCCGTGCTGGCACCGACGAGCAGGGCCGACTTCCAGGGATTTCTCAGGGCAGCCCCCGGTTCAGCCATCGGTACAGCGGCGCCACCAGCAGCAGCACGGCAATCAGCCGGCAGACCTGGAAAGCTGTGACCACGGGCACGCCCAGTTGCAGCACCTTGGCGGTGATGGCCATCTCGGTAATACCACCCGGCGATGTGCCCAGCAGCAAGGTGACCCAGGGCAGGCCTGTGGCACCGTGCAGCAGCCATGCGAAGCCGGCGCACACCGCCATCAGCCCCACGGTACCGAGCGCCACCATGCCCAGCCAGCGCGGAGCCGTGTGCAGGAATTCACGGCGAAAACGCACCCCCAGGCTGACGCCGATCACCAGCTGGGCGGCATTCATCAGCCACTGCGGCACGGCGGACAGCTCCAGGCCTGCCATGGTCAAGCCCATGGATACGGCCAGCGCGCCGAGAAACCAGGGGTTGGCGCGCCTGAGCTTGAGCATCAGCAATGCCCCCGCGCCCGTGGCCAGCGCCAGCCAGGCAAAGCCCGGCCATTGCACATTGCGCACGCTGGGCAGCGTCAGGCCGGGGTCTCCCTGCAGCCCCGCCCATTGCAGGGCAAAAGGAATGCTCACCGTGACGATCACCAGCCTTAGGCTATGCGCCGCTGCGACCAGATCGGTGCGCGCATGCTCGCGCTCGGCCAGCAGCGTCATCTCCGAAGCCGCGCCTATCGCGCCCGAGAAATAGGTCGTGGCGCGCAGCTGCTGCTCGTCCATGCCCGGCTGCCCCAGCATGGAGGCGGCCTGCACGCGATACAGCCAGCGACCGAAGGCCCAGCCCAGCAGCAGCGCCCAGGCAATGGCCAGCGCAATCGCCCACCACAGTCCGGCCACCAGTTCGGTCACGGCCGGCGTGAAATACAGGCCCAGTGCACCGCCGATCGTCCACTGCCCCAGATCGCGCAGCCGGGCCCAGCTTTGGGTGGGGGCTCCGCCCATCGATAGCAGGGAAACGGAAATCAGCGGCCCCAGCATCCACGGCAGCGGCGTATGCAACATCAGACAGAGCTGGGCAGCCAGCCAGGCCAGCAACAAGGTGGCGGCCACACGGGCCACAAACGCGGGGGGAAGCAATACGGACATGTGCACGGGGATCCGGCAAGGCACGACAATGGACGCGCGACAGGGGCAATGCCCCGCAGTATCGCGGCAAAACTCGGTGGGCAAAGCCGGTACGAAATCGACAGCTACGAAGCCATGCCCCGTCTTGGACGAATGCAATCAGCTCATATGTGGACTTTCATTTCTGCGGCGCAGCCGCGCCTGCGTCTCAATCCTTTGGCCCTGACGGCGCTTGCCGGCGCCCTGCTGCTGGGCGGCTGCGCCCATCAAGGCGCCCAGTGGACCTCCGACACCGAGTGGCAGCAGACACTGGGGCAGTGGGCCGGAACACCGGTCATCCTGCTCGGCGAGCAGCACGACCAGACCGCCCATCACCAGTGGGAAGCGGCGACCGTGCGCCACCTGGCAGCGCAGGGCAGGCTCGCGGCCCTGGTGATCGAGATGGCACCCGCAGGCGGCAGCACCCGGAGTCTGCCGGCATCGGCCAGCGACGAGGAGGTGAAGGCCGCGCTGCAATGGGCCCAGGGCGGCGGCCCGGGCGGCTGGCCCTGGCAGGACTATGGTCCGGTGGTGATGGCGGCCGTGAAAGCCGGCGTGCCGGTGCTCGGCGGCAATCTGCCGCGTACGCGGATGAAGCAGGCCATGGAGCAGTCCCGCTACGACGGACATCTGCCGGCCGCAGGCTGGCAGCTGCAACTCGATGCCATCAAGGACGGGCACTGCGGCCTGCTGCCCGAATCGCAGTTCGCGCCCATGGCCCGCATTCAGCTGGCCCGCGACGAGTCCATGGCGAGGGTGACGGAAACAGCGGTGCGCGAGCTGGGCCAGCCCGGCAAAAGCGTGCTGCTGGTAGCGGGCCGCGGCCATGTGCGCGGCGATATCGGCGTGCCGACCTGGCTTCCGGCCGACTTCAAGCAAAAGGTGGCGATCGCCCAGTCGGACAAAGCACCGACGGCTGTCGCCATGAAAGCAGACAAGCAGCTGACGCTGGAAGGCAATGCCTCCGAGGACCAGTGCAGGCAGCTGCACGAGCAATGAAAAAAAAGGCCCGCGCCCAAGCCCTGACGGGCTGCTGCTGCGCGATCCTCAGTCCGCAGTCGCGACCGACACCAGCGGCTGCCCCTCGCGGGTCTTTTCCAGCAAGCGCGTGAAGTCTTCGGCCGGCAAGGGCCGGCTGCAGAAATAGCCCTGGAAGTAGTCGCAGCCTTTTTGCTGCAGGAAGCTCAGCTGCGCCTGGGTTTCCACGCCTTCGGCCAGGACCTTCAGGCCCATGGCGTGGCCCAGGGCGATGACCGAGCTGCTGATGGTCATGTCGTCTGCGCTGTGGGGAATGTCGCGGATAAAGCCCTGGTCGATCTTGAGCAGATCAAGGGGGAAGCGCTTGAGGTGCGCCAGCGACGAATAGCCGGTGCCGAAGTCATCAATGGCCAGGCGAAGGCCCAGCTCGCGCAGGCGGTTGAGCACGGCCAGTGCCTCCTCGGGCTTTTCGGCCAGTGCGCTTTCGGTGATTTCCAACTCCAGCAGGCTGGCCGGAAAGCCCGACTCGGCCAGCGCCTTGGCCGTGGCACCGGCAATATCGGTCAGCAAAAACTGATGCAGCGAGACATTGACCGCAATCGTCAGATCGGGCAGGCCTGCGGCACGCCATTGCTGGCCCTGACGACAGGCCTCGGCCAGTACCCACAGGCCCAGTGGACCGATGACGCCCGAGTTTTCCGCCACCGGAATGAAACGTGCCGGAGAGATCAGGCCCTCCTCCGGATCCAGCCAGCGCACCAGGGCCTCGGCCCCCGTCAGGCGTCCCGTCGCCAGATCGATCTGCGGCTGGTAATGCAAGCGCATATGGCCAAGGTCCAGCGCACGACGCAGGCGTGCCTCCATGGCCAGGCGCTCGCGGGCGGCCTGGGTCATGTTTTCATGGAAGAAGCACCAGGCGTTGGAGCCCCTGGCCTTGGCCCCGTACACCGCCGCATGGGCGCCCTGCAAGAGATCGTCGGCCGTCAGCGCATGGTCGGGGTACAGACAGATGCCGGCACTGACGCTGACCACCACGGACAGCCCGTCCGGCGTGGTCCAGGGCTGGCCGGCAGCCGCCATCAGACGCTCGGCCACTTCGATCGCGCTGTCGCGGCCGCACAGGGAAGGCGCCACCACGCAGATTTCATCGCCCGCCAGGCGGCCGATGATGTCGTCGTGGCGCAAAGCTCCCTGCATCTGCCCGGCCACATGCCTGAGCACCTCGTCCCCGATGGAGTGGCCGTAGCTGTCGTTCACATCCTTGAATCGGTCTATGTTGAAGAGCAGAACGGCCATCCGGCGGTTGTGGCTCTGGCTCAGAGCGACCGTCTCGCCCAGCAGGCGCGTGAACTGCGCCCGGTTCGGCAAGCCGGTCAGGGTGTCGCGATGGGCCAGGAACTCCAGCTGCTGCTCGCGCGCCTTCTCGGCCGAAATGTCGGTGAACATGCAGACGTAATGCGTCACCTTGTCGTTTGCATCCCTGACCGCGCTCAGCGACATGCGTTCGGGAAAGATCTCTCCGTTCTTGCGCTTGTTCCAGATTTCGCCCTGCCAGTGGCCGGTAGCATGCATGCTGGCCCACATGGCATCGTAGAAGGCCTTGTCATGCCGCCCGGACTTGAACATGCGCGGCGTCTTGCCCAGCATTTCGGCTTCGGAAAAGCCCAGCAGCCGCGTGAACGCATGGTTGACCGAGAGAATGCGGCTGTTTGCGTCGGTCACCACCACGCCCTCGATGGTGTTGTCGACCACGGTGGAGGCCAGGCGGCTGCGCTCATCGGCTTCGCGACTCGCGGTCTGGTCGGAAAGCAGGCCCGAGATCCGTATCAGACGTCCGCTCGCATCCCTGTATGCCTGACCGCGGGCGCGGAACCAGCGGTACAGCCCGTCGAAACACAGCAGACGCGCCGTCAGCACCAACATGCTGCCGTGCTCCAGGGCGTGCTCGGCCTCGGCCCTCGCCGTGGCGGCATCCTCGGGATGCACGCACTGATGGAAATCGAATTCGCGGGCAAGATCCTGCCCCTGGTAGCGCAACAGGGCGCTCATGCCGGTGGAGAAGTTCAGCCGCTGCTCCAGCGCATCCCATTCCCACACGCCGTTGCCGCTGCCTTCCAGCGCCAGTCGCAGCATGGTCTCGCTGCGCATCATGGCATTGCGCGCGCTCACCATCTCGCTCAGGTCCTGCAGCACGCAGACCAGAGCCACCGGGCCTCCCACCCCCGACGCCGCCACGCGGCTGGTGGTGCACAGCACGGGCGTGACCTTGCCGGTGTCGGCATTCACGCACTGGCGCAGCACCTGGAAGTAGTCGGTGCTGCCATCGAGAAGGCGCTGCAGCTGCAGAACCACCTCGTCCTGGTCATGCACCGGCACCAGCACCCGGAAATCCTGACCTCGCAGCGACTCCACGCTGCGGCCCAGCCACCCCGCCAGCTTGGCATTGGCCCAGACAATCTCCGCTCCACCCACATGCACACGAGCCATGCCGGCCGGTGCGTGACGCACCACCAGCTCCAGCTCCTGCGCCGTTTCCCTGCCGCGCTGATCGGCGCGCGCCCTGCGCTGCATGAACCAGAGTGCGACCAGCGCGGTCGCCAGCAACCAAACAATGAACAGGCCTATCTGCCAACGCAGCGACTGTCGATTCAGCGATACATCAAAATAGTTGAGCACACCTGCCTGTGCCCCCAACCACAGCATCCCCGCACACAGATAGAGGGCGACAATCACCCTGGGTGTGAGCGCAGAATGCCCCTCCTCGCTTTTCATGAATTTCCTTTGTCCGCAGGGTCCTCGCCTTGCTGCGACAATTGCCCAGCTATGACCCAAGCCTATATTTTGACTTTATCCTGCCCAGACCGACTGGGCCTGGTGCATGCCGTTTCCGGATTCTTGCTTGAGCAAGGCGGCAATATCGAAGAAGCTGCGCAGTACAACGACCCGGTCACCGGCCTGTTCTTCATGCGCGTGCAGTTTGCCTGCGATGGCAAAGACGCCGCCTCTCTAAAGGCATCCGTTGCTGAATTAGCTGATCAATATCAAATGCAGTGGAGTTTGCACTCCAAAGCCGAGCGCATCAAGACCGTCATCATGGTCAGCAAGGAAGGCCACTGCCTCAACGACCTGCTGTTCCGCTGGAAGTCGGGTCTGCTGCCGGTCGAGATCAAGGCCATCATCAGCAACCACCGCGAGTTCTACCAGCTGGCGGCCAGCTACAACATTCCCTTCCATCACATTCCCGTGACTGCCGCCACCAAGGCCCAGGCCGAAGAGCGCCAGTACGAGATCATCGAGGAAGAAGGCGCCGAACTGGTGGTGCTGGCCCGCTACATGCAGGTGCTGTCCAACGATCTGTGCAAAAAGCTGGCCGGCCGCGCCATCAACATCCACCACAGCTTCCTGCCCAGCTTCAAGGGCGCCAAGCCCTACTACCAGGCGCATGACCGCGGCGTGAAGCTGATCGGCGCCACCGCCCACTATGTGACGGCCGACCTCGACGAGGGCCCGATCATCGAACAGGACGTGGCGCGCGCCGACCACACCGATACCGTGGAAGACCTGACGGCCCGCGGCCGCGACACCGAAAGCCAGGTGCTGGCACGTGCCGTGAAATGGCATAGCGAGCGACGCGTCATTCTCAACGGTCACAAGACCGTGGTGTTCGCGTAATAAGCAAATGGGCCTACAGCTTCAGTTCCGCGTCGGCGCCCTGTTCGAGAAGCCACTCGCGGAACAGTTCCGCACCTCGCTTCGGCGGACGCTGTGCAGGCATCACCAGATGGATCGTGTCGCCGGAACGATGGCACATATGCGTGGCCGGAACCAGCCGACCCGCCACGACATGATCATGAACGAGGTGTTTCCAGCCAAGCGCCACGCCTTGCCCCTGCACCGCAGCCTCAATGGAGCTGAGCGCGTCGGTAAAGACGAAATCCTGTTCAATGCGCGGGTTCTGCACGACGGAACGTTCCAGCCATTCACGCCAGCCAAGCCGCGAGCGGTGACGCTCCTCAAAATGCAGCAGCGTATGGTTCAGAAGGTCGCTCGCTTCCTCGATCTGTCCGCGCTCTTTCAGATAAGCGGGACTGCACACCGGCCAGACTTCCTCAGTCACAAATGGCCAGGCGAGGATGCCAGGCCATTTGCCTTTCCCCAGACGCGCTGAAACGTCGATATCTTCTTCAAGCAGATCCTGATCGTCGCGGCTGCTTTCTTCGATGCGCAGCGCCACATCCG
>NZ_SPEY01000083.1 GCF_009360615.1 Comamonas sp.
AGCTGGGCTGCCTGGGCAACCTGGAAACCGGCGAAGCCGGCGAAGAAGACGGCATCGGCGCCGAAGGCAAGCTGGACCACAGCCAGATGCTGACCGATCCCGAAGAAGCTGCCGTGTTCGTCAAGGCCACCCAACTGGACGCACTGGCGATCGCCATCGGCACCAGCCACGGCGCCTACAAGTTCAGCCGCAAGCCCACCGGCGACATCCTGGCGATCTCCCGCGTCAAGGAAATCCACGCCCGCATTCCCAACACCCATCTGGTGATGCATGGCTCCTCCTCCGTGCCCCAGGAGCTGCTGGCCATCATCAACCAGTACGGCGGCAAGATGAAGGAAACCTACGGTGTGCCGGTGGAAGAGATCCAGGAAGCCATCAAGTACGGCGTGCGCAAGATCAATATCGACACCGACATCCGTCTGGCAATGACCGGCGCGGTGCGCAA
Organism: Comamonas sp.; assembly: GCF_009360615.1. Classification (GTDB taxonomy): domain Bacteria; phylum Pseudomonadota; class Gammaproteobacteria; order Burkholderiales; family Burkholderiaceae_C; genus Comamonas. Next base: position 446 of record NZ_SPEY01000083.1, read on the forward strand.
GTTCCTGGCCGAGAACCCCGACAAGTTCGACGCCCGCGAATGGCTCAAGCCTGCCCGCGAAGCGGCCAAGCAGGTCTGCAAGGCCCGCTACATCGAGTTCGGCTGCGAAGGCCAGGGCGCCAAGATCAAGGGCTACAGCCTGGAACAAATGGCCAGGAAGTACGCCGCCGGCGATCTGGCACAACTGGTCAAGTAAGACTGGTCAAGCACATCCCGCTGGATGGCTGTCAGCGCTTTACCGTAAGCGCTGATGGCTGAAAGCCCCAAAGCCCGCAGCCTTGCCCCTGCGGGCTTTTTTGTGCGCCTGCTACCGCTGTTACCAAGGTGACGCTGCATGTTTCCTAGGGTTACTACAGTATCGAACGACCGTGCTTTTTATCACAATGGCCGGATCGGACATATGACACGGAGACAGAAGAATGAGTGAGCGTCCTTGGCTGAGTGCCTATCCGGAGGGAGTGCCTGCGGACATCGATGCGTCCCGGTATCCATCGCTGGTGGCCTTGATGGAAGAGGCATTTGCCAAGCATGCCGACAAGGTGGCCTATTCCTTCATGGGCAAGGAGCTGACCTTTGCCCAGGTCGATGCGCAGAGCAAGGCCTTTGCGGCCTATCTGCAAAGCCTGGGACTGCAGCGCGGCGACCGCGTGGCCCTGATGATGCCCAATATTCCTCAGTATCCGGTGGCGGTGGCCGCAGTGCTGCGTGCCGGCTTTGTGCTGGTCAACGTCAACCCGCTCTACACGGCGCGCGAGCTCGAGCATCAGCTCAAGGATTCGGGTGCCAAGGCCATCGTCATCATCGAGAATTTCGCCAAGACGCTGCAGGACGGCATGCAGGGCAGCGCCGTTCAGCATATCGTGCTCTGCGCCATGGGCGACGAGCTGGGCCTTCTGAAGGGCATGCTGGTCAACTACGTGGTGCGCTCCGTCAAGAAGCTGGTGCCGGTCTTCAGCCTGCCCGGTGCCGTGCGCTTCAAGGATGCGCTGGCCAGAGGGCGCGGCGCGAGCCTGAACGCGCCGGTGCTCAGGGCCGACGATATGGCGCTGCTGCAATATACGGGGGGCACCACGGGGGTGAGCAAGGGGGCGGCGCTGCTTCACCGCAACATCATCGCCAACGTGCTGCAGTCCGAAGCCTGGAACGAGCCGGCCATGAACAAGGTGCCGGCTGGCGAACAGCCCACCTGCATCTGCGCGCTGCCGCTCTATCACATCTTCGCGTTCACGGTGAACATGATGCTGGCCATGCGCACCGGCGCAAAGACCGTGCTGATCCCCAATCCGCGCGATCTCAAGGCCACGCTCAAGGAACTGTCCAGGCACCGCTTCCACAGCTTTCCGGCCGTGAACACCTTGTTCAACGGGCTGGCCAACCACCCCGACTTCGACACCGTGGATTGGAGCCATCTCAAGGTGTCGGTGGGTGGCGGCATGGCCGTGCAGAGCGCTGTGGCCGAGCTGTGGCTCAAGAAGACCGGTTGCCCCATCTGCGAGGGTTACGGCCTCTCGGAGACCAGTCCCTCGGTCACCTGCAACCCGGTCACCGCCACGGCCTACTCGGGCACCATCGGCGTGCCCCTGCCCAGCACCTATGTGAAGCTGGTCGACAGCGATGGCCTGGATGTGACCGAGCCGGGCCAGCCCGGCGAAGTCGCCGTGCGGGGCCCGCAGGTCATGGCCGGTTACTGGCAGCGTCCCGACGAGACTGCCAAGGTCATGACGGCAGACGGCTACTTCCTGACCGGGGACATCGGCACCATGGACGAGCGCGGTTTCGTGAAGATCGTGGATCGCAAAAAGGACATGGTCATCGTCAGCGGCTTCAACGTCTATCCCAACGAGGTGGAGGATGTGGTCTCCAACTGCCCCGGCGTGCTCGAGTGTGCCGTGGTCGGCGTGCCCGACGAGAAATCCGGTGAGGCCATCAAGCTCATCGTCGTCAAAAAGGATCCGGCGCTGACCGAGCAGGCCATCCGCGATTACTGCCATGCGAACCTGACCGGCTACAAGCGCCCGCGCCACATTGTCTTCCGCACCGACTTGCCCAAGACCCCCGTGGGCAAGATCCTGCGCAGGGAGCTGCGCGACGCCTGAGAGTTTTCATCTTGTTCTTCAAGGCGAGTTCACAGGAGCGCTTGGCGCTCCTTTTTTTATGCCGACCACAGGCGCCTGCCCGGATGCAAAGACGACAAGACCCTGCTGGCAAAGAAATGTGCTTGTGGCCCTCGGCCAAGTTTTCCTATAATTGTTTCGCCAAATGAACCTGGTTTTATTAGTAAAACAAAAAGCATGCTGCTTTTTGTGTTCACCAACGGTTTCAGGAGAGACATATGAGCGATAGCGCACAAGACAGCAGCCCCCGCAGCTGGGACCGCCCCGAGGGCTCCAGCTTTGAAGACTGGATGAACACACGCATTGCGCGTTTTGCCACGCGCAAGTACGACTTCGATGCCTTGAAGTTCCAGGCCGATTTCGACCCCAAGTACCGCCGCGGCCAGATGCGCTACATCGGCACCGGCGGCACGGGCGTGGCCTCCGACAGCAACACCATCCCGTCGGAGAACTTCACCTTCTCCACCATGGTGATTCCTGCCGGCCATGAAGGTCCTTCGCATCTGCACACCGATGTCGAAGAAGTATTCTTTGTGATGCGCGGCAAGCTCAAGCTGGTGCTGGAAAAGGACGGCGAACGCTTCGAGACCATCCTGACCGATCGCGATGTGGTGTCGGTGCCGCCCGGCGTGTACCGTGAAGAGATCAATGTCGGTGATGAGGATGCGCTGATGTGCGTGATGCTGGGCGCCAAGAAGCCCGTCACCCCGACCTATCCGCCCGAGCATCCGCTGGCCAAGATCAAGCGCTGAGCTGCGCCATGCACGAGGATTTGCTGTCGCGGAAACTGCAGCTGCTGGAGACCGGATTTCCCGAGCGACTGGTACAGCTTCCGCAGGGTGCCCAGGTTGCCTGGCGCGAGGCAGGCGATGAGGGCTCGGACTTCGCGGTGGTGCTGCTGCATGGCATCAGCTCCGGGGCGGCATCCTGGCTGGATGTGGCACTGCAGCTGGCTGGCAGAGTGCGTGTCCTGGCCTGGGATGCGCCCGGTTATGGCGCGTCCACGCCGCTGGCGAAGCCGGCGCCTGCCGATGCCGACTATGCGCAGGCTCTGGCCCAGTCACTGCTGGTGCTGGGCGTGCGGCGCTGTCTGCTGGTCGGTCATTCCCTGGGCGCCCTGATGGCTGCCAGGCTGGCAGTCACGGCGGCCCCCGGACTGGTCGAGCAACTGGTGCTCATCAGCCCGGCCGGCGGTTACGGCGCAGCGGCCAAGGCCGAGCAGCAAGCCAAGGTGCGCGAGGGACGTCTGGCTTCGCTGGCCGAGAAAGGTGTCGCCGGCCTGGCGGCCGTCATCGACCAGCGTCTGGTGTCTTCCGAGGCCACCGAGGCCGTGCGTGCCTGGGTGCGCTGGAATACGGCACGCATGCAGCCTCAGGGCTATGCGCAGGCGGTCGAGCTGCTCTGCGGCAGCGATCTGGCGCAGGCACAGGGCAGGCTGGGCATGCCGGTTCAGGTCTGGGTCGGCGAGCACGACGTGGTGACTCCGCCTGCAGCTTGCAAAGCCTGGTCCGAGTTGCTGGGCGCGCACTACGGTACGCTTGCGGCTGCCGGTCATGCTTCACCCGTGGAACAACCTCAGGAGGTTGCGCATAGGCTGGCATCTTTGTTGAACCAAAGCTATTGCCCGAACACCAGCTGATTGCCATGAGCGAAACCCCAGAGATTTCAACCAACGACCAAGACCGATATACCGTGCCCGCTCTCGAGCGAGGACTGCGACTGCTGGCCTGCTTTGGCCCGGAGCACCCTGTCTGGAGTGCGCCCGAGCTGGCGCGCAAGCTCGATCTGCCGCGCTCCACGGTGTTCCGGATGTTGACCACGCTTGAAAACTCGGGGTATCTGCAGCGCAGCGGCACCGAATACCGGCTCGGTCTCGCGGTGCTGCGACTGGGCTATGACTATCTGTCCACCCAGCCGCTGGCGCAACTGGCCGAGCCTGTGCTGCAGGCCTTGTGCGATGAACTGGGCATGACCAGCAACCTCGCATTGCGCGATGGCACTTCCGTGGTCTACGTGGCTCGCATCACTCCGTCCGGAGCATTCCAGGGCGCGGTACGCGTGGGCTCGCGTCTGCCGGCGCATGCGACGGTCCTCGGGCGAGCGCTGCTGCATGACATGGATGGCGCGCAGCTGCGCTCGGTGTTTGGCGGCGAGGAACTGCCCCAGTTCTCCGAAAGCACGCCGCGCAATATCGACGAGTTGCTGGGCCTGCTGGCCCAGGACCGCGAGCGTGGCTACGCCATGGGCGAGGGCTTTTACGAGCCAGGTGTTTCCAGTATTGCAGCGCCGGTGCGCGCTGCAGACGGGCGGGTGGTGGCGGGGCTGGCGATGGCCATTCCGTTTACCGAGCTGGGGCCCGAAAAAACCCAGCTCTGGGTGGAGAAGGTGCAAGCGGCGGCAGCAGCGCTGTCAGCCCATTTGCGCCAGCAGCACCCGGACCATTTGCGCTGACCCTCTTCACGCCGGGCCAGCGCATTTTTCAGGAGGCTAGAGATGAAAAATATTGCTTTGATCGGCTGCGGCGCGATTGGCTCCAGTGTGCTGGAGCTTTTGAGCGGAGATACCCGGCTGCAGGTGGGCTGGGTGCTGGTTCCCGAGATCACGCGAGCCGTGCGCGAGACAGCGGCCCGTCTGGCGCCGCAGGCGCAGCTGGTGCAGGCCTTGCCCGCCGACGCGGCGCCGGATCTGCTGGTGGAGTGTGCAGGCCATGCCGCCATTGAACAGCATGTGCTGCCGGCTCTGGCGCGCGGCATCCCGGCGGTCATCGCATCCATAGGCGCCTTGAGTGCCCCGGGCATGGCCGAGCGTGTACAGGCGGCGGCCGAGGCCGGCAAGACTCAGGCCCAGCTGTTGTCGGGCGCCATCGGCGGCATAGATGCCCTGGCGGCGGCGCGTGTCGGCGGACTGGAGACGGTGGTCTACACGGGGCGCAAGCCGCCCAAGGCCTGGAGCGGCACTCCGGCCGAGCAGGTCTGTGATCTGGACGGCCTGACCGAGGCCTTCTGCATTTTCGAGGGCTCGGCGCGTGAGGCCGCACAGCTCTATCCCAAGAATGCCAATGTGGCGGCCACCTTGTCGCTGGCCGGACTGGGGCTGGACAAGACCATGGTGCGTCTGTTTGCCGATCCTGGCGTCCACGAGAACGTGCACCAGGTCGAGGCGCGGGGTGCGTTCGGCGCCATGGAGCTGACCATGCGCGGCAAGCCGCTGGCGGCCAATCCCAAGACATCGGCGCTGACGGTGTACAGCGTTGTGCGCGCGGTACTCAACAACGTGGCACCGCTGGCCATCTGATACGGCGCCGGGCCGGCATGCGTCGTGTGCTTTGTCGGCTTGGCACCTCTCTTGCTTGTTGCTGAAACCTGCAAGCAGATCTCCCCACTTCAGCATGGTGTCACGCCTGTGCGAATATTTCCTTGCGCGTCGTCAAACAGGGCGCGCATCGAACCTCGGTCGGCTTGACATCTCCACCCTCTGGAACCCTCATGCAACGCTCCGAATTTCTCAAATCCTGCCTGGCACTGGCCAGCGTCCTGGCCCTGCCCGTCGCTCATGCGGCGACCGCCACCGAGCAGCTTTCCGCCGCGCAGTTCACCATCATTGCCCCTTTTCCCGCCGGCGGTCCCGTGGACATCCTGGCGCGCATTCTGGCGACCGGCCTGACCGAGCACTACAAGCAGGCCGCCATCGTCGATAACCGCCCCGGAGCCAGCGGCAATATCGGCATCGACATGGTCAAGCGCGCCAAGCCCGACGGCCATACGCTGCTGGTCGTGCCTCAGGGCAATCTGACCATCAACCCGACGCTGATGCCCAAGCTGCCCTACAGCGTGTTCGGCGACTTCGTGCCTGTGGCTTCCATGGGGCGCACGGCCAATGTCATTGCGGTCAATCCGCAGGTGCCGGTCAGGTCGGTTCAGGAGCTGGTGGCGCTGTCCAAGGCCAAGCCCAACTCCATCAGCTACGCTTCGCCCGGCGTGGGCTCCAGCCTGCATCTGGCCGGCGAGCTGTTCAAGGACAAGTCGGGCGCGGACATCATGCATGTGGCCTACAAGGGCTCGACCCAGGGCGTGACCGATGTGCTGGGCGGCACCATTCCCATGATCGTGGCCAATCTGCCCACCGTGCTGCCCCATGTGCAGTCGGGCAAGCTGCGCGCGCTGGCCGTGACCGACGGCGCGCGCTCGGGCTTCTTGCCCAATGTGCCGACCCTGGCCGAAGCCGGCGTGCCGGGGATTGCCATTTCCTCCTGGTATGGCGTGCTGGCTCCGAAGAACACGCCGCCAGAGGTGGTCAAGCAGCTGGGCGAGGATATCGACAAGATTCTGAAGACCCCGGCGGCGCTCAATCAGCTCAAGGCACAGGGCATGACGCCCTGGGTGGTCAAGGGCGAGGCCTTCGGCGAGCTGATCCGCAAGGAAGCCGGGCTCTGGGCGCCCATCATCAAAAGTCATGACATCGAGGCGCAATAAGCCCTCGTGCTCTAATCGCGCCTCTTGCGCATCCTCCAAAAGCGGCCTGGTGCCGCTTTTGTGCTTTCTTTCGTGCTTTCACCAGGGCCGCCTGGCCCATGTTCCGGAGTACCCCCATCCATGACGCTCGCCATTCTCAGCGCTCTTGCCGAAGAACAACACGGCCTGGTCGACGCCATGCAGGACATGCAATGCCTGCGCCATGCCGGACGCGACTTCTGGCTGGGCCGGTTGCACGGGCATGAGGTGGTGTGCGCGCTGTCGGGCATAGGCAAGGTGGCCGCCGCCACCACCACTGCCGCGCTGATCGAGCGCTTTGGTGTGCGCGGCATTCTGTTCACCGGCGTGGCGGGAGGCATCGGCGCGGATGTGAATGTGGGCGATGTGGTGATCGCGCGGACTTTCCTGCAGCATGACATGGATGCCTCGCCGATCTTTCCGCGCTGGCAACTGCCCGGCTACGGTCGCAGCACCCTGGCCTGCGACGAGGCGGCGACGGACAGACTGGTGCAGGCCGCCGACTCGGCACTGCGCGCGGGCATCGTGGCGGACTACGCCTCGGCCCGCGTGCACCAGGGCCTGATTGCCAGCGGCGATCAGTTTGTCGGCTCGCACCAGGCCAGCGCGCGGCTGAAGGCCGATCTGGAGGCCGCAGGCCATGTCGTGCTGGCCGTGGAGATGGAGGGCGCGGCCGTGGCCCAGACCTGCCTGGATTACGGCATGCCGTTTGCCGCCATGCGCACCATCTCGGACCGTGCGGATGACAGCGCCCATGTGGACTTCTCGGATTTCGTGCGCACGGTCGCCAGCCGATACGCGCAGAGCATGGTGCTGGACTTTCTGCGCCGCACGCCAGTGACGGCGCAGATGACAAGCTAGCTTTCAGGTGGCTTTGATCGCCTCATGCACAGCATCTTCATGCGGTTCTGAGCCTGGATGCCTTTACTGGCAGGCGTGAAAGCTATCCATCTTGATGAATCTCGATCCGGCCTGCCACCGGCGCAGGCCGGATACCTTTTGTTGCCCCGTTTTCCTTTCAACCGCGCTTGTCGCGGTTTTTTTACGCCCGTATGTCGTTGTGTGCTGCGGACTACGGGTTTCTCCGGGTATTGACTCAAAAGAAGGCTCACTAAACTGCAGGCTTGTTTCAAGAAAAAAGTGTCATTTCATATTTGAAACAAACAAGGTTTAAGATGACCCTCAACACCATGCCTTCCACCGGTCAGCTCGCTGGGCGCCGGATCCTTGTGACCGGCGCTGCGCGCGGCCTGGGTTTTGCTTTTGCGCAGACGCTGTGCCAGCAGGGGGCGCAGCTTGTGATGGCCGATCTGCGCGCCGAATTGCTGAACGAAGCCGTTGCCAAGCTGCGCGCCATGGGCTTCGAGGCTCACGGCGTCGCCTTTGATGCCAGCAACCCGGCTTCCATAGAACAGTGCGCACAGCAGGCCGTGCAGACCCTCGGCGGTCTGGATGGCCTGGTCAACAACGCGGCCGTGACGGACTCTGGCGGCAAGGGCATGGACGACATTGCCCTGGACAAATGGGACCAGGTGATGAACGTCAATGTGCGCGGCGTCTGGCTGATGACCCGTGCCTGCCGCGCGGCTCTCAAGGACAGCGGTCGCGGTGCCATCGTCAATCTGGCTTCCGACACTGCCATGTGGGGCGCACCCAACCTGATGGCCTATGTGGCCAGCAAGGGCGCCGTGATGGCCATGACGCGTTCCATGGCTCGCGAGCTGGGCGCGGATGCCATCACCATCAATGCCGTGGCTCCGGGCCTGGTGCTGGTCGAGGCCACCGAGTACGTGCCCGAGCACCGCCATCGCCTCTATATCGACCAGCGCGCGCTGCAGCGCGAGCAGGGGCCCGAGGATGTCTCGGGTGCCGTGTCCTATCTGCTGTCCGACGGTGCGCGCTTTGTGACGGGCCAGGTCCTGCCCGTCAACGGCGGCTTCGTCATGAACTGATATGAATTACCCCCCGAGTCGCTGCGCGCCTTCCCCCCAGGGGGACGACAGCCTCGCTGCGGGGCGGCCCTTGCTTGCTGTCTCTGGCGACAGAAACGGTGCATGCAGCGGGGGAGCTTCTGGCTTGGGCGCAACAAGCTGGAATGAACCGAAAGTTGGATATGTCTGCTTCCACTATTCCTGAAGATACCGGTGGCGCGCCGGACGGCGGCTCCGACAAGTACATGGTGCCCGCGTTGGAGCGCGGTCTGCGCCTGCTGCAGGAGTTCGGCCGCGACAACGCAACGCTGGGCGCGCCCGAGCTGGCGCGCCGCCTGCAGCTGCCGCGCGCCACGGTGTTCCGCATGCTCAACACGCTGGAGAGCATGGGCTTTCTTCAGCGCGCCGAGGGCGGCAACGACTACCGGCTGGGCCTGTCCGTGCTGCGTCTGGGCTTTGAGTTCCTGTCCTCCATGGACCTGACCGAGCTGGGTCAGCCCGTGATCGCGCGGCTGTGCGAGGAAATCCGCTTCCCCTGCAACATCGTGGTGCGCGACGGCCGCTCCATCGTCTATGTGGCCAAGGTCACGC